>JALHNL010000019.1 GCA_022843545.1 Phycisphaerales bacterium | reverse complement strand
TCGCCCATCTCGCGCCGATCCGACGCGGGCGCCGCCGCCTCCGGTCCCGCGACCCCGGCGAACTGATCGCCCAGGCCCAGGTCCGGGTGCGTCGCGGAGCGGCCCACGCCCCACATGCGATACGCCTCGCCGATGCGCTCGGGCCCCAAGACCCGCCCCAGCGTGTAGAAGTAGATGTTGCACGACACCATCAGCGCATCGCTCGCGCCCAGGTGGTGCCCGAAGACCGCTTCGTGCGTCGTGCTGAACGGCGGCTTGAAGATCCAGCAGCGGAACAGATTCGGGCGGTCGGGCAGCAGGTGACCGGTGCACTCCACCTGCTGCTCAGGGCTCCACACGCCCATCGCCGCCGCGCTGCAGAGCATCAGGGGCTTCACGATCGACCCCGGGGGATACGGACGCGCGATCGCCCGATTGAGCAGGGGCAGCCGCTTCTCATCCTTGAACACCGAGTCGGGCTGCTCGCGCAGTTGCCGACGGGTGAACGTGGGCGTGCTCACCATCGCCAGCACCTCGCCGCTGGCTACGTCGATCACCACCGCGGATGCCGAGAGATGTTCGCCGGTCACCGCGGCCTTGTTCTTCTGCCAGGGCTGCACGACCGTGAGCCCCGCCTGCTCGTTGAGCAGCGCCTGCACGCGGGCCTGGAGTTTGGCGTCGATCGTCAGTTGCACGTCGTGCCCGGGCTTGGGCGGCGCGAACTCCACCTCGCCCGTGTCCAGTTGCTCCACGCGCAGGCCGCGTTCGCCGCGCAGCGAGTCCTCGGCCGATCGCTCCAGACCCCAGTGCCCGACAGAGTCGCCCGCCATGTACCCGCCGCGATCGAGCTTGATCGTGCCGTCGGGCTGCACGGCGCGGAGCGGGCGGCGGTCCTGGTCCTCCTTGAAGACCCGGTCGCGCATCCAGCCCACCAGATGAACGCCCACGCCCTCCACGCGGATGGTCACCGGCCCGTCGGCCTTCAGCGGGCCGGGGAACGACGAGCGGTCGATCGCCACCTCGTACTCATCAAACGGATACTCGCGCCCGCCCGATTCGATCACGCTCACCCCGGGCAGGATGAGCGGCGAGGGGGCCGTCTTGGAGCCGGCTTTCTCCAGCGGGAATCGGAAGGCGACTTTGTCCTCCACGTTCCGGAGGATCACGTGCGCCGCGGTCTGCTCGCGGATCGGGCGGGCGACCTGCGCGGTTGTCACCTCCACCTGCTCCGACAGTTCGCGCCCGCGGTTGAGTTCGTCTTCCCGAATCGCGCGCTGGCGCTCCCACACCGTCGCCGCCTGGCGCGACACGTCCGCCATGATCGCCGCCTTGCGCTCCTCCACTTCCTCGCGGCTCACGCCCGCGAGCCGGCAGAACTCGTCCCAGCCCGCTTCCAGTTGCAGGCGGTACTGCGGGAGCCACTTGTCGATCTCGCCCTGGCGCTGCGCCGCGGTCAGTTCGTTCCAGCGGGCGCGGTTCTCGCGCCGCGCCCGCGCCGAGGCCTGGCTGAAGGCCCACTGCCCCGTGATCACCGGGTACTCCACCGCGATGTCATACGCCGGGCGGTCGATCGCCAGCACCAGACCGTTGCGGTCCACGATCTTGCCGCGGCTGGTGTTCCGCCAGGCCCGGCTGATCAGTTTGCTCTCCGCCTGGTCGCGCAGTTGGTCGCCCTTCACGAGCGTGAGCCGCGCCAGTTGCAGCGCGGGCAGGGCCAGCCCCACCGCGATCAGGCCGCCCAGGAGCAGCACCCGCCGATAGAACATCCGGGGGATCAGCGGCTCGCGCGGGTTGTCCAGGGGAGAAAGCACGCCCTGATTATCGGCGCGACGCCAGCATGGCCCGCACCGCGATCGCCGCCTTCTTCCAGCTCGCCAGCCTGATCCGCTTGGCCCCCACCACCCGGGCCGGATCGGCGATGATCTGGTCCAGCAGACCCTCGTAGATGCGGGTCATCGCCCAGATCGTCGGGCGACAGCCGGGGTCGATCAGCCCGTCCAGCGGGGCCGACGCCTCGAAGTGAGCCTTGGCCCGCGCCGCCTGCTCCAGCACATACCGCCGGCAACGCTCCGGATCGCTCCACGCCCGCAGTTCTGCCGGGGTCAGCCCCGCCCGGGCGAAGCTCTCCCGCGACAGATACACGCGCGAGGGCGAACCGTCCAGGTCCTCGCGGAAGTCGCGCAGGATGTTGGTGAGCTGGAACGCCAACCCGCGCCGCTCGGCCAGGCGAGGCACCGCCGCCGCGTCCCCGGGGCTCACCCGGGGGCGGAGGCCCCAGATCTGCACGCACACCAGCCCCACTGTGCTCGCCACACGGTGGCAGTAGCGGTCCAGCATCGCGTCCGTCTCGTACTGCGCGTGCGTCAGGTCCTCTTCCAGACCGGCGAGCATCTCGTCCAGGTGCGTCCGGCTGAGTTGGTAACTCTGAACGGTGGCGGCGAAGGCCAGCCACATGCTCGGACGCGACGTGTCCACCCGCCCGCTCAGCACCTCGCGCGACTGCTCATGAAACGCGTGCAACGCAATACGCTGCTGGGCGGGGTCGCAGTGCGCGTCGGCGGCGTCGTCGCCCGCCCGCATCCAGGCGTAAATCGCGTACACCGCCGAGCGCCGGGGTTCGGGCGTGAGCCGCAGGCCGTAGTAGAAGTTGCGAGCCCGGGTGGAGACCACGTCATGGCAGATGGCGTAGGACTCGGCCAGAACCGTCTCGGGCACGCCCGGAAGGGCGGGCACGATGGACGCGGTATCCATCGCCACGGGCACGGGCTCAATCTGGACGGGGGCGGTGGTCAAGCCGACGCCCCTCCCGCGGAGAGCCGCGCGGGCGAACCCGGAGCCGGGACCGCCGAGGACGACCCGCCCAGCCAGCGGCCGATCATGGCCCGGGCCACCAGCGAGGCCTTCTTGAATTTCGTCAATCGCGGGCGCTGCCACAGCGTGGTGCAGCCCGTGCGCTCCACCGCCGAAAGCACCGCCACCCCGCCCTGCCAGAACAGCCGGACCACCGGGCGAATGTCCGAGTTCAGGCTCGCCGGCAGCGGCTCGCCCTCGCGGAACAGGTCCCACGTGCGATCCACCAGCGGGCGCAACGCCCGGATGTACGCCAGCCGAGCGGCCGGATCGTCCGGACGGTTCATCCAGTCGCGGAGCATGTCGGCCGTCACGCCCGTGTCGCGCTCGGGCACATACACCCGGTCGCGATCCACCAGGTCGCGCCGAACATCCTGCCAGAAGTTCGTGAGTTGAAGGGCGGTGCAGGTGGCATCGGACCGGCGGAACCGCTCCGCGTTCGCCGGGTCATCCTCGCGATAGCCCGCGAGCATCAGCACCAGCCGCCCCACCGGGTCGGCTGATCGCTTGCAGTAATCCACCACCTGGTCCCACGTCTGGTACCGCGTCACCCGCTGATCCTGCTTGAAGGCGTCGATCAGGTCGGCGAATGGCCGCATGGGCAGGTCAAACTGACGCACCACCGGCGCCAGCGCCACGTACACCGGGTGCGCCGCGTCCCCGCGGTACATCCGCTCCAGCATCCCGTGCCACTCATCCAGCAGGGCCATCGAACGCGAACGCGCCGCCTCGTCGCGGCCCGTCTCGTCGCCCAGATCGTCCGCCCACCGGCAAAACGCGTACACCGCCGCAAACGGCTCGCGGAGCCGCTCCGGCACCAGCCGGCTGAGCACCGAGAAGTTCTCGTAGTGCGAGGTCGTCAGCCCGCGAACATACTCCCGCGCCGCCACCTCACCCACCGCTTCGGGCGAAGCCGCCCCGGGGCCAAAACGCTCCGCCAGCCGGATGGGCGGCAAAGCGGGATCGATCTGTGCGGCGGCTGAGGACATGCCTAGGGGCAGAGTGTACGGGGGTGACCCCGGCGGCGCGCAGGCCGGGGCCCGGCCACGGTATTCTACAAGCATGACAAGACTCACCACCCTGACCGTTGTGGCCGCCCTGGGCCTTTCCGCAACTCTGCTGGCCTCGCGCCCGCCGAGCAGAGGTTCTGCCGGCATGGGTGAGATCGTCGCCAAGTTCGACGCGGCGCCCTCGGTGCGCCTGCTCGAGGCCGACGGCGGCGGCGCCGTCATCCAGGGCAAGGCCGGCGTCAAGATCGACCCGCTCCGAGTTTCGGCCGACCTCAGCGCCCTCGTCGCCGATCCCGCCGGGCTCGCGTGGCTCAACACCGCCCTGCGCGGCGGAAGCCAGGTCGCCAACGGCACGGTCACACAGACGGACTTGAGCGGCAACGCCCAGTACACCCTGACCATCGAACAGGCCGCGGTGACCCGACTCCACGTCGGCCCGCTCGACGTCACCGAGAGGCGCCCGGCGACGGTCGAAGTCACCCTGGCCCCCTCGCGCAGCCAGTGGACGAAAGGCAAGGGCAAGGTCGCCGGCGCGGCAAACGCGAAGACCAAGGCCATGCAGAGCTCGAACTTCCGCGTTAAGCTCGACTCCCTCCCCACCCAGCGAATCTCCGAGATCGGAGGGATCGGGGGAAGACGCGACGACAAGTCCGGCGCCTGGGCCTGCGACACCCTGGAGCTGGAAGTGAGCATGACCGACTTTGATGCCTGGCTCGCCTGGCATGCCGAGGCCGTCTCGGGCAAAGCCAACCCCCGCTCCATGACGATCGAACTGCTCGACCCCACCATGAAGGACACCCTGCTCACCCTTCAGGCCCAAGGGGTGACCATCCTCCGGGCCGATCCCGGCCTCTCCGACGGCGAGGTAAACCGCCCCGGCCGGGTGCAACTCGCGGTGGATTCGTGGTCGGCGAAGTGATCCGCCTCCCCTCGGAGAACCCACCCCGGCCCGTCTAAACTCCTGCCACGATGAAGATCATCCTCGCCAATCCCCGCGGTTTCTGCGCCGGCGTCCACATGGCGGTCGACGTGGTCGACGAACTGCTCCGCCTGTGCAAAGACGTGCCGATCTACGTCTACCACGAGATCGTGCACAACAAGCACGTCGTCCAGCGCTTCATCGACCGCGGGGCCATCTTCGTCGAAGACCTCAACGAGGTGCCCGAGGGCTCCATCGTGGTCTTCAGCGCCCACGGCGTGAGCCCCGCCGTCCGCGAGCTGGCCCGCACCCGCAACTTCACCGCGGTTGACGCCACTTGCCCCCTGGTGACCAAGGTCCACAGCGAGGCCATCCGCTACGCCAAGCAGGGGTACCAGATCCTGCTCATCGGGCACGAAGATCACCAGGAAGTCGTGGGCACCCGCGGTGAGGCGCCCGAGGCCACCCAGGTCGTCGAAAGCCCCGACGACATCCCCGGGCTCCACATCAAGGACCCCAACAAGCTCGTCTACCTCACGCAGACCACGCTCAGCACCGACGACGCGGCGGTCATCATCAACGCCCTGAAGAAGGCCTTCCCCAACATCAAGGACCCGCCCGGGTCCGACATCTGCTACGCCACCACCAACCGCCAGCACGCCGTCCGCCAGATCGCGCCCGAGTGCGACGTGGTGCTGGTCGTGGGCAGCAAGAACTCGTCGAACTCCGTCCGCCTCACCGAGATCAGCCAGAACGTGGGCGTCAAGGCCTACTTGCTTGACGACGTCACCGAACTGCGCGACGAGTGGTTCGCCGCCACCCCCGGCTCGGGCCGCGACGCCACCGTCCTGCTCACCGCCGGCGCCAGCGCCCCCGAGGACCTCGTCGCCGAGATCTGCAAGACCCTGCTCAGCAAGTACGGCGGCAAACTCGAGCAGCGCGACATCGTGCCCGAGGACGTGGAGTTCGCGCTCCCCGCCACGCTCAAGCGGCTGATGCGCGAAAAGGGCATCGACCCCGAAGGCCGCAAGATCCGCGTGGGCAACTGGGAAATCACCGAGGACATGTACGGCGCGCCCGCCACCCGCGTGTCGCTCACCGTGAGCGTGAATAGCTGACCGCGCGGAGCCTCGTTCGCCGCGCCCATACCCAAAGAAAAACGCACGCCCGAAAGCGTGCGTTCAAGAAGGCTTGGTCGGCAAGCTGGCCGCGGCCTTACGGCTCGCGACCGCCCACGTCGATGCCCTGCAGGCCGCGCTTGGTCCAGCGCATGCGACCCGGAACGTCGTTGACCACGGTGTTGGGAGCACGCCCGGGCCACGCCGCGTCGTTGTACGTCGGGTCCGGGTCGTAGTCCACGGTGGCCGCGATGAAGGTGTTGTTCGTCGCCGGCCAGTACGCGCCGGGGTTGATGTCGGCCACGGTCACGAAGTTCGAAGACCCGTCCATGAACAGCAGTTCCAGCTTCGCCCCGCCGTAGAACATCGGGAGCCTCGTCCGGCTGTAGTGCCGGCCTTCATCCTCGTGCAGGTACACCTTCTGTGACGGGAAGCGAACCTGGGAGAGCAGTCGCTTGCCCAGCACGTAGTCGGGATAGGTCGGCCGCCCGCCGCGCACGTCATAGATTCGATGCGAGCCGTTGGCCTGCCGCGCCTGTCCGCCGCGGACAGACTCCCGGTCGGGGGCGTAGATCGCCGAAGGCTGCTGGTAGGACGAGGAGAACATGAAGCGGGTGCTGGGAGGGGCCGCGATGCCGCGCTGATTGAGCCAGGTCTGAGCGGCGGTGACCGAGGTGCCCACGGTGATCTGGAAGAGGTCCTGGCGGAACTTGTCTTCAGGGCACAGAATCACCGGGTCGGGCAACCGGGCCTGCCAGTAGTCCAGCAGCACCAGGTGGTTGTACAGAACGTGCGGAATCCAGCGGCCCTGGTCGGGCATGGTGTAGTTCCGCGATCGCCGCGTGACGATCACCCGGGCCTGGTAATGCGCCGCGTCGATGTCGTCGGGGATGTTGGTGATCGTGATGCCCAGACCGGCGGCCTCGGCGATCAGATTCGAGATCTGCGCCACGTTCGTCAGGCCGCCGCTCCAGGTGAAGGAGTACAGCGACTCCTTGAAGTCGGTGCCGTAGTTGGCCGCGCCCACCGAGTACTGCTTGTTGCTGTTCTTGCACAGCGTGTGCCGCGCCACGCGCCGGGCCTCGGCCAGCGACGGCAGCAGGATCGCCACCAAGAGCGAGATGATCGCGATGACCACCAACAGTTCGATCAACGTGAACCCCGAACCACGACGAAGCGTCATTTTTCCGTCTCCTGAATCACCCCTCTGGCTCGAACACGAACGGCTCGGCCACCCGGAGAGAACCCCCGGGTATGCACCCATTATGGCACGATATCGGCCTATCCGCCACGCCGAAATCAAGGGATGCGGCGGTTTGTGAATAAACCGTCCAGTTACTAATCCGTTCGGTGTCTCAGCAGCCATCCCCGAACGAGTTCACGAACGCGATGATGTCGTCCACCGTGAGCTGCCCGTCCGGGCCCGAACCGGTATCCCCGATGTCCGTGATATCCGCCAGGTTGCAGGCCACATTCGGCACGCCCGGGCAGCCCACCGAGTCGCCGAACGTGTTCACAAAGGCGATGATGTCGTCCACAGTGAGCTGGCCGTCCGGGCCCGCCCCGGTGTCGCCGATGTCCGTCACGTCCGCCCGGTTGCACGCGCCCAGGTCAAGCACCGCGAAGCCCATCTGCACCGGCTCGCTCTTGCCGAACTTCTCCCACTGCTGATAGACCACCTGGCCGATGGGCAGCGGCGCGGGCGGCGGGGGCGTGGGCTGCGGCACCACCGTGCTCACGTTCACCGCGTTGTCACGCAGGAACTCGGCGTAAGCCTTGGTCGTGGTCTGGTGGAACAGCCGCACCTCCGCCCGGCGCGCCCCCGGCGGGATCGCGAACAGCGTGTCGTCCCAGTACTGCCCGTCGGCGTAGGTGTACCCGATCACCGGCGACTGCACCGCCGTGAACGCCGCGTTGGTGAACCCTCGCGGCGGGATGCGGTTGTCGAAGAACACCTTGTTGTTGATGTCGAGGTGGAAGCCCACGCCCGCGGGCAGAGCCAGAGCGGGGTTGCCCGTCTCCAGGGCCCGCAGCGCGAGGTAAGCCGCCACGTTGTTGTCCACCCCGTGCTTCACTTCATAGACCTTGGTGTCACCCTCGTTCAGGTCGGCGGTGGTGAGGTTGTACTCCCCGCGCTCGTCGATGAGCGCACCGCCCTCGCCGAAGAACTTCACGTTGATCCACATCCGCCGGCCCTCGGAATAGCCGGTGGGGAGCTTGTGCCCCGTCTGGTTGATGATGCGGACGTTCATGTCGGAGCCCACGCGGGCGGCGGACAGATCCGCGCCCTTGTTCAGCATCGCGACGTTGCGCTTCACCGAGTTCTCGACCTGCGACACGTCGGACAGCCCGCTGTCAAACCCGTACAGATCGAACACCGAGCGGATCACCCAGCTATTGGCACCGGAGAAGTTGTGCACCGGCACCGAGCGCGGCGGCACGCCCAGCGCGCACCCCGGACCTTCCGCTCGCGGCTGGTGGCAGTCCTGGCAACTCTGGTACGACGTCGCCGCGTTGAAGATCACCAGCGCCGAGCCGTCGTCCGTCTCGGTCACCCCGTCGAAGGCGTACCGCCCCACTTCGCCCGGCTCGCCGTTGGGGTTGGGAACCGTCAGCGTCACCGGGCCCTGCGCAAACGACGACATCAGCCACTCCGAGAACGTCCGGTCCAGCGGGTACATCTCGTACTTGTTGCCCGTGGGGTGAGGCTGGTTCAGCGGGCTGAGGGCGTAGGTGTCGTCGGGCTGGCGGACATATGCCGGGTTGCTCACGTCGTGGCAGGCGGCGCACAGTCGAGCCGTCATGTGGAAATCCGACTGCAGCCAGTTGTGATAGGGCATGAAGCCCAGGTCAAACGGCCCGCGCCGGCGGTCTTCGGGGTCCAGCACAAACGTGTTCGCGGCCGTCGGGCCGCCGTTGGCGAAGTTCGGCGGGCGGTTCACGCCCAGCGCTTCGAGAATCTCGCGGTCGGTCGTCGCGGTGAAGGTCCCGTCAGTACCCGCCGTCGGCGCGGGAACGCGCTCGATCGGGTCCACCATCCGGTGGCAAACCGAGCAGGAGATGCCGAAGTTGTCCTGCGGCTGGAAGGGCTGAGGATTGCCCACCGGCCGGGTCGGCCCGCGGTTGGACACCCAGCCCGCCGGCGCATGGCAGCGGATGCACGCGTCGGTCGCGCCCGAAGCGTCCTTCTCCGCCACGTCCAGCGCGGCGTGGAAGACCGGGTCGTGATACGCGTGCGCCATCATCGACTCGATCCACCGCCCGTACGGCATCGTGTACTTGTCGGGGGACTGCCCGATGTAGTCCGTGTGGCACAGCCCGCACGTCTGCGGGTCCACCATTTCCTGGGTCAGCGTGCCCGGCTGCGTGCCGTGGAAGTAGAAGTCCGGCACCGAGGTGGGGACCCGCGGCTGGGCCATCGCCCCTGTCCCTAGGGACAGCATCGCCACCGAAGCCACGACCGCGCAAGCGCCCTTCCGACCCATGTGCTCTTCCTTCCTCTGCCCCCAGAACATGCCGGCCCCGCCCCGACGCGGCCCGCCGAAGGAGTCTTCGGCGATCGCGCACACCGGCTTCTGTTAGAAATATGGCCGGAAAGCGCGGGGGGTTCCAGCGGCTTGAGCAACAACGGGCATCAAGCGACACTGAACTCCAGAATACAGTTGAAACACTTAGCCCAGACCCTCACCAAGAGGGCTCAGGGCCGCCACGAGATGCCCCGCTCGGCCAACCACTGCTGGGCCTCGGAGTCCCCTCTTTGGGCGGCGAGCTTGTAGAGGTCCGTCGCCTTCTGCTGATCGGCGACCACGCCGTCGCCCGTCTCGTAGAGCACCGCCAGGTTGTACGCGGCGATCGCCGAGCCGGCATCCACCGCCTTCTGGAACCACTCGGCTGCCTGCAGCGGGTCGCGATTCAGCCCCCCCTTGCCCTGGAGGTAGAAGAACCCGACGCCCGACATGCCCGAGGGCGCGCCGGCCTCCGCCGCCTTGCGGTAAAGGGTCAGGGCCTTGTTCTCGTCGGCCGCCACGCCCGAGCCATTGAGGTACGCCAGCGCGAGGTTCGCCATCGCACCCGCATGCCCCGCGTCGGCCGCGGTGCCCCACCACTTCGCCGCCAGCGCCGCGTCCTGGTTCACCCCCACTCCGTCGCTGTAGAGATTGCCGAGGTTGAACGCGGCACGGACCGAGCCGGCGTCCGCGGCCTTCGCGTACCACCGCGCGGCTTCCTTTGCGTCGGGCGGCCCGCCCACGCCGCGCTCCAGGCACAGCCCGTAGTTGGCCATCGCGCCCACGTCGCCCAGTTCGGCACCGCGCCGGAAGCAGACGAGCGCACGCTCCTCGCTCTTATCCGTGCCTCGCCCCGCCTGGTACATGATGCCGAGGTTGTTCCAGGCCGCCGCCACGCCCAGATCGGCCGCGCGCTGGCGCACCGTGAACGCCGCCTTCGCGTCGGCGGTCACGCCCAGCCCGATTTCCAGGCATCGCGCCCAGTCCTCAAGCCCCAGCGCCACGTTCGCCTCGGCCGCGCGCCGGTACCACGACGCCGCCTCCGCCTGGTCCGCCGGAAGCCCAAGCCCGTAGTCGTAGAACCGCCCCACGTCGCGCAGGGCCTCGCGGCTGCCGGCCTCGGCCGCCCGCTTGTACAGGTTCAGCGCGTCGTTGAGTTTGCTCGCGTCCTGGCCCGCGTCTTTCTCAGCCTGAATGGCGCGATCGCGCAGCGCCTTGGACTCATCGGGCTTGGCTTCGGGCCGCGCGGCCTCTGCGGGTGCGGGCGCCGGCTCAGCCTGAGATGGCGGGGCGGCCGTGTCCGGCCCCTGCGCCGCTGAAGGCGGGGTCACCAGCGCGAGAAATGCGACGAGGGGGAGCGCGTGCATCGCTAACGGTACGGTGCCCGCGCCCGCGTGTTCCGGTGCAACGCCCCCTTGGGGGCTAGAAGTCGATCTCCACCCACTCGCCCGCCGGCCGCTTGCGGGTGGTGAAGAACTCCTCGAAGATCGCCAGCACGCGCTCAACCGGGACGAAGCCCTCGTCCAGTTCAAACTGCACCCCAGCGCCGCGATACTCCACGACGAACCCCTCCTCCGGGTCTCCATCGCGGAAAGCGGTCTGCACGTAGTGCTCCTCGGCCTCCGACAGGATCACAAACCCCTCCTCGCCACCGTCAAGATGGACCAGGATGGAGCGGACGTCGTCCCGGGTGGGCCCCTGGACGGCGCCGTTGTCCGGCTCGCGGTCAAAATCCGCCCACTCCAAACACAGCGGCTGAGGCATACCCGGAGCCTACGGCTGCCCGGGCGGAGCGCCAAGTGAGCCCCACCCGAACGCGGACCTATCCAAAATGTGGATTCCTTCCACAACCCTAACCGATTTCTTGACAACCCGAACGCGATCCGTATACTTCGGTACGGATCAGGGAAGGGTCGTTCAGGAAAGGACTCCCATGCTCACCGTCAGCCGAATCTCGCGTCTCGCCGCTCTGGGCCGGTTTGACCATCTGCTGGATGAACTCATCCGCAACGGACGCCCCTTGCCCCTGGCGGCCCGGGCCCGGCTGGCGGAGGGACGCTCAGCGGCCCTGACGGCGGTTTCCCTCGGCGCTCAGCGAGCGCTGGAACTCGCCTACGCCCCGGACAGCACGCTCACCGGGCTGCTTCAGCAACTGGTGGACCTGACCGCGGTCACGCTGCGTGATGCGGAAGCCCTGCCCGCGGCCGACCGTCCGGGGCCGGTGGCTCTGGCCACCGCCGCCCGGGCGCTGTGCGACCTGCTGAACACGGGCGAAGCTCGCGGGTGGGCGCTGGTTCGCGGCGAACTGGGTGACCGGGCCCGCGACACCCTGGCCGGGGTGGCGTACGCCCTGTTTGTGACTCAGGCCGGGCGGGCCGCCCGCTTCCCGCGCGAGGCCGGGCTGGTGGGCGACGGGCTGGACTCGGCCTTGGTGCTTTGGCAACTGGGCGGGGATGACCGGTTGGCCGACCGGCTCAACCCGCCGCTGGAAATCTCGCGCCTTGCGGAGGCAGCGGACCGCGCGGGGCTGTGGCGCCAGCCCGACTGCGCGGCGGTTTTGGCGCTGGTGGGCCGTCCGCTGGTGGGCGTGGGCGGCGCCGGTGTTCCGGCGCGGGCGGCGTGATCACCGGGGAGCGGGCCCAGGCGGGACTCACCGCGGGACGCACCGCGCGAAGCCGCACTCGGCGGGCGACTCGGGCCGGAGGCTCCGCAGCGGCGCGGGCGGCGTGGGTGGTGCGCGCGGCTTCAGGTCGATCGCGGGGGGCGGGTCGCGTGACCACTGCGCGGCTTCGGCGTTAAACTCGCCCCATGACTTCATCTGCCGCCGCGTCCTCTCCCACCGCGCTCACGTCCTCCCCCGCGTGGGCCGCGCTCACCCGTCACGCCCAGGCGATGAGCGGCGTGACGATGCGCGACCTGTTCGCCCAGGACCCCGGTCGCTTTCCCAGGTTCAGCCTGCGCCTGCCGGGGATGTTGATCGACTTCGCCAAGCACCGCGTCACGGACGAAACGCTCCGTCTGCTGCAGGACCTGGCGCGAAGCGCCGGGGTGGCGGCCCTTCGCGACAAGATGTTCGCGGGCGACAAGATCAACTTCACCGAGAACCGGGCCGTTCTGCACGTGGCGCTTCGCAACCGATCCCATCGGGCGATCATGGTTGACGGCAAGGACGTGATGCCCGAAGTGAACCGGGTGCTGGAGCACATGCGGGTCTTCAGCGAGGAGGTCCGCACCGGGCTGTGGCGGGGCTACACCGGCGAGACGATTACCGACATCGTGAACATCGGCATCGGCGGCAGCGACCTGGGCCCGGTGATGGTGACCGAGGCGCTCAAGCCCTACGCCAAGCGCGACCTGCGGCTGCACTTCGTGAGCAACATCGACGGCACGCATCTGGCTGAGGCCCTGCGCGTGTGCGACCCGCGCCGCACGCTCTTCATCGTGGCGAGCAAGACGTTCACGACCCAGGAGACGATCACCAACGCCAAGACCGCGCGTGCTTGGTTCCTGGCCAGCGCCAAGGACCAGGCCCACGTCGCGAAGCACTTCGTCGCGCTCTCCACCAACACGAAGGAGGTCTCCGCGTTCGGCATCGACCCGCGGAACATGTTCGAGTTCTGGGACTGGGTGGGCGGGCGCTACTCGCTGTGGTCGGCGATCGGGCTGTCGATCATGCTGAGCGTGGGCGAGAAGCACTTCTTTGACCTCCTGGCGGGCGCGCACGAGATGGACGAGCACTTCCGCACCGCCTCGCCCGAGGCGAGCGCGCCGGTGCTGCTGGCGCTCCTGGGCGTGTGGTACAACAACTTCATGGGCGCGCAGTCGCACGCGATTCTGCCCTATGACCAGTACCTCCACCGCTTCGCGGCGTACTTCCAGCAGGGTGACATGGAGAGCAACGGCAAGTTCGTGCGGCGCGACGGCGCCCGCGTGGACTACCAGACCGGGCCGGTGATCTGGGGCGAGCCGGGCACCAACGGGCAGCACGCGTTCTATCAGCTCATCCACCAGGGCACCAAGCTCATCCCGTGCGACTTCATCGCGCCGCTCAAGTCGCACAACCCCGTCTCGCCGCCGGGCGCGCCCGCGGGCGAGCACCACCGCATCCTGCTCGCCAACATGCTGGCGCAGGGCGAGGCGCTGATGCGCGGCAAGAACGAGAGCGAAGCGCGGGCGGAACTGACGAAGGAGGGCCTGAGCGGCGCGGCGCTTGAGGCGCTGGTTCCCCACAAGGTCTTCGAGGGCAACCGCCCCAGCACGACGATCCTGCTCGACGAACTCACGCCACACCGTCTGGGCGCGCTCATCGCGCTCTACGAGCACAAGATCTTCGTGCAGGGCGCGATCTGGAACATCAACTCCTTCGACCAGTGGGGCGTGGAGCTGGGCAAGCAGCTCGCGAAGGTGATCCAGCCCGAACTGAGCGCGGGGGGCCCAACACACACGCACGACAGCAGCACCACCGGCCTCATCGCCCGGGTGAGGGCCGGGCGGTTAGACTGACGCGCATGAGCCCGCCTTCCGAACCGATCATCCCGGCCGCCGCGCGGAGCCCCGCGCAGCCAGATCGCGCCGGGTGGTGGGCGGACTCGGCCTTGCTCGTGCTCGTGTGCGCGGTGCTCTACCTGCCCGGGCTGTGGTCGGTGGGTCTGTCCACATGGCATGAGGCGCAGCGCGCTCTGGTCGCCCGCGAGATGCACGCCGCGGGCGAGTGGATCGTCCCGCTCATCAACGGGCAGCCCTACCTCGCCAAGCCGCCGCTGTTCTACTGGTGCCAACTCGTGCTCGCGCCGGTCTTCGGCGGCGTGCCCGACGAGCGCGCCCTGCGCACGGCCGCGGCCCTGTGGGGCACGCTGGGCGTGGTCGCGGCGTATGTGGTCGGGCGAGCCCTGGCCCGGCGCGGGCTGGTGGGCGGGTTGATCGGGGACACCGCGGGACGCGTGAACCACGAACGCACGTCGCGATGGACAGGCTTGCTGGCCGGGCTGTTCCTGGCGACCGGGCCCATGTATCTGCATCACTGCCGCGTGGGGGAGATCGACATTCTGCTGCCCGCGCTGGTGACGCTCGCGATCGGCGCGATGGCCATCCTCTGGATCGACTCGCGCCCACGGCCCTTGCCCGCGGCGTTTGCGCCGACGTCGAGCGCCAGGCTCGCGTGGGTGCTGTGCGCGATCATCTCCGCGACGCTGGCCGCGCTGGGCAAGGGTCCGCCCGCGCTGGGCGTGATCATCGCCGGCGTGCTGGGCGGCGTGCTGCTGTGGGCGGGAGTGCAGCACGCGCGGCGCGACGTTCGCCGGGACGTGATCGCGGGCCTGGTCGGCGGGGCGGCGGCCGTTCCGCTGGTCGTGAGCGAGATCACCGGACCCAAGGAACTGCTGGGCGCGGGGCTGGGCATGGCGTACTTCGCGCTCGCCGCGGTGATGCTGGTGCGCGTGCTGACCTCGGCGTCGGCGCTGAGAGCGGCGGGCCTTGGCGTGTGGAGGTCGGGGCTGGCGTGGGCGCTGCTCATCGCGCTGCTGACCTTTGGCGCGTGGGCTTGGGCGGCGGTGTCACGCATCGGCCTGGACACGGCGCGCAACTGGAAGGAAGGCGAGGCGGAGAGCAACTTCCGCTGGCTGGAGGCCGAGGTGCCGTACATCACGCTCGAGACCGCGCTGTGGGCGGTGGGCGTGGGCTCGGCGCTGGGATTGGCCGCGCTGCTGTGGGCGGTGTGGCAAAGACCGCGGGTGCGGCCGGCGGGCTTCGTGCTGCTGGCGTGGCTGCTGCTGGGTTCGCTGATCTTCGCCTGCTTCGGCAAGGGGTTCCCTCGCTATCTGCTGCCGATCTGGCCCTGCCTGGCGATCATCGGCGGGGCCTTTGCGGCGCAGGTGCTGGCGCGGTCCGCCGACGTGCGCTGGCGCGCGAGGCTGGCCACCGCGCTGGGGGTGATGATCGTCGCCGAGGCGGCGTGGTTCGGCGTGGGGCATGCACGCGTGAACGCCGACAAGAGCCCGCGCGATCTCATCGCCGAGCTGCTCTCGCCCGCGCACGGCGTGAAGCCGCAGGACCTCACCGTGTTCCAGTTCTGGACGGCGGCGGTGGACTACTACGCGGGCGTGCGCCCCATGATCGTGGGTGACGTGCTGGAGAAGGACCAGAACGTCGGGTCTCGCCCGCTTACGGAGGCTGAGTTTGCTGAGCGTCTGAAGACCGAGGGCGAGAGCCGCGTGGTTCTGGTGCGCGAAGGCGATCGCCCCGACCGGGTGAAGCGCGGCCGCGCCGTGGACGGCCCGCAGCGGCTGCGGAACCTGGGTCTGACCGTGGAGCCCATCGATACGCGGGCCGAGTTCCGGTTTGACGGCGGTCGCTCCCGCGTCATCGCGGTGCGCGTACGCTGGGCGGGAGAAGCCGCGCGACCGTGAAGACCCCCGAAGCCAAACCCGTGAACAGAGGGCGATTCGCCGAACTGCACCTGCACCTGGGCGGGGCGATTCTGCCCAACATCCTCTACTCGTACCTCCGCCGCCAGCCGGGGCACACGCTGCTGCGTCGCTTCCGCACGATGGAATCGTTCGAGCGGTTCTTCGCCCGCCCGCGGCGCACGCTGGATGAGTACCTCGAAATGCACAAACTGGTCGAGCCGATCCAGCGGCTCACCGCGCTGCCGTACTTCATCCAGCGGCTGGTGCGCGGGGCGGCGCTTTTCGACAATCTGGCGTACATGGAACTGCGCTACACGCCGTGGTTCCGCACCGATCCGCACCTGGACGATCAGCAGCGGCTGCGGCAGATGGAGGAGGTGGTGGACATCATCACCGCCTCGGCGCACCTGGCCCTTCGGCGCTACCCGCTGGTGCTGCGTCAGGTGCTGTGCATGCACAGCACGCTGCCCGACGCGGTGAACCGGCGGACGGTGGAACTCGCCGCGGCGCGCCGGCCCGACGTGTGCGCGGTGGACCTGGCCGGGCCGGATCGCCTGTACGAGTCGATGCTGCCCAGCGTGGTGCCGCTGTTCAAACTGGCGCGCAAGCACGGGCTGAAGACCACGGCCCATCTCTTTGAAACTCCCAGCGGCTGCCACCCCGCGCTGCTGCCGCACCTTGACCGCGTGGGGCACGGCATCCAGATCCCGCTGAAGCACCGCTCGCTGCTGAAGGATCTGCGACGCCGCGGGCAGTGCCTGGAGGTGTGCCCCACGAGTTACCTGCGCACCGGCACGCTCAAGCGGTACGAGGACCTGCGCGACGTGTTCAAGCGGTGCCTCGACGCTGGCGTGGCGGTCGCCATCTGCACCGACAACGGCGGGCTCCACCAGGTGCGCTTGCCCCACGAGTACGAAACGCTGCTGGTGGCCGATGTGCTGGACTTTGACGAGATGGCGGCGTGCCACCGCGCGGCGTTCGCGCACGCGTTTGACTGGCGCGAGGCCCCGCGGGGCCTTTAGCGCAGCGGCCGGATCGTGGCCACGATCCACACCATCAGCAGAATCGCGCCGACCCCCAGCAGCGCGAGCATCACGCCCAGCAACGGCGACAGGCCGCGACCGCCGTCGCGATCATCCGCTTCGGCGTAGGTCAGCCCGCACTCGGGGCACTGCTCGGTTGGCAGTCCCTCGCGCAGGTAGCCGCAGGTCGGACACTTGGAGCCGGGCTTCAGCGTGCGGATGGCGTCGCGCCTGAGGCGAAGGGCGTAGCGCGTGAGCAGCACAGCGCCCACGACCAGCAGAGTCAGCACGATGACACTCGCGACGCGCACGCGTCAGGGTAACCGACTTCTCACGCGTTCGGCGGCGGCTGGATCTCGTCGGTCACCGTGCGCCGCAGCGTGACCGGGCCGGTGGGCGTGCTGATCGTGAGTTCGCGCACCTGCTGGTTCACGATGTGCGCCGGCTGCGCCGCGGGCGTGGGAGGCGGGGGTGGCGGGGCGGGGGCGGGAGGTCCTGACGGGTTCAATCGCGCCGGCGGGTTCTTGGGGTCGGCGGTCACGCCGGCGGCGATATTCCCGAACATCGCGCCGAGGTTGTACCACAGTGATTTCGCCGGGCGGGCCATGCGGAAGGGTAGATCGGGAAGGGCCTGATGAACAACGCCCGGCGCACCGAGTTGTCGGTGCGCCGGGCGTGGGCAGAGAGATCAGGCGAGATCTGGCCTTCAGGCGGCCTTGCGGTTGAAGCGCTTGGCGTAGGAGGTGGTGAAGTTCGGGGTGAAGTTCCAGAAGGTCGCGGTCTTCTTGGAGTTGGTCTTGCGCTTGGTGGTCTTGCGGGCGGTGGTCTTCCGCGCGGTGGTCTTGCGGGCGGTGCGGGTCGCCGTCTTGCGGGTCGGCTTGGGGGTGCTCTTGCCGAAGCGGTTGAACTTCGACGTGGTGCGCTTCACGCGGCGCGTGGTGTTCGTGCGGCGGGCGGTGCGGTTAGTGCGGGTCGTGCGGCTCTTGGTGCGGGAGAAGGCCATGATCGGCTCCATGAACAGGTGAAACTCGGTCGGCGCTCGGCGGTCCTTCGCCGGCGCTCTGCACCGGAGCATCGGCGGTCTCCCGGGGTCGGATAAGTCGCGTTGACGTTTTTTTCTCCCCTATCCTCTTCCCCGGGTCCATCAAGCCCGCCCGGGCCTCGATAGGTGAAGTGCCGAAAGACCCCCGCTGTGACCCCCCCATCCCCGACTTCCATCCCGCCCGCCGATGCCTGGTCGCCCGACTCGTGGCGCGCCCGCCCCGTGGCGATGAGCGTGGCCTATCCGGATCCGGAGGCCGCGCGGGCCGCCGCCGAGCGTTTGCGTGCTCTGCCGCCGCTGGTCACGTCCTTTGAGGTCGAGCGCCTGAAAGCTCTGCTGGCCGACGCGGGCGAGGGCAAGCGCTTCGTGCTGTGGGGCGGCGACTGCGCCGAGACGCTCGCCGACTGCACGCCCGACACCGTCACGCGCAAACTGAAGATCCTGCTGCAGATGGCCGTGGTGCTCGTTCACGGAGCGAAGAAGCCGGTCGTGCGCATCGGCCGCCTGGCGGGGCAGTACGCCAAGCCGCGCAGCAGCCTGACCGAGACGCGCGTCATCGACGGGCGGAGCGTGACGCTTCCGAGCTACTTCGGCGATCTCATCAACCGCGCGCCGTTCACGCCCCAGGACCGCACGCCCGACCCGCGGCTGATGCTCGACGCCTACGCGCACGCCGCGATCACGCTGAACTTCGTGCGCTCGCTGGTGGACGCGGGCTTCGCCGACGCGCACCACCCGGAGTACTGGGACCTGGGGTTCCTCGAGCACGCCGGCCTCAGCGCCGACCTCCGTTCCGAGTACCAGACCATCACCCGCCAGATCGCCGACGGCATCGAGTTCGCCAGCGCGCTGGGCGACAACGCCTCCGGCCCGGCCGATGGCGGGAACATCGACTTCTACGTCTCGCACGAGGCCCTGCACCTGGAGTATGAATCGGCGCAGACCCGCACCGTGCCGCGTCGGCGCGGGCACTACAACCTCACCACACACCTGCCGTGGATCGGTGAACGCACCCGCGCGCTCGACGGCGCACACGTGGAGTACGCGCGCGGCCTGGCCAACCCCGTGGGCATCAAGGTCGGGCCCAAGTCCTCGCCGCAGGAGGTCCTGGCGCTGTGCGCACGGCTGAACCCGGCCAACGAGCCGGGCAAACTGGCGCTGATCCCGCGCATGGGCGCGTCGAGCGTGAACTCGGCGCTGCCGCCGATCGTGGAGGCCGTGCGCCGCGCGGGTGCCCGGGTGGTCTGGATCGCCGACCCCATGCACGGCAACGGCCTGGTGACCGCCGGGGGCATCAAGACGCGGCGTTTTGAGGACATCCTCGAAGACCTGCAGCAAACACTGGGCGTTTTCGCTTCCCTAGGGGTGCCCCTGGCCGGCGTGCACATCGAGCTCACGGGCGATGACGTGACCGAGTGCCTGGGCGGGGCTAAAGGCCTGACGGAGCAGGATTTGCGATCCAGCTACCAAACGGCCTGCGATCCGCGATTGAACTATCACCAGGCGCTGGAGTTGGCGTTTGTCTTGGGGCGCCGGCTGGCGCAATCGCGCGGAACCCACGGGCGGTAAGCCCCTCTTTGCGCAAGGTTCGTGCTCGCAAGACTGAAGTCGCGTCCGACTCGGGCCGATTCGCCTTTCTCGGGCGTTATTCGGGCCGTTCGGCCCTGGCCCGACAAGACCTCGTGGAGGTCGGAGGCAGAGGGGGAGCCGGAGCGATGCCATGGCTCAGACCGCGCGAGCACAACGTGAGACCCGGAGCCTGCACCTGGCCGACGACGCGTGGCGCCTTGAGCGCCGCGTGTGGACGCGCAAGCCGGCGCAGGGCCACTTCACGATGACTTTCCGCGACGAAGACCGGCGCGGTGTTTCGCCGCTGATGGTCGTGGACACGAGCCTCGACGGGCTGGGCGGCTTGTCGCCTGTGCGTCTGGAGCCGGGCACGCGCGTGGGCCTGAGCACGGGCCAGGTGCCGGTGGCGGTGCGCTCCGGGACCGTGGTGCGCTGCGAAGAGAGCCCGGGCGACGGGGCATGGCGCGTGGGCGTGCGGCTTGACTCGCGCCTCTGCGCCTGAGCAGACTCGGCAAGCGGGGCACACCCGCCAAGCAGCCAATCGCAGACAGATGAGGTGAGAGGCCAAGGGGCCTGCGCGGCCGGCTCCCCGGGCTCGCTATCGTGCGCGTCATGCGCCACTCGCCAGCCCATGACAGCGTGCCCGCACCCGCCTTCGCCACCCGCGGCGTGATGCTCGATGTCTCGCGCAACCGCGTGCCCACAATGGCCGAACTGCGGCGTGTCGTGGATCTCATCGCGGCCCACGGCGGCAACCACCTGCAGTTGTACACCGAGCACACCTTTGCCTACGAGGGGCACGAAGACGCGTGGCGTGGCTGGTCACCGATGACGCCCGCCGAGGTGCGTGAGCTGGATGCGTACGCGGATGCTCGCGGCGTTGAACTGGTCGCGAACCAGAACTGCTTCGGGCACCTGGCCCACTGGCTCCGCCTGCCTGCCTACCAGCACCTGGCGGAGACCCACGGCGACTGGATGTTCGACGTTTGGCCGCGGTCGGGGCCGTTCTCGCTGTGCCCCACCGACCCGGCATCGCTGGGCTTTGTGCGCGATCTGCTCTCGCAGCTACTGCCGTGCTTCCGCTCGCGCCTGGTGAACATCGGTTGCGACGAGACGTACGACGTGGGCTTTGGGCGCAGCCGCGAGGAAGTGGAGCGGCGCGGGCGTGCGGCGGTGTACGCCGAGTTCGTGGGCAAGGTGTGCGGCGTGGTGCGCGCGCTGGGCTCGCGCCCGATGTTCTGGGCCGACATCGCGCTGCACGACGAGTCCGCCCTGCGGATGCTGCCTTCGGAGGCGATCGCGCTGGCGTGGGGCTACGAGCCCGACGCGCCGTTTGCACGCTGGTGCGACGCGGTGCGCGGCGCGGGCCAAGGGCGTGAGGTCTGGGTCTGCCCGGGCACCAGCACCTGGCGGAGCATCACCGGGCGAACCAGCGAGCGGCGGGCCAACATCGCCGCGGCGGCCCGCGACGGGCTGGCGCACGGCGCAACGGGCTTTCTGCTCTGCGACTGGGGCGATACGGGGCACCACCAGCAGTGGCCCATCGTCGAGCACGCGATCGCGGAAGGTCTGCGCGCCGCGTGGACGGGCGGACGCGACGTACCGTCGCCCATCGGGCCACCCCGCGACCCGGCGGTGGCCACGTGGCTTGACGAGCTGGGCGACGCCGATCTTCACCTGCGCGAGACGTGTGGAAGGCTCGCTCGGCCGGAACTGACCGGGCCGCAGCGTTTGCGCAACCAGTCGGCGCTGTTCATCGACCTGCACAACCACCCGCACGACAGGCTGACGGACGTGGCCGCGCCCCCGGACTGGGAGCGGGCATTGACGACGCTTCAGTCGCTGGATTCGCGCAGGCCTCGCACGGGCGACGCGCAGATCGACGCGGAGATCGCCCACACCACGTCCTACGCCATCGCGGCCGCGCGGCGCGGGTTCTTGCGTCGGCGGCCCGGCGGGCTCACGAGCGCGGATAAGCGCGACCTGGTCGCACGCTTCAGCGCCATCGCCGCCGAGCACGCCCGGCTGTGGCGGCTCCGCTCGCGCGAGGGCGGGCTGAGCGCGAGCCTGGCGCACTTCGACAAGGTCATCGCGGATCTGTCACGCTGAGATGCAAAGCGCCCGCCGGGCAACGCACCCGGTCGAGCACTGGAACGGCTGGCTGAATGCGGGCCGCCGATGGGTTCATCGACGGCCCGCGGTGAATGGCGGACCCGTAGCGAAGGGGCCCGTGCAAAGGGCGGCGTCCGGCGGTCAGCCGATCCGTGGGGCCTCGTCGGCCCGTGTGCTCCGCCGCCTCGCGAGAGACTCGGTCACGACCGGACGGCCTGGGGCACGGTGGCGAGCACGCCATCGCCCGCGCGGTCACCCAGGTCCGTCGCGTCCGTGTGGCTGGACGCAAACTCGCTCATGTCCGCGCCGGCGACGGCGCCCTCGCAGGGAGCGCTGGCGCGCGGCTCGCGCCAATAGGCGAGCCGACCCGGCACGACCGGGGCGCTGGACAGGGGCTGACGGGACCACGACCGCTCGACACGGGCCATGCGGCACCTCCGCGGATTCGTCTCGCGCACGCAGACGACGGGGACCTCGCGGGCGCGGCGATCGCGCCCGGGCTCGGGGCCTCGTTCATCAACGTGCGGTGAATCCGGCAAACCCCCGCTGAACGATGAAGCCCAGCGGGAGAGAGAGTCACGGGGACTCGGGGTCAATCACCCGACCCGGCGGAGCGCATGTGCCCGGAGGATGAGGCGGATCGGTCGCCCGATCGCACAACGGTCGTTCCGGGAGCATGTCGCCAGCCGCCTGGCGCGCGGGGCCCGAGTCCTCACGGGTCCCGCGCAGGGTGTGGAGTCTCCGCGTCGCGGCGTGCCCGCGCCCCACGAGCCCGGAGGATGAGCCGAGGGGCGCCCCTCGGGCAGCGGTCGTTCCGGGTTCATGCCGCTGGCATGCCGCACGCGTACACTCCCTTACTTATGTATGTCCACGCTCGCTCTTGAACACTGCCTACTTACTACTTGATGAGACACCCTTGACGCACCGCGTCATGGCACACTGACCAGAAACGAACACGGCCCCGGAGGTTGGTCTCCGGGGCCGCGAGGACTTCCTGCTGGAAGACCGACGCTAGACGACCGGAGACCTGAAGCGATTCTGGAAGCCGTACTGGTTGAAGACCGGGAAGCCGAAGGGACGGGCCTGGAAGGCGGCATCCTGATCACGACCGTCGCGATCAACACCCGCCAAGCTCAGACGCCCCAAGCCACTCCCAACCAGGCCCCAACCCCGCCCACCCGCGCCGCCCATAAGGACAGACACCGAGGACAGAGTTGAACCCAGACCGGCCGGGAGATCGCCCACTCCGATGGAATAGCCCGAAATAACGGGCGATTTCACCAGTTCTGGCGACGGCGAACCCGCCGACTCCCAGCCGCACACGACCCGGCGGGTGCGCGTGGCACCCCCGTGACGGGTCGCGGTTCGGGTTGGGAGCATCGAGCGGTTCACTGGGCACACGGTCCTGGCGTGATCGGAGACGATTCCGGCTAGGCGGCCGGGCGGTCACGCTCCGCACGGCACCCGCACAACTTTGAACGGGTGATTATTCGCACACCACCCGGCTCGCGGAACGGGGCCGCCCCCGAACCACACCCCAGCCCCAAACGACACCCGGACGGACCGGACGCACCCAAAGCCGGGGACCCAGCGCTTACTCCCTGGGTTACGCAGAACTTTACCATCATTCGTCTATGTGTCAAGTTCGGATGACACAAAATAGTTGATTTTGTTTGCGCCATGATCAGCGCACACTCTATATTAACTGTTCATCTTCAGGAGTTCCCGCACCACCTCGGCCAGCTGCCGGGGCAAGAGCCAGTTCATCGGCGATGGCGTTGAGGGGGCCAGCACCCGCACGCATGGCCCCGCAGGCGCCCAGACGCGCGGGTCGGTCAGGCCGAAGAGCGCAACGGTTGGCCCGCCCAACTGCGCCGCCAGGTGCGTTGGCCCCGTGTCGCAGCCGATGAAGAGCTGCGAGCCGTCGATCTCGTCCGCGAGCGCATCGAGACTGTCGATGAACACGCCGCCGAGGTCGGCGAACACCGCCAGTTCATCCGCCCCCCACTGCTCGCGCTCCACCTCGCCGGCCACCACGCGGACCGGCAGTCCGATGAGGTCGACGCACTCACGCCAGCGGGCCAGGGGCCACCGCTTGCTGCCCGATCCCGCGCCGAGGTGGATCATGAGCGGCCGTTCGCGCCGCGGCGGTCGCGCCGGTGCTCCGCCCGCGCCGGCCACGTTCAACTCCCGCCACGCCTCGGCGCGTGATGCGCTCCCGGGGGGGCCAACAGGCGACACAACCGCGGCAGGAAACGCCCTCTGCGCCGCGGCGAGCCACTTCGCATCGCCCTCCGCCGCGACGAACGACCACGCCCGCCTCGCCTCCGCGTCCACCGGCGCCTCCACGGCATCAGGCCCGCGCCAGAGCGCGGCGAGGGCGGGGTGCTCGATGTCGCGGGCGATCACACGCGGCCCCAGCACACGCCGGGCCAGTCGGGCCTTGGAGGCTGGCGCGAAGATCACGCACTCGCCACCCTGGGCGATGATCGCCCGCATCATGGGCCAGATCATCACGAAGTCGCCCAGCGCTCCCGCGTGCATGATCACGTGCCGGTTCATGGTCACGCTCCGTGCCGGCGACGGGCATCCAGGACGGCCGATCGCACGGCGCGACCCGCGACGACCTCGGGAATGCGGCGCTCCAGCGCCAGTTCAGCCAGCGTGTGAGGGCGGGGAGCGGGCGCGAAGCCGAATCGCGACCGGAGCACGATCGCGCGTGCACTCTGGTCATCGGGGGATGGGCGGGCCCACGGCCCGGGCTCGATGAGCACCTGCCACGGCGTCAGTCGCCGGGTCCAGTCGGGCAGGGTCACCTCGCCGGGCAAGACGCTGGGCCGGCGGGCGGCGCGGCCCGCGACGGTCTCCAGATCGGCGGCGAACACACCGGCCAACCTCGCCAGCACGCGCGCCACGCCCAACCCCGCGGGCGCGGCGAGCCGCGGAGCCTGCGCCGCGCCGGAGCGAGCGGGCACAAACCGCCTCGCCGCCTCTGCGATCACCATGGCGCACTCGACCACCGCGGCCTGGGCCATCGCGGGCGGAAGGTCCTCGAGCCCTCGCGCGAAGCGAGATTCGACGCTGCGCAAGACCATCATCTGCTGCGCCCGCACCTGCTCGGCGATCAGGCGCGCCGCCCAGAGCAGGTCGGTCTGGACCGCATCGAGATCTGAAGCGCGGGGCGAGGTCCGCGGCACCCCGGCCAGCCTGCGCTGGGCGCGGAAGAGCAGCGCGCCCATCGCCATCGCGCGGGCAAGCTCTTCGTCCGCGTCGGGCCAGCCCGCCTCCAACGACTCGCGCAGATGCGCCAGCAGGTTGGCCGCCCCGGGGCGGCCCAGGTTCCGCGTCGCGGCGGGGTGCGCGAGGGCCTCGCTCACGAGCCCCTCCCGCCCGTCGAACATCGCCTCGGGCGACGCCAGATCCATCGCCCGCAGCATCTCGACTCGGCGCATCCAGAACGCGCGGTGAATGCTGGGCACCGTGGACCGGAGGCGAGAAGCGATCAGCGTCATGCTCACGTTGAGCCGCACGGCCCGCTCCACCAGCCGCCGCTGGCTTGCACCCAGACGCCCGCTCGGCGGCCGTCGGTCCGCTTCTCGCTTCAGCAGCACCCGGATCGCCTCGGGCGAACGGCCAAACCGCGGGCCCAGCCGCGCGGCGATGCGAGAATCGGACCATCCCAGCCAAAGTCGGTAGCGCTCCGCGCGGCGGACCAGTTTCTGCGCGAGCAAAGCGTCGATGCGCGAGAATCGCGAGGCCTTGCCCAGGTCGCGCCGGTTGCCGGCGGCGAAGGCCCGCACCCGCCGCGCTTCAAACAGGATCACCGTGCGCCCGCGTTCGCCGCTGACGCGCCGCGCCGGCAGCCCGCGCCGGCGGTATCGGTCCAGTGTCTTCTTGCTGACTTTCCAGGCCTTGCAGACCTCCGCCGCGGTCACCCAGCCCTGGCCCAGGTCCTTGCGCGTCCAGCCCGCCGCGACGCTCAGACGCTCGATCAGCGGTGGCAGGTCGGCCCGCACGGCGGCGCCGGGGATAAGGGCGGGCTCGGCGATCTCCGGTCGGAATCCCGTCACCGCGAAGACGATGAAGTCTTCCGGGTACGTTTGTGCGTCGCTGATCTTGTCGAGCAGTTCCTCGGCACGCTGCACATGCCGGCGCGCGGCGGGCGGCGGCGAGTAGCGCAGCTCGTCGGCGAGCCGAGCCAGGGCGGACACGCGAAGGGCGGGCAGAGGGGGCATGGAGCGACCGGCGAATCCAAGCCGGGAGGGCGGGCCGCGTCCACTCCCGCCCGTGTGATTGGTGCGGGCTAAACGAACCGCAGACCGTCAGCCACCACCGCGCCCAGCCGGCGTCCGTCAGCCTCAGTAAGCAGGCGCGTGCCGGGCGTGTGGCTCCCCCACTTCACCACGGCGAAGCACACGACGCGGTTGCCCAGCATCGGGCTGATCGTGCTGCTGGTCACGCGGCCCAGGGGCGGTGCGCTCTCGGCCGCGCCGTCAGCCCACACGCCCGCGCCGCTGATGGGCTGGGGAGGCGGCTCGGGCAGCGGAGCGTCCTGAGACGGATCGTCGGCGCCGACACGGCCGGCGTTGAACTCCGGCGGCACGTCCACCCTCAGACCGACCAAGACCTTCGCCGGGTGCCCCAGCGCGTGCATGCGGGCCACGATCTCCTGCCCCAGATAGCAGCCCTTCTTGAACGACACCCGCTGGTCGAGCACGCCCGTCTCCGCGGGCAGCGCGTCGGGTCCGAAGTCGAGGTGATACACGGGCGTCCCCGCTTCGATCCGCGCGATGTTCCACGCGGCCCAGCCCGCGGGTTTGGGCGGCTTTGGCGCGCGCATCAGCGCGTCGAACACCGCCCGGGCCGACGCGGTCGGCATGAACAACTCGATGCCCGGAGCGCCCGCCGAGTCGCGCCGCTCGGCGATCACGCTCACGCCGGCGATGCAGATCGGCAGCGCCTCGCCCTCGCCCAGATCGCGCCAGCCCTGCGCCGTCGCGCCAAGCAGCGTCGATGACTGCGGACCGTGAAGGGCCACGCGATGCCAGTCGGCGCTGGCGTCCTTGATCGTCACATCATCGGCGATCACATACGCCGACAGCCCGGCCACCGTGCGGTCCGCCGCGTGAACGTCCACATCCAGCAGTATGCGGTCGGGCAGCGCGATCACCCGCAGGTCCGCGTCGATGCGCCCCTTGCGGCTGAGCCAGAACGAACCCACGGATCGCCAGGGCTCCAGCGTCTTGAGTTCCTGCGTCACCATTCGGTTCAGGAACGGCAGCCGATCAGCGCCCTCCAAGACCAGCGTGCCGCGCTGCGGCTGGTCGATCAGGACACAGCCCTTGCGGATGGCGGCGTATTCGGCTTCGATGGGCCCGAAGGTCTGCACAACCTCCACGGGCGGGCGATCAGGCTCGACGGGGCCGTAGGTCTCGACCAGCGGTTCGTGCGCGAGAAGCAAGGGCAGGATGGGCGACGTTCGGGCCATGTGCGAACATACGCGCGCCGCCGGGGGCTTGGCGCCCGCCCGGGTCATGTCCCCCCGCGGCCCTCTTCCCACGCCGAGGTGTCGGCCCGCACGGTTTCGGAGGCGGGCTCGTTGGGCACGGGGCGTCGTCGCTCCAGCACCACCAGCATGAGCATGCCCAGGGTCATCAGCCGGGCCACCGTGCTGGCGATGAAGATCGTGTCATACGCGTCGGAGTCTTTGCCCAGCGCGGCCAGAGCCCAGCCGCCCACCAGCGCGCCGACGGCCATGCTCACCTGGTTCAGCAGGAAGTAGTAACCCATGAGGCTGGTGCGCTCGTCATCGCGGAATCGCTCCAGCACCAGCAGCCAGAGGCCCAGTTCCCAGCAGGCCCAGACCACGCCGCTGTACAACTGCACGCCCACGATCCACGCGTAGGCGTCGCTGGCGGCCCACATGGCCCCGATGGGCACGATGCCCACCCCGCCCACGATGAGCAGCGTGCGGGCTCCATGGCGCTGGGCCAGCCCGCCGAGCACCGCGAGCGTCACGATCTTCCCGAACATCACCAGCCCCACCAGGCTGGCCCACGACAGATAGGGCTCGGCGTGGTGGTGCAGCAGGTACGGGTTGATGAACGGCGCGGCGACGTTGGACGCGAGCCACACGCTCGCGACGTACAGCAGCAGGTGAGCCGCCGACGCGCCGTCGCCGGATCGCAGCCGCCCGAAAAGTTCTCGCACCGACACGTGACGGTGGTTGGGCGGGATGGGCTCGGGCTCGGCGATCTTCCAGAGGTACCACGCGGAGACCGCGCGGGAGAGCGCCGCGACCGCGAACATCCCCGCCAGCACGTTGAAGACGACGCGCGGGTCGCCGCCCTGCGCGGGCGGCTTGAATCCCGTGCTCAGCGAGAGCGCCAGCGCACCCCCGATGAAGCCCGCCAGAGTGAACACCTGCAGCGCGCGGCTGCGTGTGCCGAAGTACCGGGCGCGGACGCGACGGGGCACCACCGTGCCGATCCACGTGCTCCACGCCGCGCCGGTGAGCATGCCCGCGCAGTGATACAGCGTCACACACCCGAAGACCAGCCAGATGTTCATGGAGCCCAGGATCGCGCCGACAATCAGCGGCACCCACGACACGGCCTGAAGCGCGGCGGTGGTCACGACCAGGCGCTTGTGCGACCGCAGGCGGGTGACCAGCGTGTGGGCCGAGAGTTGCACGATCGCGCCGATCATGGGCGGCAGCGCGACGATCCACCCGCTCGCCACCTCGCCGAAGGCGAGCACGAGCACAAACGCGGGGAGGTACTGCTCCCCCACGCCAACCATCACACTCCAGAAAGATCCATCCAGCGACGAGCGGCGCAGATCCGCGCGGCTCGATTTGGGCGCGCTCACAGGATCACCGGCATCAGGGCTGATGCCGCGGGCGGGCTGCCGGATCGTTGAGTCGTTCGCGACGTTCAAGCCTCGTGCGCCTTCACCAAAGGCTGCGAGGATAGACGCCGCGCCTCCACGCTCTCACGCGGGCGATGCTCTCTCTCAGTCACGCGCCACGGACGATCCAGCAGCCCTGGGCCCGCAGCTCCTCGCCCTGGCCCGCCGCATCGGTCCGCACCCGACCGGTTGCGCCTGAAGTGCGCACAACCCAGTAGCCGCAGCGAACGGCGGTCGCGGTGAGCAAGATGGTGGTGGACAACAGCGTTGAGAGAGTGGACATACAGGCTCCGCCGGCAAGACTGCCGAGGCGACGCGCCACTCTCTCAAATTCACGCCGCGTAAGACAGAACGTCTCCGCCATGAATATACCCGGGTACCCACAGAATGCAAGGCACTCGCGTCGGAAGCGTCAGGTTGCCCCCACTTTCGCGTCCGATTAACGCCAGATCCCGTCAAGTTGGGGGAGTTCAGGCTTCGGGTGGGCACCAAATACGTACTTTTACCCTCGCCACCCGCGACGACACGATACCCCATCGCCGGCATTACACCCCGCTACAGCCGTGGGGCTTAAACCAAAGGAGCGGCGACTATGAGGCGGAACTTCGTGATGCGTCGGTTGACCTCGTCGGCGGTGGTGTGCCTGGCCGGCGGCGCTTCGGCCCTGGCCCCGGCGGTGCTTGCGGGCGAGCCAGATGCGCCCGCCGCGAGCGCGCCGGAGAAGGCCCCCGCGCTCATCAAGGTGGGCGATGCGCTGCCCGCCGATCTGTCGCTGCTGGATGTTGAGGGGGCCAAGGTGCCGCTGTCGACCCTGCACGCCTCGGGCCCGGTGGTGGTGATCGTGTATCGCGGCGGGTGGTGCCCGTTCTGCACCCGGCAGATGCAGGACTGGAACAACCGACTGGCCGAGGCCAAGGCCCTGGGCGCCACGGTGGTGGCGGTGAGCATCGAGAAGCCCGAGGTGGTGCGCAAGACCATTGACAAGGAACGCGTAGGCTACAGCCTGCTCATCGACGATGAGGCCAAGGCAACGCGTGCGCTGGGCCTGGGCGTGCTCACGTTCGACGAAGCGGGCAAGGCCAAGTACAAAGGGTACGGCATCGACCTGGACAAGGTGAACTCCACCGGCAAGTGGGAACTGCCCTACCCCGCCACGCTGGTGGTCGACCGCGGCGGCGTCGTGCGGTTCGTCGAGCAGAACGAGGACTTCCGCAAGCGGCCCGACATCGACAAGGTGATGCAGACCCTCAAGGACCTGAAGAAGTAGAGCCCCGCGAGGCCTGCGGAGCGCGGAACGCCGGGGCCCACTACCATCCGGCGTGCCCGCTCCTCGCGAACACATCTTCGAGTTCACGCCCGAATCGCTGACCGCGTGGTGCGCCCAGCGGAGCATGCCCGCGTATCGCGCGGGGCAGATTCTGGACTGGGTCTACCAGCGCGGGGTGGTGGATCCGGCGAAGATGTCGAACCTTTCCAAACGCGAGCGCGACCTGCTCGCCGACCCCGAGCAGGGGCTCACGTTCCTTTCGGGCGAAGTGGTGAAGCACAGCCGGGCGAGCGACGGGGTCGAGAAACTGCTGGTGCAGTGGGACGAGAAGAAGCCGCCGGGGGCCGCGGACCGCGAGCTTGACGAGAAGGGCGGGTTGGCCCTGCCGGTGATCGGAAGCGGGCTCGACTCCTCGCGCCAGACCGAGTGCGTGATGATCCCCGCGGTGAGTTCCATCAGCGGCGAGAAGCGACGCACAGCGTGCATCTCGTCGCAGATCGGTTGCCCCGTCGGATGCAAGTTCTGCGCCTCGGGGCTGGGAGGGCTTGACGGCAACCTCTCCGCCGGGCGGATCATCGAGCAGGTGTGGCGCCTGAGATGGCACCTGGGAGATGCGGCGCCGACCGCGGGCGAAGACCCGTCTCGCAAGGCCGTTCCGCCGCGGATCAGCAACGTCGTGTTCATGGGCATGGGCGAGCCGCTGGCGAACTTCGGAAGCGTCACGTCGGCGATCCGCACGCTCAGTTCGCTCTGGGCGCTGGGCATCAGCGCCCGCAAGATCACGATCAGCACGGTGGGCCTGCCCGCGGCGATCCTCAAACTCGCCGAGCAGTTTGAACTCCCGGTCACGCTCGCGCTCTCGCTTCATGCCCCCACCGACGACATCCGCCGGCAACTGATCCCTTGGGCGCAGTACTCCACCATCCGCGAACTGCTCGACGCGTGCCAGAAGTGGTTCGAGAAGACAGGGCGCGAGATCACGCTGGAGTACACCCTGCTCCGCGGCGTGAACGACGCGCCCGAGCACGCCCGCGAACTGGCCCGGTTGGCCAAGTCCCTGCGGGCCAATGTGAACCTCATCCGCTACAACGAAGTGGCGGGCGTGCCGTTCAACCGCCCGCGCACCGACGACGTCCGCGCGTTCCAGGCCATCCTCCACGCGCAGGGCGTGAACACCCACATCCGCGCCAGCCGCGGGCGCGACATCGCCGCCGCGTGTGGGCAGCTCCGGCACGAATTGTCCCAGGGGACTCCGCGATGACGCCCCTGCTCGCGGGCGCCGAGACGTGGTTCAGCCCCGGGTCAGCCTGGCACGCGGCGATGGTCATCGGGGGCTCGCTCACCCTTTTCGGATTTGTCGTCGCCGGGCGGCGGCAAACCACGCCCTTGGGCGAACGCACGGTGGCCCGCGTACTAGCCTGGATCAGCACGGGGATCGTCGCCGCGTCGTGGGCCTACTGGCTCATCATCCGCGACACCGACATCAAGAGCGACCTGCCGCTGCAGGCGTGCGACTGGGCGGGCGTGATCGCGCCGCTGGCCCTGCTGACCCGTTGGCGGGTAATGCGTGCGGCGTGCTTCTACTGGGCTCTGGCCTTCACCATTCAGGCCTTCGTTACGCCCACCATCCGGTCGGGCCCGCACACCCTCGAGTTCTGGGTCTTCTGGCTCTCACACCTGGCGATCCTCGCCTGCGGCACCTACGACTTCTGGGTGCGCGGCTTCCGCCCAGGCTGGCGCGACCTGCGCCTCGGGTTGCTCGTGTGCTACGTCTGGCTCGCCGTCGTCATCCCGTTCAACCTCATCTTCGACGCCAACTACGGCTACCTCGGCAACACCAAGCCCGACGCGCCGACGCTGGTCGACGTGCTGGGCCCCTGGCCGGGGCGGATGTTCATCATGCTGGGCATCGGGCACGCGGCGTTCGTCGCGCTCACCCTGATCTTCGGCGCGGTGCCCGGGGGTGAGCCACGCCGCCCCTCCGCCCGGATGCCCTAGGCCGATGACCCCCTACACTCTGCGGCCGATGGCCACCACCCCCTCCACCCCTCAGGCCCCCACCTCCGCGCCCAGCGTGCGCGAACGGGTGTCGAAGATCATCGACCTCATCCGCCCGGCGGTGCAGGCCGACGGTGGCGACGTGGAACTGGTGGACCTCACCCCCGCCGGCGTGGTCCGCATCCGCCTTCACGGAGCCTGCGTGGGCTGCCCCAGCAGCACGGTGACCCTGAAGATGGGCATCGAGCGGAATCTCCGGGCCCATGTGCCCGAGGTTCGGTCGGTCGAGGCGGTCGACTGAGGCAGGCACTGGCGACTGGGCACTAGGCATTGGCGGAGGTGGCGGGCTGGGCCCGCGGGGTGCCTGGGTTGGGCGGCGGTCTTGCAGCAACCACAGGATGGGCAAGGGGTTGGCCGGGTGCCTCCGGGGGGTGTGTGCCCAGTTGGCTTGGGTCGCCTTCCGCGGTCCGTCATCCCCAATGCCCCATGCCCGGGGGTTGCTCCCTCTATCCCCGCCTGATTCACGTCTTTTCCCCTTTCCAAGCCCCGGGCAGTGTGGTATCTTCCTGTCGGTTACGATGTGCCGTCCGCCCGCCGGCTTTGCCGGGAGGGGTGGGGACAGGAGGTCCGTATGTTGGTTGTGACGCGCCGCGAGGGCGAGGAAGTGGTCATTGGCGATCCGCGCAACCCCATCGGGATTGTGCGCATCGCGTCTATCCGCGGCGACCGCGTCCGGCTGGCCTTGGACTTCCCCAAGAACATCGAAGTCAACCGTCGTGAAGTGGCCAACCAGATCCTGGAAGAGCCGCCGACCGTGGTGGCGACGATCAAGCCCGCGCAACCGGCTACCGGAAGCTGAGAACCCTCCGCTCCGGGGGTGTGGGTTCTGTCGCTGATCATTCTGAATGGTGCGCGTCCCATCATGGGCTAGCCGATCCAGAGCCGGGCAACCGACCGTCGGAGTTCGCGCCAAGATTCATCCCGGTTTCCTTCAGAACACTGCTGACCTGGCCCTAGTCCTCGTGGGAACCAATACGTTCCCCGCGAACCCCAAGGGCCATGCCATGCACGTGCACTTCCGCATCCGCCGTTCCCGGCTCAACCTGACCGCCTCCGCCCTGTTCACCGCGGCGGGCCTGGGCTTGGCTTCCGCCGCCCACGGGGGATTCTCGTACGCCTTCGCCTTCGGGTTTCCGCCTCCCGCGGAAATGACCGCCAACGGCAGCACCGACACCGCCAACCTGATCCACCTGACCACCGGCGGCGGGCAGGCCGGATCGGCCTTCGCGGTCACCCCTCAGAACGTCAGCGGCGGCTTCAGCACGTCGTTCATGTTCCGGATCGTGCGAGGCCCGGCTGAGATCACCGGCGACGGACTCGCGTTCGTCCTGCACAACGACCCGAGCGGGTCCGCGGCGCTGGGCTCGGGCGGCAGCGGCATCGGTTATGACGGGATCCAGAAGGCCCTGGTCATCGAGTTCGACACGTTCCGCTTCCCAAACGAGTTCCCGGGGACTCACGTCTCGGTTCAGACCAGCGGGCTGGACGGCGTGACGTCATCCGACTCCGCGTCGCTCGCTCACGCGCTGCTGTCTCCACCCACCACCGGGGTCGACATCACCGACGAGCGTTTCCACGTTGCCCGGATCGACTACCTCCCGCCATCGCCGCCCGATCCGGGCACGCTCAACGTGTACCTCGATGAAGGGCTTGTGCTCACCACGCCGCTGGATCTGCAAGCCATGCCCGACGGCGGGTCGGGAACGGTTGACCTGACCGATGGAACCGGCACGATGTTCGCGGGCTTCACCGCGGGGTCGGGCCTGGCCGACAGCGTGCACATCATCGGCGACTGGTCGTTCGACGAGGGAGGCTGCGTGCCGCCCTACGGCTTCCTGGGTTGGTCGGGCTGGGGCGGGCCGGGGAGCCAACTCGTCATGGGCGGGCGCTTCGGCGGAACCGGGCCGGTGACGTACCAGTGGTCCAAAGACGGCCAGGATCTGGTGGATGACGGCCGCATCAACGGCGCGAACACGTTTGAACTCACCATCAACGACTCGACCACGCAGGACGAGGGGCTGTATCAGCTCACGGTCTCCGGTGGCTGCGGGTCGCTGGTGTCCGACTATCCGATTGACCTCACGCCGGCCTGCAATCGAGCCGACGTCACCGACATCGGCGACACCGGCGCGGGCCCGGACAGCCAGTTGACCGTCGACGACATCATCGCGTACGTCAACGTCTTCAGCGACGGCACGGGGTGCCCCGGCGGGCCGGGCGTGCCCTGCAACACGGCCGACATCACCGACATCGGCGACACCGGCTCGGGCGCAGACGGGCAGTTGACGGTCGACGACATCATCGCGTTCGTGAACGCCTTCAGCGATGGATGCGCATGAAGAGGGTGGCCATCGGCGATGATCACTGATCACTGATCACTGATTGCTGATCACGGCCGGACAACCCCCTCCAGCCCCTTCTCCAAGATCAGCAGCCGCGTGCGCAACTGGTCGTGCATCACGTTGCCCACCGAGGGCGTGCGGTTGGCGTCGTACAGCACCGCCCGCCCGTCCACCTGCCCGTAGTCAAACTTCGCGAAGTCAAACCCCAGTTCGCGCCGGCGCGCCACCAGGTCTGCGGGCGGCGGCTCGTCGAGCGGGGCGCGGCGGACGGCCGTGTCGGCCTTGATCACCGGCAGGCGCGACCACCACTTGGTGTGCGTGAACCGGTCGCCCAGGAACACCCACGACCTCATGCAGTACAGATCCCCCTCGCGCTCGACCAGATAGCGCTCCACCACCAGGCCCGGGTCATCCCATACCGCCGGCGGCACCTCGCGCGGGGAGGGCAGCACGGGGTACTCGTGGGTCGAGATCGTGGGCACGGGCTTGCGCAGACCGCATCGCGCCAAGAGACGCCCCAGCACCCCGCCGCGCCGCGACAGGCGGGCCTCGCGCATCCCGCCGCAGTTGAGGTTGGTCTTGATGATGACCGGCCCGTCGTATGAATCTGCGCGCGTCACGAGATGGCGGCTGATCGCGCGCTTGGAGATGTCGGCCACGCGGGCATTGATGGTGTGCGGATAGCGAGCGGCGAGGGCCAGGTACTCGGGCGGCACCACCGTCAGGTCCACGTGCAGCACGCCCACATCGGCCTGGGCCCGCGCCGCGGGGTCGCGAACAACCGACACGCGCACGCCGCGCTCGCGCCACAGGTCGGCGATGTGCCGGAGGAAGTAGCCGGAGGTCTCAAACCCGTGGCGGCGGTGCACGATGATGGCGACGCTGGTCATGGCTCACCCGGGCGAGAGACGCAGCATGAGCAGGGCGAGCAGTTGGCAGCGCTCCACCAGGCTGGACAGGTCGATCCACTCGTCGGGCGTGTGCAGCCCGCCGCCGCGCACGCCCACCGTATCAATGCACGGCAGGCCCGCGGCTTGGAGGTTGTTGCCATCACAGACGCCCGCGGTGGAGCCGAACGGCAGACGCTGCCCGAGGTCCTCGGCGGTCCGCCGGGCCAGGTCCGCCAGCGCCTGCGTGCCCGGCGTGAGCGGCTTGGGCGGACGATTGATCGTGACGTTCACGGCCACGTGCGGCAGCGGGCCCGACGCGTCACGAGAGAGACGCGAGAGATCGGCGGCGAGCGCCGCGCCCGCCTCGGGCGTGGGCACCCGCACGTTCCCCCAAGCCCGCGCCCGCGGCGGGACCATGTTCGCCGGCGTGGGGCACCACAGCGGGCCCACGTTCACACACACGCCCTCCGCCGGGCGCGACAGCCCGCCCGCGGCGACGATCATCCGCGACAGCGCGTCCACCGCCGACACGCCCGCCGCAAAGTCTCGCCCCACGTGCGCGGCTTTGCCGACCGCGTCGATCATGAACTGCCCGCTCCCGCCGCGGCTCACCGCCAAGCCGCCGTCGGCCATCGCGGGCTCGAGCGCCAGCGCCGCGGCGTACCCCGGGCGGGCTCCCTCGCTCGCGAGCGCAGCGGCGGAGTGGAACGAGCCCGTCTCTTCGTCGCTGTTCATCAGGAACGCCCAGTGCACGCCCGCGCCCACCTCATCGAGCGCCTCCAGCGCAGCCATCGCGATCACCAGCCCGCCCTTCATGTCGACGCAGCCCGGGCCGGTGGCCGTCTTGCCGCCGGGGGCGATCGACAACTCGCGGAACGCGCTCCTGGCGTCGTGGACGGTGTCCAGATGACCCGCCACGAGCACGGCCGGTCGGCCCGGCTGAAGCCGGCGGCAGACCGCCGTGGGCGGCGCGGCGCCCGCGTCGCGCTCATCGGGCCCGCCGACTTTCATCCAGGGCGGGCGCGGCTGGCCGGGGATGATCTCGACGCTCGCGCCGAGGTTCTTGCAGCGGGCGGTGAGGCGATCGCGCGTCTCGTCCAGACCCGCGGCGCCGCCGGGGCCGGTGGGGATGCCCACGTGCAGGCGCAAGTCGTCGAGCAGCGCGGCGTGGCGCCGGGCGATGGCCTCGCAGACACGGGATTCCAGGGTGCTCAGCGGCATGGCGTGAGTCTACCGCAGCGCGGCCCAGGTCATCGCGCCAACGTTAACCACGAGCAGCAGGGCGATCCCCCACTTCACCCGGCGGACCGTGCGGTCGATGGGCAGTTTGCCCGCGGTCTGCCCCACGGCCGAGTCCAGCCGGTGCAGCCGGGTGGCGATGGAGCCGTGACGGAACGAGAACTTGTGGGCGGGGATGTGGTTGAGATACGCCACGGCGCGCAGCGCCGCCTGCATCGCGCCCGCGCCCTCGGGCGTCACGCGTCCGCCCGCGGCGGGGTCCTGGCTCGACATGCGCCCGGCGGCGAAGGCATCGGCCTGCCACTCAAACCGCCGGCTGATGAAGCCCAGGGCCAGCAGCGCGACGATGACCGCGCCCAGCGCCGCGCCGATCTCGATGAACTGAGCCTGATCCTGCGTGACGCGCCAGTTCAACATGCGGAAGGCCATGTCCACCAGCACCCCCACCAGCCCCGTGACGCCCAGCAGCCCGGCGAGCATCCACGGCAGGTGGGCCTTGCGCACGTGCGCGATCTCGTGGGCCATCACCGCTTCGACCTGGCGCTCGGAGAGTTGCTCCAGCAGCGCGTCGGTCAGCAGGATGTAGCGCCAGGGCCGCACCACGCCCAGCACCGCCCCGTTGATCATCGTGCCGCTGGTGCGCCACACCAGCAGTTCGCGCACGTACACCCCCGCGCCGCGGCACATGGCCACGAGGCGGTCGCGCGTGGGCCCCGCGCCCAGCGGCACGGTGTCCCACGTCAGCCGCAGCAGAATCGGCACCATCGCCAGCACCGCCAGCGCGCCCGCCAGCTGCACCCCGCCCATCAGCAGCGGGCCGGAGTTCTCATCGGTGAGCCAGCGGGCAACGGTGTGAACCCAGCCCGGCTCACGCAGGCCCAGCAGGTCGCGCGACGCGCGATCCACCACCGTCCCCGCCGCCCACGCCACCGTCTCCGACCACGCCGTGAGCGCCATAAGCGGCAGCAAGGTGATGAGCAGTTGATGCCGAACGTGCAGCATCACCGACCGGGCGCGGAAAGGCATCGGGTGGATCGTCCGCCCCTCGTCCAGTTCGCGGATCAGCACCGCCTCGCGCAGCCGCCGGTCAATCGGGTAGAGCATCCACCAGCACGCCGCCAGCCCCAGCAGCAGCGGAAAGATCGCCAGGGCCTCGTCGATGAGGATCAGGTCGCCGCGGTGCGAGCCCGCACCGATGAGCCGGCGGACGGTGTCGAGCCAGCCCAGCCCCAGCACGCCCACCACATGCGCCGAGAGCAGCACCCAGCGCACGCCCGCGTGGACCGCGTCGGCGGTCATCACCGCGCTCACACGCCCCGCGTTAAGCTCTCGCAGCGCGCGCGACGCGGTCAGCGCCATCACGCCCAGCGCCATAAGCATCGGCCCCAGCGTGCACGCCGCCGCCAGCCACGCCGGAGCCGCCACGAGCGGGCCCACGCCCTGGTCGCGCACGACCAAGACCGCAAAAGCCAGGATGAGCAGGGCGTGAAGCACAGCGGGTCGGCAAGCGTACGGCTCACTCCGGCGCGGGCAGGTCGCGCAGGAACTCGATCAGCCGCTCGCGGGTGGGGCTCTGGGCATCGCGGACGTACGCCCCGCTCACGCCGCAGCCCACGGCCAGAGCCTGCACCAGCGGCAGACCCAGCACCTGCCCCAGGGCAAAGCCGCTGTTGAAGTGGTCACCCGCGCCGGTGGAGAGGCGGGGCCGCTTCACGACGGGCCCGTCAAACCAGGCCACCTCGCCCGAAGCGGTCGCGCCGCCCGCGCCGTGCCGCGGGTGGATGGCGATGCCGTCAAGGCCCGTCTTCTCGCGCAGTCGCTGGGAGGCCTGGGCGAAGACCTCGCCCGGCGCGTCGGGGGGCGCGCTGCGCCCGCCCGGATAGGCGCCCGCCCGGCACACCCGGTCGATGCGCTCGCTCTCGGACTGGTTCAGCCCGAGGGTGACCGGCGCGTGCCGGTTGATCGCCGCTAGTGCCGCCAGCACCGCCTCGATGTCCGCGTCGGTGCGCTTGGCGGGGTCGCACAGGTCGATGAAGACGCGCGGGCGCGAGCCGAGGGTGGGCAGCACGTCACGGGCGAGCCCCTCCAGGATGCCCTGCACCCCCGCCATCATCACCCAGTTCACCACGGCCAGCAGCGACGCACCGCGGAGGTGGGTCGCCACGGGCTCAGCCGCGCCATCGCCGTGCAGCAGCCGCCAGGTGACGCCCTGCACGTTGCGCGGGTCGCCCAGCATGATCTTGCCGTCGTCAAACTCCAGCGCGTGCGTGTGCGCCGGCGGGGCGATGGGCAGCACGCGCCCGCCCGAGGCCTCGCACCGCGCCTGAAGATCGGCGTACAACGGGTGCAACTCACCCGGACGCCCCGGCGCGGCCACCGCGCCGATGTACGTCGTGGGCAGACCGATCTGCGCCAGCCCGCCCGCCATCAGCGGGCCGTTGCCGCCGAAGCGCTCCTCGTGCACGACCAGTTCCAGGTTCGTGCTCTTGCCCGCGGCGGCGGCGCAGCGCGCCGCGTACTGCTCGATGGTGGCGATGCGGGCGTAATCGTGCGGAGCCATCGACCGACGCGTGTCCACCACGTCGATGATCGAGTCCACAAACCCGTCAAACCCCACCACCGCGCGGTGACCGCGCAGATCAGCCCGGGAAAGGGCGTCGGCGGCTTGGCGCGCGGATTCTGCTCGCGATGAACTCATGGGGCCATCCTTGGCGGTCGTCGGCTCACTCCACCAGCGGATCAGGCCTGAACAACTTCGTGTCCAGCGACCACTGCTTTTCCGTGAAGTTGCCGCCCAGGTTGATGGGGTTGTCTCGCTCCGGGCGGGCGGCGGCCATCGCGATGAACACCTTGGCGTCGAGGTTGTCCAGGATCGCCACCAGGATCGCCTCGGGCGTGCTGGGGATCTTCGCCGCGCCGTACTCCGGCAGCGTGTGGTGAGACAGGATGATGTGCTGCAGCACCGTGACGGCGTACTTGGGCAGGCGCTGGCCCGTGAGGCGCATGACCTGCTGGGCGCGGTCGTGGAGCATGATCGCCCCTTCGACGATGTGCCCGACCAGTTCGCCGCGGTCGGTGTAGCTGAACGAACGGTCGTACACCAGTTCTCGCGTCTTGCCCAGGTCGTGCAGGAACAGCCCCATCACCACGATGTCGCGGTTGATCTTGGGGTACAGCGGGCAGATGCGATCGGCCAGCTTCAGCAGCTGCAGCGTGTGCTCCAGCAACCCGCCGATGTACGAGTGGTGCATGCTCTTGGCGGCGGGGCAGCGCTTGAAGTCCGCCATGAGCGGCGCGTCGTCGAGATACACCTTCGCCAGAGCCTTCATGCCCGGGTGCTGCAGCGTGTCCAGCAGCGCGGTCAGCTCGGCGAACATCTCATCCACCGGGCGCGGCGCCACCGGGAGCAGATCGCCGATCTGGTCGGGCGTGGGCTCGGCGGGGTCGATCGCGCTGATGATGAGCTGCAGTTCGCCCTGGTAGGGCTGCGTCTGCCCCTCCAAATACACGAAGCCCTCGGTGGGCAGGCGCCGGAAGTGCTCGGGCTCGATCGACCACATCCGCCCGGGCACCTCGCCCGTCTTGTCGCGGATGAGGCACTTGAGGAACGGCTTGTCGTTCTTGGTCTTGCCGAGCTGCGTGTTGCTGATGCAGAACAGGCCCGAGACGAACTCGGCGGCGTCCCACTGATTGATGTACCGGCGCGGACGGGGCATGATCGCTCCTTGGTCAGCATGCTAGCACGCGAGCGACTCGCGCCGCACCGGGGCCGTACGCTCCACCGTGAACCAACACCTCTTCGACCGCGTGGACGCATACCTGTGCGGGCTGCTCTCGCCCGATGACGAAGCGCTCGCCGGCGCACTGCGCCGCGCCCAGGCCGCCGGGCTGCCCGCCATCCAGGTCGCCCCCAACCAAGGCAAACTGCTCATGCTGCTGGCCCGGGCGGTGCGGGCGCGCCGAATCCTCGAAGTCGGCACCCTGGGCGGCTACTCCGCCATCTGGCTCGCCCGAGGGCTTGAGCCCGGCGGACGGCTCGTCACCCTCGAAATCGACCCCGCCCACGCCCGCGCGGCCCGCGAGAGCCTGACCGCCGCCGGGCTGCGCAACGCGGTGGAGGTGATCGAGGGGCCCGCGTCGGTATCGCTGGAGCGGCTGGCCAAGGAGCAGGCCCCGCCGTTTGACCTGACGTTCATCGACGCGGACAAGAAGAGCACGCCCGCCTACGCCCAGTGGGCCATCCGCCTCTCGCGCCCGGGGTCGATCATCGTGATCGACAACGTGGTGCGCGGCGGCGAAACCGCCAACCCCGACACCGCCGACGAGGGCGCGGCGGGCGTGCGGACCGCGCTCGACGCGCTCTCGCGCGACCCTCGCGTGGAATGCACCGCCATCCAGACCGTCGGCTCCAAGGGGCACGACGGGCTGGCGATCGCGGTGGTGCGGGCTGTGTGAACGCGGCCGATGAGGGACGCGCCGGAACGATCAGTTCAGGTGCCCGTCGCCGTTGCCGGCGGCGGCGGCCACGGGCTGGGGCGGGCCCGAAAGCAGACCGGCCTCCAGCGCGATGCGGGCGAGCTCAACGCGATTGCGCACGCCGAGCTTGGCGCCCATCGACAGTCGGTGGGCCTCGATGGTCTTGCGCGAGCGGAAGAGCTTCTTGGCGATCGCGGCGGTCGTCATGCCCTGGGCGATCATCGCGAGAATCTCGAGCTCGCGCGGCGTGAGCTTGCCGAGCTGACCCGGATCGACGAACTTGGCGTGCACCACATCGGTGTCGCTCTTGGTGGGGTTGCGGTCGGCCGGGACGGGGCCGCGGCACACCGTGAGCACCCGGGGCTCCTGCCCGGGGAGCGTGGGCAGCGGGCGGATCACCGTCCGCGTGCGGACGCCGCGCCACGCGCCGTACAGCACCAGCGGCTTGCCGGTCGAGAGCACCCGCCGGACCAGGTCCAGCCGCTCGTCGGCGATTTCCTTGCCGAACAGGTCGTGCATCGTCCGCCCGACGATCTCCTCGCCCTGAAGGCGAGCCACCCACCACGAGATCGGAAGCTTCACCCACAGCACACGGCCTTCGCCGTTCATGATCGCCGCATCGGCGCCGGAGTCTTCGGCCAGAGCGGTCCAGAGGATGGGGAGAGCGGCGTCGGGAACTTCGGGACGATTCATCAACGTATCTCCAGAGAACTTTGTAGCAACCCGTGGAGGCATTAAGCCTTAATCGGCCTACTCTTCACCAAGGGAAGAGTGCTTATGGTAGCCCATCTTTGGCTTGCGGCAAGAAACCGCTTGCACTTTGCAGGGGAGGGCAGGACCCGGCCTCCCGCCCGCGATCGCTGTGCTGAAAGCCACGGATGCCTAGGGCTTTTGGGGGCCCCCTGCGGAACTAGATTCCCAGCAGCATCCGCTCCGGCCGCTCGATGCAGTTCTTGATGGTGACCAGGAAAGTGACGGCCTCCTGCCCGTCCAGCAGGCGGTGGTCGTAGCTCATGGCCAGATACATCATGGGCCGCAGAACGATCTCGCCGGGCTTGTCGGGGTTCTCGACCGGGCGGTTCTTGATGGCGTGCATGCCCAGGATGGCGGTCTGCGGCGGGTTGAGGATCGGCGTGCTCATGAGGCTGCCGAAGATGCCGCCGTTGGTGACCGTGAAGGTGCCGCCCTGGAGATCGTCGAGCGTCAGTTTGCCGTCGCGGGCGCGGGTGGCGAGGTCCTTGATCGCCAGCTCGATGTCAGCGAAGGACATGTTCTGGGTGTTGCGCACGACGGGGACGGTGAGGCCCTTGGGCGTGCTGACAGCCACCGAGATGTTGCAATGGTCGTGGTACTCGATCTCGAGCCCGCCCTCAGCCCCCTGCACGATGTAGGAATTGACGACGGGGAGCTTCTGCAGCGCGATGGTGGCGGCGCGGACGAAGAACGACATGAAGCCCAGGCCGATGCCGTACTTCTTCTCGAACTCTTCCTTGTACTTGCCGCGAAGGGCCATGATGCCGGACATGTCCACCTCGTTGAACGTGGTGAGCATGGCGGCGTTGTGCTGGGCGGACACGAGCCGCTCGGCCAGACGCGTGCGCAGCGACGTGAACTTCTCGCGCCGGCTGCCCGCGGCGGGGGCCTGGCGGTGCGCGGCGGCGGCGGGAGCGGCCGGGGTGGCGCGGGCCTGGGCGACGTTCAGCACGTCCTGCTCGCGGACACGACCGCCCGGGCCCGTGGGCGCGACGGCGGCGAGATTGACACCCAGTTCGCCCGCGGCCTTGCGGGCCAGGGGCGTGGCGCGGACATCATCGGAGCCGTGGTGGCCGTTGGACG
>JALHNL010000018.1 GCA_022843545.1 Phycisphaerales bacterium | reverse complement strand
GTAGCGGCGTGCGGGGGTGTGTCGGGGTGTGTCGCGCGGGGGCGACACGGGGGGCGGCGCGGATTGTGCGCGGGGCGATGGCGGGTCGCGGCGGGGGTTCTTATCGGGCTCAGGGCGCGATAGCGTGCGGGCACGGCTCTTGCCCGGTGTCGTCGCACGATGCGCATCAGCGACTTCATCCGCGCCCAAATCAGCCCCATCCAGGCGTTCACGCGCCCGCCGACGTTTGTGCCGCTGCGTTATCTGGGCGGCGCGATCCAGGTGCGCGGGGCGTCGGGGGACCAGGCCGGGGGCGACTCGCAGCGCCAGCAGACGGACATGACGCAGCGGGCCTCGCGGCGCGGGCGGCTGACGGCGGCGAGCCCGGCGGGGCGCGGGCAGGACTCGGTGGAACTCAGCGGGCAGGCGAACCAGGCCTTGCTGGAGCAGTTCGTGAGGAAGCGCGCGGCGGTGTCGTTCAGCGTGCCCAACGCGGCGGGCGGGATGACGAACTTCGCGTTTGAGGTGGAGACGGCGTACCGGCTGATCACGCCGGTGGAGCCGGGGATTCTGGTGGATGAAGAAGGGTGAGTACACGGGGCCAACGCGGCGAACGCGGCCAAGAAGACGGGCTGCACGCGATCTTCGTTCAATGACACGGGTGAGGCGGCGAGGCCTCACCCGTGGCGGCATTGCGGGTTGTCGAACACGGGTTCGGCGAGCGGGCGTTACTCGACCGTGAGTTCGTTCACGTACTTCTCGAGCTCGGCGCGGCGCTTGTCGACCTCGGCGACCTGGGCGTCACGGCCCGCGGAGAGCGTGTCGATCTGCTTCTCCTGCGTGTTCACCTTGGTGAGCAGGTTCTTGTACGCGTCGGTCTGGCGGTCGAGCGATGAGAGCATGCCGGTGATGCGGCTCTGCTCAGCCCGCAGCGTGTTCAACTGGCGGTCGGTCTGCTCGACGACGCGCTCGGCCTCGGCGACGGCTTGGCGGCGGCGCTGCATCTCGCGGACGGCCTGGATGACCGCGTCGGAGAGCTTGCCCTCGGCGCTCCAGCGGGCGAGCGTTTCCATGTCGAAGGAATCGATGCCGATGCTCTGGCGCTCGATGCGCTCCTGCTTGACGGTGAGCGAGGCGGCCTTGCCCGCGGCCATGTCGAGCGGGAAGCGGTACTGGGACTGGGTCTGCTCGATGCCGCTCTTTTCGTCGGGCTTGGAGGGGCTGGTGAGTTCCCAGCCCGGGAGGCGCGGGTGCTCGACGATGAGCGTGCGCCCGCGCTTGAGGTCCTTGTTGCTGAACTCGTAGACCGTGCCGCTTTCGACCTTCTGGGTGACCTCGTACGCGCCCTTGATGATGCGGACCTTGGTGGTGGTGGCGGCGTCGATGGGCTTGGTGGTGACGGTGACGTCGAGGTCGACGGCATAGGCGAGCAGACGCTTGTCGCCCACGCTGATCTGGTTGATCTGGGCGTCGCCGGCGTAGGCGGGGCCGTCATAGACGCTGATGGGGCCGGGGAGCAACTGGAGGCTCGTGTCGTTGGTGAGTTGCACGCCGCGCATGGGGTGGTCGGGGCGGTCGGCCTGGTTGTAGATGCTGACGCGTTTGCCGCCGACGGGGCTGGAGAGGATGGGGATCATGGCGGAGCGCTGGCGCTCGATGGTGACGGGGGCGTCGAGTTCAAACTGGAACTGCTCGCCCACTTCGCCGCCGGTGGCGGCGGACTTGGGGGCGTAGTCGGCCATGTCCGAGGCGGAGATGGAGGCGTAGTTGCCGGCCGTGTCGGGTGAGCCCGGGGCGCCGGCTTCTCCAGACCCGGCGGAGCCACCGACGCCACCGCCGGGCCCGCGGCTGCCGGGCCGCGCGGCTCGCTTCATGGCTTCGGCGGGGGGCGAGGCGGGCGCGGGCATGGGCCGGCCAGCGCTGGCGATCTGCGGGGCCGATCCGCCTTCGTACGCGCGGGGCATGACGCCGGGCACGGTGGGCACGGGGATCATGGGGCGCGCCAGGTAGAGCGGCTCGTAGAGGTCCATCTGGAACGAGACGGGCCGGCCCGAGACGAGCGCGAGGCGGACGTCGGTCCAGTCGTTGTCGGTGGTGTTCTCGACGATGGCCCAGCCCTGGAGCATGGAGCGGTCGCCGCCGGGCGAGCCCGCGTCGCTCTCGGGGAGGATGAGGCGGTAGCTGGTCTTCCAGACGGGGGTTTCGTGGACATAGGCGACGGCGATGTCGCGCGTGCCGGTGCCGGAGAGCTGCACATCGACGTTCTTGACGCGCTCGGCGCGGCTTTCGGCGAGAGCGGAGAGGGCCTTGTTGAGGTCCTTGGCGAGCATCTCGTCGGCGATCTTGAACGACCGCACCTGGGGGATGGCGATGGACTGCATGCCGCCGTCGGTGAGGAGGTTGACGAAGGCGGTGTCGACCAGGGCGGAGTTGCCGTCGCCGGGGCGGCTGCCGGGAGCAGCGACGCGGCGGGTCTCGACGCTGAGCACGTCGCCGGCGACGTTGCCCTCGGAGGTTTCGATGGTGACGGGGGAGCCGCGGAGGCGCTCAAGGAGCGTGGCGAGGCTGGGGTTGTCGCCGATCTGCACGGCGAAGGAGCCCAGGCGGCGCGAGAGGGGGTCTTTGCTGGAGTAGCTCACCGCGTCGACGCGCCCGCCGGACTTGTCGAGCACCTGCAGGCTCTTGAGCACGTCGTTGATCTGCGAGGCGTCGAACTGGAGGGAGACGCGCTGGGTGCCGTCAACCTGACCGGCGCGGAGGAAGTAGCCCACGCCCGAGCGGTAGAGCGTGATGCGGCGGACGGGGAGCGTGCCCGCGGCGCGGGCGGCCTCGGCGGCGGCGGCGCGGTCGGGCTGGGCGATCGCGGCGGGCGCGGGGGCGAAGGCGAGCGCGGAACCGGCGAGCGCGATGACCAGGGCCAGGCGCGAGGCCGGGGTGACGAAGCGGGCGGACGTGTTCATGGGTTCCTCCGTGCGTGTGGCCGCAGGCTACCACAGGGGCGGCCGGCGCGGGGCGATGCACAGCCCCGGATCACGGAGTGAAACGCACGAGCAGTTCCCGGGTTCCCATCGGGAGTCAGAACACCAAGTTCCGGGCGGGCGCCAGATCAGCGACGCCGGCGGGCCGCGACCAGACCGCCCAGGGCGAGCAGGCCCGCGGCGCCGGGGGTCGGGACGTAGCCCTCGTAGCGGGGCAGGTGGACCTCGCCGCGCTGGGTGAAGGAGGCGACGAAGACCGAGCCGTCGATGGCGGTGGTGTTGGTGAGGGCGGCGAGCGGGGCGAGGATCGCGCCGTTGAAGTTGCGGTCCAGCGAGATGCTGGTGGCGTTGACGAAGTTCCACAGAACGCGGGAGCGGGCGAAGGCACCGGTCCAGGCTCCGACCATGTTGCCGCTGTTCCAGTTCACGTTGCCGGTGACGTTGATGATGATGCTGCTGGCGGAGCCGGCGTTGAGGTTGATCTGCTGCGCGAGCGAGCCGAAGACCTGCGCGCCGCTGACGTTGAAGACGGCGACGCCATCGGGGCCGGGGGTGGCGTTGAAGTTGACGGGCCCGGGCTGGCCGCTGGGGACCTGGGCTGTGCTGTTGGGCGTGAGGCCCGCGAGGAAGGAGGACGTGGAGGCCATCTGGGCCGCGAGCGAGGCGGCGGTCGTGGAGACGCCGGAGTCGACGATGTCGAACTGGACGCCCGACCCGCCGCCGTTGAGGTTCAGGAACCCGCTGCGCGAGCCGCCGCGGCGGAGGTTGCCGGCCTGGAGGTTGATGCCGGAGCTGGAGATCGTCCCACCGACGGTGAGGACGTCGGTCCCGACGAAAGAGGCGGCGGGGGTGAGGCGGATACCGACGTTGACCGCGCCGCCGGTGAGGTTGCCGCCGATGAAGGCGTTGCCCTCGATGTCCTGGCTCTGGTTGTTGAGGTTGCCGGTGACGACGAGGTTGTAGCTCGTGAACGAGGCAAACGCGGGGGCGGCGGTGGCGGCGACAAGGACCGACAGCGCAGCGGTGGCACGGCACATAGCGATCATGGCTCTCTCTCCTGGGGTCAGGGGCACCCTTGCGGGTTTATCCCCACGTACCGTACTGAAGATAGCGCAGCGCGGATCGAAGACAAGGACGCGCGCTTCAGTCTTGGTTGATCTTTGCGCCAGACTTGCAGTCAAGGTACCCCGCTAACCTTACCGGAGCTTCCCATGTCCACAGCTACCGGCACCGTCCGCTTTCACCGCGTTCTCAAGGCACCGCCCGAGCGGGTGTTCCGCGCCTTCGTTGATCCCAAAGCGATGGTCAAGTGGGTCCCGCCGCACGGCTTCGTGGCCGAGGTGCACTCGATGGACGCACGCCCCGGCGGGGGGTATCGCATGTCCTTCGTGAACTTCAGCACGGGCCAGGCCCACTCGTTCGGCGGCAAGTACATCGAGGTGGTGGAAGGGCAGCGGCTGCGCTACACCGATCGGTTTGACGACCCGAACCTCCCCGGTGAGATGATGGTGACCATCACGTTCCGCGCGGTGATGTGCGGCACCGAGCTCATGATCGTGCAGGAAGGGCTGCCCGCGGTCATCCCGCCGGAGATGTGCTGCCTGGGATGGCAGGAGTCGCTGGCGATGCTGGCGAGTCTGGTGGAGGCGGCGGTGCCGTGACTCCCGCTCGGGCGCAGACCGGGTTCACGCCCCGCCCGGCAAGGGCACTTCTTCCCACCGGCCTTCCATGTGGCGGACGATCTTGCCGGTGGCGACGTAGATGACCTGCTCGGCGATGTTGGTGCAGTGGTCGGCCATGTTGAGGCCGAACATGGCCAGATCGTGGAGGAGCGCGGCCTGGGGCACGGGCATGCGTCCGGTGCTGACCTGGGTCTGCAATTCGCGGACGAGGGCCTTGCGGAACTCGCCGACGGCGGCCTCGCTCATGAGGACGACCTTGGCGAGGGCGGCGTCGCGCGTGTGCAGGGCCTGGACGACGTCGCGAAGGATGCCGATGACGCTGTTGGTGAGCACGCGGAAGGTGGGCGGGAGGGGCGCGGCGGTGGGCAGGGCCCGCAGGGCGGGGACCGCCTCGGCCATCGAGACCGCCACGTCGGCGATGCGCTCCAGTTCGTTGTTGACCTTCACGATGGTGAGCAGCGAGCGCACGTCGGCCTCGCCCAGGGTGGAGCCGGCCTTGCAGGCGTCGGCCAGGATGCTCACGGCACGCTGCTCGATCTCCACGTCCACTCGATCGATCTCTTCGTCGCGAGCGATGGCGGCGAGGGCCGCGGCGGCGTCGAGCGTGAAGAGCGACTCGAGCGCGGACTCGATCAACGACTGGACACGACGACCCTGGGCGCGGATGGTGTCGCGCAGGTCGTCGAGCCTTTTCGACATGCCCTCGGGCGTTGTCGGCATCGCGAGAACCATAGCCCGGGCATGACGCGGGCCGGGCGGGACGGGGGCAAAAGAAAACCGAGCCCGGACCTTGGCCCGGGCTCGGCGAGATGCACGAAGAAGGGACGAGACTCGATCAGCGACGGCGACGGGCGGCGAGCAGACCGCCCAGGCCCAGCAGGGCCGCGGCGCCGGGGGTGGGGACGCCCACACCCTCAACGCGGATCATCAGATCGCTGGGAGGCGTGGGGGTGCCGTTGAAGACGAAGCGGTTGGGCGCGGGCTGGTTGATCCAGAAGCCGTTGGCCGTCGCGCCGACGGTCGGCGCGGTGACCACGCGCCAGCCGTTGGCGGTGTCCACGGTGCTGAAGGCCACGCCGATGGCGAAGCCGCCGAAGCCGGGGGCCAAGATCTTGTTCAGGTTGGCCGTGAAAAGGCCGGCGAGGTTGCTGGCCGAGACGGAGGTGGTGACCGCGGTAACGCCGTTGGCCGGGAGGTTCGTGGTGCCGATCAGGGTGGGAGCCGAGAACGACCAGGTGGCGAAGTCAGTGCCGGTGATCTCAGCCCAGAACAGGCTGACGCTGACCGCGGGGGCATTGGCCAGGCGGCGGATGCCGACCGAGACCAGATTCACCTGGAGCTGGGGCGCGTTGCCCGCGGCCGCGTCGGTCACGAACACGTCGTCAAGGGCGATGATGTTCGCGCCGGGGTTGAAGCGGCTGCCGGTCTGGGCCTCAGCCTGATACACGATCTGGCCGTGGGCAGCGCTGCTGCCGGCCAGGGCCACGAGGGCCAATGCGATAACGTTCTTCTTCACGCTACTCTCTCCTCTCGTGTCTTGCGTGCGGCGGGGCGTTCGGTCGATCGCGACCGAACTAGGACTTGCACGCCGTGAAGCGTGGCGCCACCGATGCGCGCAGACACTCTCCTCGCCAAGGTTTCCCCTGGCTCACCCTAAGTCTACCCGGCTTCAGGGCAGGTGCAAACACCCAGCGGACGATTTGACTGAACACGCACGCATCGAGTTAATCTGGGTGGTTTGCGGCCCGTCCGGTAAGGTCCGCCTACTCCTCGTCCGCCTTGGGCTTGTACGCCGCGACCACCTGCTGCTGGATGGCCGGGGGCACGCGGTCGTCGTGGCTGTACTCCATGGAGTACGTGCCCTGGCCGCCGGTCATGCTCTTGAGTTCGTTGCTGTAGTTCATGAGCTCGCTGAGCGGAGCGATGGCCTTGACGGTGCATTGGTCGCCGTCGACGTCGCTGGACTCGATGCGGCCGCGGCGACCGGAGAGGTCGGCGGTGATGTCGCCCATCTTGTTGGCCGGGGCGGTGACTTCGATGGTGACGAAGGGTTCGAGCAGCACGGGCTTGGCCTTCTGGAGCGCGTCGATGAAGGCCTTTTTGCCGGCAGCGACGAAGGCGACTTCCTTGCTGTCGACGTCGTGGTACTTGCCGTCGTAGACCTCGACCCGAACGCCGGTGAGGGGGTAGCCGGCGATGGCGCCGGTGGCGAGGACCTGACGGCAGCCCTTCTCGATGGCGGGCATGAACTGCTTGGGGATGGAGCCGCCGACGGTGGCGTTCTCAAACTCGAAGCCCTCGGGGTGGTCGGCGGGCAGGGGGGCGATGCGGAGGTAGACCTCGCCGAACTGGCCCGCGCCGCCGGTCTGCTTCTTGTGGCGGTGGTGCCCGTCGGCGCGGGCGGCGATGGCTTCCTTGTACGCGACCTTCATGGGCTTGGTGACCAGGTCGATGTTGAAGCGGTTCTTGATCTTCTCAAGCATGACCCGCAGGTGCAGGTCGCCCAGCCCGCGGAGGACGGTCTGCCCGGTGGCGGCGACGCGCTCCATGCGGAAGCAGGGGTCTTCTTCGGCGAGCTTGTGCACCGCGCCGGCGAACTTGGTCTCGTCGGCGTGGTTCTTGAGTTCGACGGCGACGCCGTAGAGCGGCTTGGGCATGGGCAGTCTGGGCGCGGCCAGATGGAGCGCGCCGTCAGCGTGGAGGACGGAACCGACGTGGAGTTCGTCGATCTTGGGGAGCACGCCGATGTCGCCGGCGCAGAGGGCGTCGACCTCGTGGTGCTCCTTGCCGCGGATGCGGTGGATGTGGTTGATGCGGACGGGCTTTTTGGCCTCGCCCACGAGCAGCTCGGTCTTCTGCCTCAGGGTGCCCTGCAGCACGCGGACGACGCTGAGTTTGCCGACGAAGGGGTCGTTGATGACCTTCCAGACATACGCCACGCAGGGCTTGTCGGGAGAGGACAGGTCGGGGATGAACGGCTCGGTCTCGGCCCCGCTCGCGCCCACGCCCCCCACCAGCGGCGGGGGCGTGGCTTCCATGGGGCTGGGGCACTGGTTGGCGATGATGTGCAGCAGGTCCTCAAGCCCCGCGCCGGATCGGGCGGAGCAGAACGCGATCGGGATGAGGTGGCCGCTGCGCAGCGCCGCCTCCATGGCGCGGTGGAGCTTGGCGGCGTCGAGGTGGTCGCCTTTTTCGAAGTACTCGCCGGTGAGCTCCTCGTCCATCTCCACGACCTGTTCGAGGATGTGCTTGTGGGCCTCCTCGACGGTCATGATCTCGGGCTCGGGCATGCCGTCGGGCCCGGCGTGGTCGAAGACGTCGATGACGTCGGCGTTGTTCTTGATGGGCAGGTTGATGGGGATGCACTCGGGGCCGAAGACCTTGTGGATCTCGTCGATGAGCCCGGCGAGGTCGGCCTCGGCGTGGTCGATCTTGGAGACGATGAGCATGCGGGGCACGCCCAGCTCGGAGGCGATCTTCATGAGCCGGCGGGTGGTGACCTCGATGCCCTTGGTGGCGTCGATGAGGCACGCGACGCACTCCACGGCGGCCATCGCGGCGATGGCGTGCCCGATGAAGTCGCCCGAACCCGGCGAGTCGATCAGGTTGATCAGACGTCCCTCGTGCTGGAGGTGGACGACGGCGGACTTGAGCGAGTGCCCGTGGGCCTTCTCCTCGACCTCGTAGTCGCAGGTGAGGTCCTTGCCCGTCGCGCCGCCCATCTTGCCGATGGCCTTGCTGTGCGCGAGCAGAGCCTCGATGAGCAGGGTCTTGCCGGTCGCCTGGTGGCCAGCGAGCAGCACGTTGCGGATGTCCGCGGTGGAATGAGCAGCCATGGGGTGAGCCCTTCTAGAACCGGAAGATGCGGCGGCCTTGTCGAACGCCGGGGTCGCCTTGGGTTCACTGGGCAGTGTACCGCGCGGGGGGATTTCGTAAAGGGGGGGGGGACGGAGGGTGGGTGGTGATTTTCCTGCCCGCCCCGCGCGGCTCCTGGGCGGGCGGGGCACGCGGCCTATCTTCGGCGGATGCGCATCGCTTTCCTCGGCGCCGGAGCCTTCGGCCTGCCCACGCTGGAGTCGCTCGCCTCGGGGCACCAGATCGTCGGCGTGGTCACCCAGCCCGACAGGCCGGCGGGCCGCGGGCGGGAATTGGCCCCCACGCCCATCGGGGCCTGGTGCGCGGCGCACGCCCCCGGGGTGCCGCTGCTGAAGCCCGCCGACGTGAACGCGCCGGAGGTGATGGCTGAGGTTCGGGGCTGGCCCGCGGAGGCGTGGGTGATCATCGCGTTTGGGCAGAAGCTCTCAAACCCGCTGATCGAGGGTCGCTTTGCGATCAACCTGCACGCGAGCCTGCTGCCTCGGTGGCGTGGCGCGGCGCCGATCAACGCGGCGATCCTGGCGGGCGACGAGGTGACGGGCAACAGCGTGATCACCATCGCCGACCGCATGGACGCGGGGCTGGTGCTGGGGCAGTCGCGCCGCGCGATCGACCCGGGCGTGACGGCGGGGGAGCTGCACGACGCGCTGGCGGGCGACGGACCCGCGCTCATGTTGAGCGTGCTGGAAGACTTTGCGCGCGGGCGGGTGAGCGAGCAGAAGCAGGACGAGACGCTGGTGACGCGGGCCAAGAAGCTCTCGCGCGCCGACGCGTGGCTGGATTTTTCGCGCCCCGCGGTGGAGGCCCGCCGGCGCGTGCACGGGCTGACCCCGTGGCCCGGCGTGTCGGTGAACATTGCGGGCGTGGAGGCGAAGTTGCTGCGCGTGCGCGATGAAGCGGGCGGCGCGAGCTCGCCCGGGACGCTGGATGCGCGCGAGGGGACCATCGCGTGCGGCAACGGCACGGCGCTGCGCGTGCTGGAGGTGCAGCCCGCCGGTGGCAAGCCCATGGCGTGGCCCGCGTTCGCGCGCGGACGTACGCTGTCTGCCGATACTCCGATCATCGTGAGGGCAGGATCGCCGCCGTGCTGACGCTTTGGGACCTCATCTCGCCTGTGCTGAAGTTGCTGCGCCCCAAGGCGCAGGGCGGTCGGTCCAAGCCCGTGCGCCCCGCGTCGCGCGTGCAGCGCCCGCGGGCCAAGCGGCGCCCGCGTCCGCTGGCGCCGGGGCCGGGGCTGTTTGAGTTGGCGCAGGCGTCCAAGCCGGGCAGGCCCGCGCGATCGGCGCGTCTCACGGCCCGTGAGCGTTATGCGCGGGTGGCGCAAGACCTGCTCCGCGAGCATGGGATCAAGGTGCGCCGGTGGCGGAAGAACATGTCGGGCGTGGCGTGGACGGTGAAGTACAACGACGGGTCGGTGGCGCGCTTCATCGAGGCTCCGCGCCCGGTCACGCCGCTGAGCACGTCGATCCTGCTTCACGAGATCGGGCACCACGCGATCGGCTTTGACCGCTACAAGCCACGCTGCCTTGAGGAGTACCACGCCTGGCGCTGGTCGCTGGAGGCGATGGAACGCCATGGGCTGGCGATCACCGACCGCGTGCGGCACCGGGTGTCATTGTCGCTGTGGTACGCGGTGGACAAGGCCCGGCGCCGGGGGATCAAGGAACTGCCGGCGGAGCTGCTGGCGTATCAGACCCGCCCGGCGAAGCCCAAGCGGGAGCGCGGCGGCGAATGACCGGGTCAAGCCTCGGGCCGACCGCTGAGCCTGCCCGAAGCGAGAGTCAGACGCCGCGACGTCGGCGTGCGGTGATCAGGCTCGCGAGGCCCAGGATCGCGGCGGACGCGGGAGCCGGGATGATGCACCGGGTCGCGACATAGATCTGCGAAATGAACGTGGCGGACCCGGGGATGCCGGTGGGCACGGTGACGCGCAGGCGGAACGTCCAGCAGGTGGGCATCTGGTAGAGATACGCCTGCTGCAGAACTCCGGGCTGCCCGTCAACCGGCGAGGGCGTGAAGGTTGGGCCGAAAGGGGTGCCGATGGAGCCGTCTTGCCCGAGGATGTCGACCAACGGCACGCCTGCGCCCGCGGGGGGCAGTGAGAACTTGATCACGATCCAGATCTCCTTGCGGAAGAGCTGGTTGTAGTTGGGGATGACCAGGTCAAGGAAGCTGCCGCCGCCCACCAGCCAGCCCCCACCGCCCGCGGGCCCGAACGGGTTCACGGGCTCGTAAAACGAGCCATCCGGGTTGAAAGTCGGGGCACCGTTTGGGTTGTTGAAGAACGTGGGATCGGAGATGGGGCCGTTGTCGAATGTCCACAACTGCTCGGTCTTGGGGTTGGTGAGGTCGGTCGAGGCCCAGGGCGGGGGGACCACTCCCGCTCGGGCGGCGGCCCCGAGAGTCACCAGCGCGCAGACGGCCACGAACCGCTGAATCAGACGGCGAAGCATGCGGAGTCTCCTGAAAGGGAGAAACGGGATGGAGAGGTCGCCCGAACGAGCGCGGCCGAAACGACCGAGAGCGACTTTCAGTATGCGGCAACCCGAACTCGTTCGCCATGCCCCGAAGGGGCCATTTCAAGCAAAATGCCCCGAATCGGTCAGGATGGCGCGCAATACCCCGGGCAGGACTCGAACCTGCAACCTTTGGTTCCGAAGACCAAAGCTCTATCCAATTGAGCTACCGGGGCGAAGCCACAGCGTACGCCCGCACGGGGTTGCGTCTCAATCCCGCCCTTGGCTCTCGTCCATCATCCGCTGCGTCACCCGGCTCCACTCCTTGCGGAGCGCGGCGGGCTCACGGCCCAGGCGGTCGGCGATCTGCGTCCAATCCAGTCCGGCGAGGCGCAGGCGGGCGAGTTCCTGATCCTGCTCGCTGAGGCCGCTGCGCACGCGCTCCAGTTCCTCCCGCGCGGCCATGGACTCGCCCGCGGAGCGCTGAGCGTGGTCGGCGGGCACGGGGCCGGCGTCATCATCCAGGCTCGAAGGCGTGGAGCCCCCGCCGCGCTTCAGCGCGCCGTCGTGACGGGCGAGCATCGCGAGCTTGGTGCGGACGACGGTCCTGAGGTATCCGACGACGGCGGCGTCATTCTCGAATCGGACCGCGCCCTCGGCATGGTCCTGAATGAACGACCGGGCGATGGACTGGCAGACATCCGCCGACTCGCGGTGGTCGCGCAGGCGCGAGCCCATCGCGGAACGGACGAAGATGGTGAGGAGACGGTTGAGTTCAGAAAACGCGCGCTCGCGGGCGAGGTCGTCGCCGCCGGCGGCCTGGGCCAGGAGTTGGTGGAGGATGCCGGCGGGCATGATTCCAGGTCTCTTGGGCGGGCGTCCGTCACACGGACACCACGGTCGCACTTAGGAAACAGGGTACCATGGATTGCGTCGGACCACAAGCAATGTGTGGCGGGTATCGCTATGGGGAGCCCCAACAGTCCGTTCTCGGGCCCCGCTGAGGTGGGCACGCTCGTGCGCGCGGTCTGGCGGGGGCGGGAATCGCCGGCCATCAGCGACGTGCTCACGCCCGCCGTGCTCGCGGATCAGGACGCGCTGAGCGACGCGGTGGCGGCGGATGTTGAACTGCGGCGCGAGCATGGCTTGCCCTCGCGGATCGAGGACTATCTGGCCGCGGTCCCCTCACTGGTGAACTCACCCCCGGCCTGCCGCGCGGTGCTGATGGCGGAGGTGGCGGCCCGGGCTGGCGAGAGCCTGGAGGCGATCGGGGCTGATCTGCGGGCACGCACGCCCGCGCTGGCGGGCGAGGTGGACGCGGTGATCGAACTCTCCGCGCTCCTGCGCGACGCGGCGGCGGAGGCGATGCCCATCCGCGAGCGCGGAACACGGCTGGGGAAGTACGAACTGCTCGAACTCCTGGGACAGGGCTCCTTCGGCGAAACCTGGCACGCGCTGGACACCCGCCTGCAAAGGCACGTGGCGCTCAAGCTTCTCCTCGCCGCCGGCCTTCCGGGCGACCGCGGCGTGAAGGCGGTTCTGAATGAGGCCCGTGCGGCCGCGGCGCTCGAGCACGAATCGGTCGTGCGCGTTCATGAAGCCGGAGAACTGCCCGAGTCGGGCGAGTACTTCATCGACACGCAGCTCGTGAAGGCCGGCGAGGGAGAGCCGGGCACGCTGGAGGACCTGCTGAGGCGGGGGCCGGTGGCTACGGCGCGGGCGGCGCGGCTGATCGCCGCGGTGGGGCGCGGGCTGGCCGCGGCGCACTCTCGCGGGCTGGTTCACCGCGACGTGAAGCCCGCGAACATTTTGCTGGCGGCGGGTGACCGCCCGATGATCGCCGACTTCGGGCTCTCGGTTTGGGCCGATCCGGGGGGCACGCGTGCGGTGGCCCTGCGCGTCGCGGGGACCCCGGCGTACATGGCGCCCGAGGTCGCGCGGGGCGAGGGAGCCACGCCGGCGTCGGACGTGTTCGCACTCGGGGCCACGCTGCGTGCGCTGCTGACGGGCGCCGCGCCCCGCACGCCCCCGCGCCCCGGCGAGGGCGACAGCGCGGGGCAGGTCATGGACCTGGCCCGAAGCACGCCCATCCCTCCCATCCGCGGCGCGCTGCCCGACCTTGACCGCACGCTCGCGGCGATCGCCGACCGGGCCACGGCCTACCGGGTGGAGGATCGCTACGCCACCGCCGAGAGGCTGGCGGACGACCTGGAGGCCTGGCTCTCGCGCCGCGTGACGCAGGCCCGCCCGCTGGGACCGGTGGGCACGCTGGTTCTGTGGCACAGGCGGAACCTCGCGCTGAGCCTGCTGGGGCTGGCGGCGACGCTGCTGATCGTCGGAGGCACGGCGGTGTTTGTCGCGCGGCTCACGGTGGAACGCAACCGCGCGGTGGCCGCGGAGCGCGAGGCGGACCGCAAGCGCGACGAGGCCGTGCGCGCCCGCGAAGTGATCGAGACGATGAACGCCTTCATGACCCGCGTGTTCACCGGGGCCAGGGCCATCGAGCGCGGGCCCGAGTTCACGGTCGCCGATGCGATCCGCCTGGCCTCCGACCGTGCGGGTTTGACCTTCTCCCAGCGGCCCGAGGTGGAGGCCGCGGTGAGGCACTTCCTGGGCCAGGCGGCGCTGGGCTCGGGCGACCGGGGGCGGGCGATCCGCGAACTGGCGCGGGCGCATGACCTGCGCAAGCACGCCCTGGGCCCGCGTCACCCCGACACCGTCGCCAGCGCGCGGCAGATCGCGGAGTGGATGGCCCAGTCGGACCTGCTGCCCGAAGCGATGGTCATTCACAGCCTGGTCGTCAACGCGCTGAGCGAGCCCGAGGGTCGCCAAGGCCTGGACACGCTGCGTTCACGCTCCGCTTTGGCCGTGGACCTCTTGCGGCGCGGCGATGTGGCGGTGGCCCGGGCGTTGATGGAGGCCATCGTCGCGGAGTATCGCCTGCTGGACACGAACGTGAGCGGCGAGCAGACGGCGCTCATGGCGCAACTGGTCTCGGTGTACGAAGTGTTGCGAGAGCCGGATTTGAGCGAGGCGACTCAGCGTGAGATCATCGCGATCAACACCCGCGACCTGGGCCCCGACGACGTGAGCACGCTCAACTCAACCCAGGCCCTGGGGCAACTGCTGCGCCGGCACGGCAAACCCGGCGAGGCGCGGGCGCTTTATCGCGACGTCCTGCCGCGCTACGAGCGCACCGCGGGCGAGCAGTACAGCGGCTGGCAACTGGTCGCTCTGGAGCTGGCCCTGCTGGAGGCGGAGAGCGACCCGCCCGCCGCGCTGGCGCTGGCCCGGCGGATCACCGCCATGACCGACGGGTTCTCCGAGTCTCACCAGTACCGGCTTCGCGGGCGCACGGCGCTGGGCGCGGCGCTTGAGGCCACGGGCGATCTGCCCGGGGCGCGCGAGTCGCTGCGGGCCGCGTTTGAGGGCAATCTCAAGCACCGCGGCGCGACCCACGCCCACACGCGCGAAGCCGGCGTGATCTACGCCCGTGTTCTGAGCGCGCTGGGCGAGGAGGCCGAGGCCGCGCGGGTGAGGCGGGCCGCCGGGATTCGATAACCGGACAGAGTCAGGCCAGCCCGGATTGCCCGCACTCCGGGCAGGTGCGCCGGCCGCTTTGCTCGCGCACGCCCCGCAGGTCATACCCGCACGCGGCGCAGTGCGAGGTTCGCGCCCATCGCAGACCGGCGAGCGCGCCGGAGGCCCAGGCCCACACGGCGCACGAGCCCAGCACCAGCGGCCACAGGGGCACAATCAGCGCGTGCTGCCAGAAGGTCGCGTCGTAGTTGAGATAGACGCGGAAGGGCCGCCAGGCGACCGTCCAATCGGAGTTCCACGACTTGCGGAAGTACAGCGGTCCCCAGGCGGCGGCCATGTCGTCGAGCAGCTTGGTGGTGCCCGCGCCGATCTGCAGGCAGGCATCGCCCACACAGAGGTAGGCGACCCCGACGCGCAGGCCGCCCTCGCGCCCGCCGGTGGTGGCCACGGCGAGCAGCGCGAGCACAAGGAACGCGATCCCCCCCCACCAACGCCAACGGCGCAGGCGGCGAGCGCGCAACCCCACCGGGCTGGGTGACGCGGGCGTGGTCATGCCAACTTCACCCCGAGCCGCTGGGCGGCGTCGGCGATCTGCTTCTCCACGCGGTCCGGCGCGGTGCCGCCCAGAACGTCGCGCTTCGCGACGGCCGCCTCGGGCGTGAGCGCGGCGAACACGTCGGGGCCAATACGCGGGTCGATCGAGCGGAACTGCTCCGCGCTGAGCTTGTGCAGAGGCGTGCCGGTGCTGAGCGTGAGGCGGACCGCGCGCCCCGCGATGTCGTGCGCCTCGCGGAAGGGCACGCCCGCCTTGGACACCAGGTAGTCCGCCAGTTCCGTCGCGAGGATCGTGCCATCACCCAGGGCGGCGGCGCGGCAGGCGTCGCGGTTGACCTTCAGCGTGTCCAGCACCGGGGGGAGCATCGCGAGCGTGAGACCCAGGTGCTCGACCGCGTCGAACAGCGGCTCCTTGTCTTCCTGCAGGTCCTTGTTGTACGCCAGCGGCAGGCCCTTCATGACCGTTGCGAGCGCGACCAGCGCGCCCATGATCCGCCCGCTCTTGGCCCGCGTCAGCTCCAGCGAGTCGGGGTTCTTCTTCTGCGGCATCAGCGATGAGCCGCTGCTCACCGAGTCGTCGAGCGTCACGAACCCGAACTCGCTGGAGCAGTAGAGGATGAGGTCTTCGGCCAGGCGCGAAAGGTGGATCGACGCCATGGCGCAGCACGCCAGCGTCTCGAACACGAAATCGCGGTCGCCCACCGCGTCCAGACTGTTGCGGCTGGCCGCGACCAAGCCCATTTCGCGGCACAGGCGCTCGCGGTCCACGGGGTAGGCCGTGCCCGCCAGCGCGCCCGAGCCCAGGGGCAGCAGGGCGACGCGGCGGAGCGCGTCGTCGAAGCGCGCCGCGTCGCGGTCGAGCATCTCCGCGTAGGCCAGGCACCAGTGCGAGAAGAGGATCGGCTGCCCGCGCTGCAGGTGGGTGTAGCCGGGCATCACCACGCCGCGTTCGCGATGGGCGAGCCCCACCAGCGACCGCTGCGCCGCGCGCACGCCCTCCTTGAGATCGATGATCGCGTCGACGGTGTAGATCCGCAGGTCGGTGCACACCTGGTCGTTGCGCGAGCGGCCCGTGTGCAACTTCTTGCCCAGGTCGCCCACCTTGGCGATCAGGTTGCGCTCGACCCACGAGTGCACGTCTTCATCGCCCTGCTCGCCCAGCGCAGGGCCGAGCTTCTGCGCCTCGGCATCGAGCTCATCGAGCGCGGCGGTGAGGCGGGCGAGCTCGTCGGCCGTGAGCACGCCCGCCCGCTGGATGGCCGCGGCCCAGAACTTGGAGCCCAGGATGTCAGCCCTCACCAGCCGCCAGTCAAAGCGCAGGGAATCATTGAACCGCTTGAAGAGCGGGCTGGCCTGGCCTTCGAATCGTCCGCCCCAGAGGGCCATCGCTCGCTCCTCACACCCCGCCGCGAACCTTCTTGCCCACGGGCTTCACTTCCACGCGCCGGCCGTTGCCGCCCTTGCTCTTCTTGGCCATCTTCTGCAGCGCGGCGATCCGCGAGGGGAGCGAGAAGAGGCGGATGAACCCGCCGGCGTCCTTCTGGTCGTACACCTCGTCCTTGCTGAACGTCGCAAAGGCCTCGTTGAAGAGCGAGTTGGGGCTCTTGCGGCGGACGGTCGTCGCGGTGCCCTTGTAGAGCCGAACCACGATCTCGCCGTTCATCACGCGGGCGATGTTCTCAAACCCGGCCCACATCGCCTCGCGCAGCGGAGTGAACCACGCGCCGTTGTAGATGATCTCGGCGAACTTGAGGGCCTGGGCCTCGCGGTAGTGCAGCGTCTCGCGGTCGAGCACCAACTGCTCCAGCCCGCGCAGGGCCTCCATGAGCACGGTTCCGCCCGGGGTCTCGTAGCAACCGCGGCTCTTCATGCCCACCAGGCGGTTCTCGACGATGTCCACGCGGCCCACGCCGTGCTTGCCCGCGATCTGGTTGAGCTTGATGACCAGGTCGTCGCCGGACATGCCCACGCCGTTGAGCGCGATGGGGCGCCCGCGATCAAAGGTGATGCTCACGTCCTGGGGCTTGTCGGGGGCCTGCCACGGGTGGGTGGTGAGCATCCAGATGTCGTCGGGCACGGTGTTCCACGGGTCTTCCAGCGCCGCGCCCTCGTGGCTGATGTGCCACAGGTTACGGTCGCGCGAGTAGATCTTGGTCGCGCTGGCGGTGGTCGGGATCTTGCGGTCCGCCAGGTACTTCAGCAGGTCCTCGCGACCGCGCAGGTTCCAGATCCGCCAGGGGGCGATGACCTCCAGCGTGGGGGCCAGCGCGGCGTATGTGCTCTCGAAGCGCACCTGGTCGTTGCCCTTGCCCGTGCAGCCGTGGCACAGCCCGTCGGCGCCGATGGCCTGGGCGTACTCCACCTGAGCCTTGGCGAGGATGGGACGGGCGATGGACGTGCCCAGCAGATACCGCGACTCGTAGATCGAGCCCGAGATCAGCATCGGGAAGCAGTAGTCCTCCGCGAACTCTCGCTTGAGATCGACGACGACGCAGTCCTCGGCGCCCGAGTTGATCGCCTTCTTCTCGACGCCCTTGAGCTCTTCGGCGCCCTGGCCGACGTCGCCCACCACGGCGTACACGTCGCAGTTGTAGTTTTCCTTGAGCCAGGGGATGACGGCTGAAGTGTCCAGACCGCCGGAGTACGCGACGACGACTTTCTTGGCCATGGGGAGGGAAGGGGGCAGAGGCCAGTGGGCGGTGGCCAGGTGGGAGTCACTCACCCGCGGCCCGCATTGCGGATGGACAGGCGGAAGATATGCGAGCCAAAGGCGGGGCGACGGACCGCGAGGGGGCGATCATCCCGCCTTGCGGGTTCGCCCGGAGAGGACGCGGCGCAGCGCCCGGGCGTGCTCGGCGCTGTCGGTCGCGCCGGCGGCCTTGAGCGTCACATCCGGCACGCCCGCGAGCATGCCGGCGACGGACAGGTCCACGTCGAGATCGGGCCACGTGACACCGCGACCGCCACCGATCAGCCGCCACTTGGATCGGTCGCGAGCAGTCGCCCGTTCGATGATCGGGTACCACGCCAGCGGAGTGAACACCACTCGTCCGTCGGTCAAGATCGCGGCGAGATAGGCTCTCGCTCCCGAGCGCACGAAATCCAGCGTGTCGATCCTCGGCTCAGAATCCGAAGTGCTTCCGCCACGCCGCGACGATGTCGCCCTCGCGCTGCCGGATGATCTTGACGATGCGCCGTGAATCCGACTTGGTGAAGCCATCGGAAAACTCCTCGCGGATCGGAGCGATCCAGTACTTGGCGACCGCGGAAGGCTACGCGGCGTCGCCCTTGCGAACGTGGACATGCACGGGCTCGTGCCCCTCGTTGGATTAGAAGAAGAACGCGAACCCGTCTATCTCAAAGATCTTCGGCATGGCTTTCCCGCTGCGCCGGCAGTCTACCGCTTGCTCCTCGCCTTCCTCTGCCTCACCACCACCGCCCCCGCCTTCGCGTCGCCCCCGGCGCGCGTGGGGAAGGGCTTCATCAGCGTCTCGCGGCGCGAGGCGACCAGGTGCAGCAGCACCGCGTTCTGCGCGTGCATGCGGTTCTCGGCCTGCTGATACACCAGGCTCTCGGGGCTGTCGATGACCTCGTCGGTCACCTCTTCGCCCCGGTGGGCGGGCAGGCAGTGCATGAAGACCGCGTGCTCGCTGGTGCGGTCCATGAGCTCGGCGTTCACCTGGTAGTGCGACAGCGCCGCCACACGGGCCGCGCCCTCGCCGGTCTGGTGCATGCTCACCCAGGCGTCGGTGTACACCGCGTCATGGTCCTTCACCTTCGCGCGGTCGGCGGTGAGCGTCAGGCTGCCGCCGCTCTTGCGGGCGAACTGCTTGCAGGCCGCCGCGATGTCCTCGTCGGGCCAGTACTTCTCGGGGCCGATGACCGTGACGTCCACGCCGAGCTTGGTGGCGCACTGCATGAGCGAGTGGCAGACGTTGTTGCCGTCGCCCACGTAGGCGAGGCGCACGCCCTTGAGGGTGCCGAAGTGCTCGCGCAGGGTGAACAAGTCGGCCAGCGCCTGGCAGGGGTGATGGTCATTGGAGAGCGCGCACACCACGGGCACGCGGGTGTTCTGGGCCAGGCCCACCAGCGCCTGGTGGCTGTACGTGCGGGCCACGATCGCGTGCACCCACCGCTCCAGGTTCTTGGCGTAGTCCTTCACCGTCTCGCGCTCGCCGATCTTCTCGCCCGAGGCGTCGAAGTAGATCCCCTGCCCGCCCAGGCGGTTGACGCCCACCTCGAAGGACACCCGCGTGCGCAGCGACGGCTTCTCGAAGATCAGGATCACGCTCATGCCCAAGAGCGCCCGCGAGTGCAGCAGGGGCTCGCGCTTCACGCTCGCCGCCGTCGCGAACAGCGACTCGATGTCGGCGGTCGAGAGATCGCCCACGTTGAGGAGGTCTTTCACGGACAGCGTGCGGTAGAGCGAGCCGTTCATATGGGGGCGAGGGTAGCGCCCCGCGTGGAGCCGCGCGAGGGGTGACCACGGGGCCGCAGAGCACAGGGCTATAGGGCACATGAAGACCGCGCTGCTGATTGATGTGCCCTGTGGCCCCGTGCGATGTGGCCCTGTGGCTCACAGCGTCGCCATGTCGATCACGAACCGGTACTTCACATCGCTCTTGAGCATCCGCTCATACGCCTTCTCGATCGCGTTCATGGGGATCACCTCCACGTCGCTCACGATCCCGCGGTCGGCGCAGAAATCCAGCATCTCCTGCGTCTCACGGATGCCCCCCACTCCCGAGCCCGCCAGGCTCCGACGCTTGAGCAGGAAGTTCCACACCATCGGCGACGGGTGCGGCTCGCTGGGCGCGCCCACCAGCACCAGCGTGCCGTCGCGCTTGAGCATGTTCAGGTACGGGTCCAAATTGTGCGGCGCGGCCACCGTGTCCACGATGAGGTCGAACGACAGCGCCTGCTTCGCCATCGCCGCTTCGTCGCGCGACAGGATCACCTCATCCGCCCCCAGCCGGCGGGCGTCCTGCGCCTTGCCAGGAGAGGTGGTGAACAGCGCGGTCCGCGCGCCCAGCGCGTGGCTGAACTTCACGCCCATGTGACCCAGCCCGCCCAGGCCCACGATCCCCACCCGCTTGCCCGGGCTGGCGTTCCAGTGGCGCAGGGGCGACCACAGCGTGATCCCGGCGCAGAGCAGCGGCGCCACCGCCGCCAGGTTCGCCTGCTCGCGCACGTGCAGCACAAAGTGCTCGTCGACCACCACTTTCTTGGAGTACCCGCCGTACGTCATCTTGCCCGGCAGGTGCTTGTCGAGCGAGTTGTATGTCCACGTCGGGCCCGCGTCGCAGTACTGCTCCAGATCATCGCGGCAGTTGCGGCATGACCGGCACGAGTCCACCACGCACCCCACCGCCGCCAGTTCGCCGGGCTTGAAGCCCTTCACCTCGCGGCCGACGCGGCTGACGCGCCCGAGGATCTCGTGCCCCGGCACCACCGGGAACACGATCCCGGGCCACTCGCCACGCGCCGTGTGCAGATCGGAGTGGCACACGCCGCAGTACAGGATGTCGATCTCCACGTCGTGCGGGCCCGGCTCGCGACGATCGATGATCCCGGCGGACAGCGGCGAAGTGGCGGACTGAGCGACAAAGGCGCGGGTGGTGGGCATGGCTTTTCCTTGGTGCGGAATCAGAAGATCGACGACAGGTCCTTCAGCCTAAGCGGCTCCTTGGAGAACAACGGCTCGCCGAAGGCGGCGCCGATCTTGGACCCGAAGTACGCCGCCTCGGTGCGGACGTACTCCGCGATCCCGCGGTTGCGGGGGTTGCGGGCGAACTGCGACGCGTAGCACTCCACCGCGGCGATCTTGCGGTCCATGGTGGGCGACACATCGATCACGAACCCCGGCTGGGGCACCGCCCGCAGGTGGCTGGCGTAATAGTACCACAGCCACCGCGGATACACCGGCGGCTGCCCGCGCGAGCCGGGCATCTCGATCTTGGTGAGCTTCGCGTCAAAGCGCGCGTCTTCCACGATCCGCGTGCACGCGATGTGGTCCGGGTGGGCGTCCTGGTCAAACGGGCACAGCACGATGTCGGCCTGCACGGCCCGCATCACGCCCGCCACTGCGTGGCGCGACTCGATCGAGTGCGTCACCTCCCGGTTCTTCATCGTCAGGCGGATGCGCTCGATCGGCGCGCCCTCGCCCGGGCCCGGGCACAGCGCCAGCCGCGCCGCCTCGGCCTCCTTCGCCCGCGTCTCGGGATCGCCGAAGGGCGTGGGCTCGCCGTTGGTCAGGTCCAGGATCGTCACGCGGTGGCCCTGGCGCGACCACAGGGCCATGGAGCCCCCCACGCCCAGTTCCTGATCGTCGGGGTGCGGGCCGATCACCAGAATGCTCGCCATGTTCAGCGGTCCTTGGGCTGGGTGGGGGCGGGTGTGTCCGCGGCGGGCGCGGCGGCCTTGGATGCCCGCGCGTCGGGCGGGGTTTCGTCCGCCACAAACCCGTCGTACCTCACAAAGTCCGCCACGTCCTGGTCGGTGATCGCGCTGGCGGCCCACGCCGCGTTGTACATCGCCGACAGCATCGCCGCCCCGTCGTGAAGCCGCTCGCTGATGAACGCCTTGCCCGCGTCCGCCTTGAGATCGCCCGACTTCTCGAGCTGGTACAGCGGCTCAACCTCCTTGAACGACCGTTCAAAGTGCGCCACCACGTCGCCCCACGGGTCCGACGCGCTCGCCGAACGCTCGTACTTCTGCCCGGGCTTGAGCGCGGCGTAGGTGAGCCCGTGGTGGGCCAGCACGCCGCCGTCGATGTAGCCGTGGAACTTCCTGTCGGTCGTGTACCCGTGCGGGTTGTCGCCCACCCAGCCGTTGAAGTGCTTGGTGGTGTGCAGGGGCTGGGCCATGTCGCCGATCCAGTGCGAGAGAATGCCCATCTGGACCATGATGTTGGCCTTGGTCATCTCCATCTGCGGGGCGCGCTCGGGGTCGTTCAACTTCTCGAGAACGCGGTACGTGCGCATCGCGGCCACCAGTTTGCCCCACGCCTCCAGGCTCGCGTGCAGCACGAACCCCGGCCACTCCTTGGTGCCCGTGGGGTCCTTGGACGCGTCGTACGCCTGGGCCTTCTCGTCGGGCCCGGTCGGATGCTCGTGACGCGCCACGGCCATGTCGCGCACGAAGCGGTAGCGCAGCGGGTCGATGGTGCTGAGCGTCAGACCGAACGCCGCGAGGTCCTCCGCGTCCAGATAGTGATCCGGCGCGTTTTCGTGGACCAGGCACGAGTGCCGCACGCCGCGCCAGCGGTCCGGCTCCGCCGCCTGCCAGCCCACCGCGTGCCTGGCTCCCGGCTCGCGCAAGAACCCCGGCGCGTCCTTGGGCAGGTTGTCCAGCGCCAGCCACGTGATCACCCGGTGCCCCGGCGCGTCCCAGGCCTGCGCCGTACACGTCAGCACGCCCACGCCCAGCGCCGCGGCCATCCCGAACCCAGCCGTCGCACGAATCCGTCGAGTCACCATGAGACCTCCCGGTGCTACAGCGTACCCGGGCCCGCCCCCGCGCGTGCGGCCGACCCGTCCGGGCCGGCCCCTGCGCTCAGCCTCACCGCGATGTTCCGCAGCATCCGCGCCCGATGCCGGTCGTGCGACGCCCCGCACGCGGGCGCAACGGTCTCGCGCACCTCGCCCGAATCCAGCCGCTCCAGCAGCCCCCACCCCGCCGGGCACTCGCGGGGCTCGATCATCCCCCGCGGCGCGAGCACCCACAGCCTGTCCGCCAGCCGGTAGTGCGCCAGCATGAAGAACTTGGTGTGGTGGTGGATCAGCCGGTCCAGCCGCCGAAGTTCGCGCACCACCAGCCTGTGCGCCACGCTCCGCGACGCGTCGTAGTCCCACGGGTCCAGATCGCCGAACAGAAACGTCCCGGCCCGGCGAAGCTCTGGCTCGCCGGTGTGAACGACCTCCTCACGCACCTCCGCCAGTCGCGCACGCAACTGGTCGCGCACGCCCAGCAGCCGCGGCAGCTCTGCATCGTCGCGCAGGAAGTCCGCCCGTGACGCCTTGCACTCGATGATCGCGGTGTGAGCCGGGCACCGCTCGGGCCGCGCCGCGCCGTCTCTCACCCCAGCCCCCGCCCCCATCCCCCCGCCAAACTCCCGGTCGCTCCAACCCGCGGCGTCCACGCGATAACGCTGGATGGAGCAGGCGACCTCCGCGGCGTGCGCGGCGTAGCCGCTCGCGTAGAGAAAGCCCCGGGCGAGGGACTTGAGTTCGAGGTGGAGGGCGGTCTCAGGCATGACCCGCTCAGTCGCACATCACAACTCCGGCGCAAACCCCCGCCGCATCGTGTTCTCGCAGATCGCCCGCGGCTCCACGAACTGCAGCAGATAGTCGCGCCCGCCCGCCTTGCTCCCCACGCCCGACATGCCGAAGCCCCCGAAGGGCTGACGGGCCACCAGCGCGCCGGTGATGCCGCGGTTGATGTACAGGTTGCCCACGCGGTACTCGCGCTTGGCCTTCTCGATGTGCGCCGGCCGCCGCGTGAAGACGCCGCCGGTGAGCTTGTACGGCAGCCCGTTGGCGATCTTCAGCGCCTCGTCAAACGACGCCGCGTGCATGATCGCCAGAACGGGGCCGAAGATCTCCTGCGTCGCCAGTTCGTGATCGGGCCTCACGGTCCAGAAGATGTGCGGCGCGACGAAGTGCCGACCGGTCCGCGCCTCCAGACCCTCGGGCACGCTCAGCCCCGCGCACGACAGGCCCGACGCCTTCGCCCGCTCGATGAACCCCGAGATCTTCGCCTTCGCCTCCGCGTCGATCACCGGGCCCACGTCGGTCCCCGGCAGGGCGGGGTCGCCGATGGTCAGCGCCCGCGTCGCCTCCACCAGCCGCTCGCGGAAGTGCGTGATCGCCGGTCCGTCCGGGCCCGCCGGGTCCACCACGATCAGCCGTGAGCACGCGGAACACTTCTGCCCCTGGAACCCGAACGCCGAATGCCGAACAGCCAGCACCGCCTCGTCATGGTCGGCGGAGGTGTCGAGGATGATCGCGTTCTTACCGCCCATCTCGCACACCACCTTCTTCACCTGCGCGTGCTCGCCGCTCGCCCAGGTGTTGAACGCGCCGCGGTCGGCGCCGAAGGGGGTCATGGGCGCCGCGGCGTGCAGAATGTCGCAGCCCACGTCGCGAGAGCCGGTGAAGGCGATGACCGCGACGCGCGGGTCGCGCACCAGCGCCGCGCCGGTGGTCTCGCCCGGGGCGGGGCAGAACTGCACCAGCGACGCGCGATGAGCGCCCGCCGGAGAGTCCTTGGGCACCACGCTCTCGATCGCCCGCTGGATGATCTCGCACATCACCTTCGCGATCCCCGGCGTCTGCTCCGCGGGCTTCACGATCACCGTGTTGCCCGTCATCAGCGCCGCCACGGTCATCCCGCAGCAGATCGCCAGCGGGAAGTTCCACGGGCTGATCACCACCGCCACGCCCCGCGGCTGGTAGAACTGCTCGTCGAGCTCGCCGATGAACCGCCCGATCCGCTCGCGCGAGAACATCGGGTACGCCAAACGCGCGTAATACTCGCAGAAGTCGATCGCCTCGCACGTGTCCGCATCGGCCTCGCGCCAGGTCTTGCCCGACTCCTTGATCATGATCGCCGAGAGTTCGTCGCGCCGCAGGCGCATGGACTCCGCCGCTTGCAGGAGCACCTGCGAACGGGTCTGGGCGTCCGAGTTGCGCCAAACCGCGAAGGCCGCGTCGGCACGCCTGACCATCTCCGCCGCCTGCGCGGGCGTGGTGTCGTTCGCCACCGAAGGCACCACCGCCCTCGCCACCGCCGCCGAGAACGCCGCGTGCTGATCCGTCTGCCCGAAGTCACGGAAGGGCTCGTTGAAGAACGGCCGCAGCTTCAGTTCGGGCACCGCTGGGGTCAGCAGGTGACGCTCCGGGTTCAGCCCCGGGCTCTTGCCGCCGCCCTCCAGCGCGATGCCGTGGTCGCCCCCCGCGCCGCCGTGCGCTGCGGTCCCATTGCGGCCGGCGGCCGGGCCGTGCGGGCTCTCCAGCAGCTTCGCCGGGTCGGCGTTGTCCAGGAAGCCCGCCTTGAGCCAACTCTCATTGCTCGTGTTCTCGAGCAATCGCCGCACGAGATACGCCATCCCGGGGATCATCTGCCCCACCGGCACATACTCGCGCACGCGCAGGCCCATCTCCGCGCCCGCGTGCTTCAGTTGGTCCGCCATTCCGTGCAGCATCTGCAGTTCGATCGCGCTGCGCGGCAATCCGCGCCGCTCCAGCCCCACCAGCGCATACGCGATGGACCGCACGTTGTGCGAACCCAGCGCGAGCTTCACGCCCGAGGATGACGAGCCCGCGCCCCGGGCCGCCGCTCCGCCCAGCCCCGGCGCGGCATCCAGGAAGATGTCCGTCATCCGCTCAAAGCACGCGTCGGTCTCGCGCTTGGTTGGCCACACGGGCGTGGGCCACCCGCGCTGCTCCGCGTTGATCACTTCGTAGTCCCAGTACGCCCCCTTCACCAGCCTCACCGTCACCACCCGCCCGGTCTTCTTCGCCCATTCGCACACGCGCCGCGCGTCGTCCTCGCCGCTGCGCAGGTACGCCTGCATCGCCATCCCCGCGTCCAGCCCGGGCACCCGCTCCACGCACCGCATGAACAGGTCGATCGTGAAGTCCTTGAGCGCGAACTGCTCCATGTCGAAGTTCACGAACACGCCCTTGGCCTTCGCCGCCTCCAAGATCGGCACCAGCCGCTTCATCAGATCCCGCATCGCCCCGTCGCGATCGATCGGGTCGCACCGCGCGCTGAGCGAACTGATCTTCACCGAAACGTTCACCCGTGGGATCTCGCCCTGGTGGTCCGTCTGCAGCCGCTCGCTCCGCGGCCACCCCGCCACCTGCCCCGGCAGGTTGTTGATGAGGTCGAGGTACTTGGCCTGGTAGTGGTCCGCCTCGCCGTCGCTCAGGCACGCCTCGCCCAGCAGGTCCACGCTGAAGGAGATCCCGTCGTCCCACAATTTCCGCAGGTTGGGCAGCGCGCTCGCCGCGTCGGTCCCCGCGATGAACTTCCCCGCCATCCCCTGGATCTGCTTGCTGATCTGCGAGACCGCCAGCCCCTTGGCGATCGACCCCGCCTTGATCGCCGCGCTGATCACCCCCGGCACCTGCACCCCCGGTTGAGACAAGTAGTCCCGCAGGTGGTCATAGATGTCGTCGGTGTCGCGCAGGACCGGGAAGGCGTCGACGAAGCGGAAGAGCTGCACCTTGAAGGCCTGGTCCTTCATGGACCAGTCCATCATCGCGTCGGAGTAAAAGGCCTTGGAAAAGATGCCGGCCTTGTGACCGCGGGCACGCTCGAGCATCTCGCGCCCGATCTCCATGACCCGCGCTTCGGCCGAGGCCTCGCCCCTCGGCGCCGCGCCGAATGAAGTCACCGCCGATGAAGGAGCCTTGGACGCGGACTTCTTGCTGAACCAGCCCATAGCGGGCATGGTACCCCTCCGCCCGCCCGCCACGACGCACCCGGGCCGGCGTCATTTCCGCCAGTCGATCACCACCTTGCCGAACTGCTCGCCCGCCTCCAGCCGGGCATAGGCCGCCGCCCCCTCGCGCGCGGGGTACACCCGGTCCACCGCCGCCCGCACCGCCCCCTTCCGCAAGAGCGCCGCCACCTCCGCAAACTCGCGGTTGTCACCCATCGTGCTGCCCATGATCCGCAACTGGTTCCAGAAGATCCGCGCCAGGTCTGTCGTCGCGTCGGGCCCGCTGGTGCAGCCGGGGGTCACATAGGCCCCGCCCCGCGCCAGGCTCTTGATGCACGCCAGGTGCGTCGCCTTGCCCGACGAGTCCACCGCCACATCCACGCCCCGCTTGCCCGTCCACCCGCGCACCGCCCCTGACCAGTCCGCCCCCGTGTCCAGCACGCCGTGGTCCGCCCCCAGGCCCATCGCCCGGTCGATCTTCGCCTGGCTCCGGCTGGTCACGCACACCTTGGCGCCAAAGTGCTTGCACAGCGCCAGCGCCGCCAGCGCCACGCCGCCGCCGATGCCTGTGATCAGCACCGTCTGTCCGGGCTTCACGCCCGCCTTGGTCACGACCATGGAGTACGCCGTCAAGAACGTGAGCCCATAGGCCGCCGCCTCCGCCGGGTCGATCGAATCGGGGATCGCCTGCACGTTCGCCGCCGGGGCCGCGAACATCTGCGCGTGCGTCCCCTGGCTGTGCTCGCCGATCAGCCGGTAGTTGGGAGTCATCAGCATCGGCGGGTCGCCGGGCCTCACCGCGTCAGGCTGCGCCACCGCCGCGTTCAGAATCACCCGCCTGCCCACCCATGACGCGTCCACACCCGCCCCCACCGCCTCGATCACGCCGCAGGCATCCGATCCACCCACGCACGGGAACCCGAACCCCGTCCCCGGCAGCCCGCGCGCGGTCCACAGGTCCAGGTGGTTGAGTGCGGAGCAGAGCGTCCGCACGTTCACCATCCCCGGCCCCGGCGCGGGCAGGTCGGGCCAGTCGGTGGCGTAGCGGATGTTGGGGGCAACGGGCGAAGCGGCGCGTTCGATGACCAGGGCGTGCATGGGGGATTATCGCCCGCCACCCAACGCCGCGTTGATCACCTCGCGCATCTTCCCCAGATGCTCCGTCCACAGATCAAGGTGCCCCGCCCCGCGGATCACCTCCAGCCGCGCGCCGCAGGCCCCCGCGATCGCCTCCGCCTCCTCAGGCGGGCAGGTCTCATCGCGATCACCCACGATGATCGTCATCGGCACTCCCCTCACCCGGGCGCCCAGCGCCGAGCGGTCAAAGGGCCCCCCCGCCCGCAGCCACCCCGTGGGCGCCCCGATCCTCAGCCCGGCCAGCCACAGCGCGGGGATCAGGTTCAGCCGCCAGGGCAGCGCCCGCGACCTCAGCACGTTCCGCGCCGGCGTGGGCGGCACGCGGTATGGCGCCTCCAGCACCAGCCTCACCCCCCCCACCCCACCCCCGCCTCCCGGCAGGCCAGCCGCGCACGCCGCGATGCACACCCCCGCGCCCAGCGACGAGCCAAAGAGCACCAGCCCCGCGCCTTGCTCGCGCACCCGCTCCACCAGCGCGATCAGGCACGCTGGCTCATGCACGCCCAGCGTGCACACCCCCGGCGCATCGCCGTGACCCGGGAGGTCCCACACGATCACCCGGCGTGACCTCTTCGCCAGTTCGTTCACGCGCATCAGCGTCACCACGCGCGACTCGCCCCACCCGTGCGTGATGATCGTCACCGCCCCGCCCGGGTCGTCACCGCGGATGTCCCACACGGGCAACTCGCCCCGCGTGGTCTTCACCATCCACTCTTCAAACCCGCGCGGCGGCCCGTACTCGCCCGACAACTCCTCAGGCGTGCTCGCCCGACCCCGCGCCACCGCCCAGCCCGCCGTGCGCCGCGGCGGCCTCGTCAGCGTCCGCGCGGTGTACAGCGTCATCGCGCCCCACGCGATCACCAAGCCCAAGCCCAGGTACAGGATCGCGCCGACCACGATTTACGGCTTGGGAGCGTCGCCCGCCGGCGTCGCCCCCACCTTCGTGCCCTCGCGCGGCAGGTCGGCCCGGCGCCACTCGCCCAGCCCGCCCATGTACATCACCACACCCTCGTACCCCGACCCGAGCATCTTCTTGCTCAGCGACCGCGCAGCCACCGACGACGGATCGTCCCCGTACACGATGATGATCGGGAATGCCGCGATCGCGGGGTCGATGTCGCCCTTCTTCCCGCTGAAGCGCTCCAACTTGGCGTGGCGCGCCCCGGCGATCCGCTCCTCCGCGAAGGCCCGCTCCGACCTCGGGTCGAGCATCACAAAGGGCTTGCCCTTCGGATCCGCCTGATACTGGCGGATTTCGGCAAGCGTCACGGGGACGATGTCGTTGTCCGAGGTGGTGGTCTCGCACCCGCCGAGGCCCATCGCCCCCAGGATCAGTGCGGCGCAAGCGACCCGGTGACCGACATACTGAACAGCAGGCGTACGCGTCATGGCTAGGAGTCTACCCGGTGGGCGGTTGAGAGAACGATCTTCGGTTCGCCCCCGACCGTATCACCACTGCACGGTGGATCGACGGTCGGGAGCACACCTTCCCCCGGTTTTTTGGTGACGCTTCGCCTCAGGTTGCGTCCAATCTCGGCCCAGTAGCGAACTCGTACGGGAATGCCCATGCACACGGCGGTGGCCATCGGAGTCCTCTCAGCGGTCATCGGTACCGCCGCTGCGCCCGCGCCCTCGGGTGATTCACCCTCCACCACCCAGTCTGACAAAGCCGTCAAGCCCCCCGCCGGCAACAAGCACGCGAGGGCCCGGTTGGTCGCCAACTTGGACAGCATCGCCCCCGGCGGCGAGGTGCTCGTCGGTCTCACCTTTGAGATCGACGAAGGCTGGTACCTCTACTGGCGCGGGCAGAACGACTCGGGCATGCCCATTGACTTCAAACTCACGGCGCCCGAGGGGTACACCGTGGGCAAGATCATCTGGCCCGCCCCCGATCGCTACGTGCTTCCGGGCGATTTGGTGGATTACATCTACCGCAAAGAGGTCACCCTCACCGTCCCCATCAAGGCCTCCCGGGATGTCAAGGTCCCGCTGACCGTGGATGCCGAGGTGGAGTTCCTGGTGTGCGAAGAGGCCTGCGTTCCCGGCTCCTATCGCCTGCAGGCCGTCGTGCCGCTCGCCAAACCGGGCGAGGTGCCGCGCTACGCCGCCGACGCCGCGGTCCTTGAGCGGGCGCAGAAGCGCTGGCCCTCCCGCCCCGGCAGCATCAGCGACTTCACGGTCTCGTGGATGGGCGAAGAACTGCTGCTCGAGGGCCGGCTGAGCGAGAAGATCACCTTCATGCCCGAGCAGGACTCGGCCACCCTGATCGACTCTTTCCGAACCGGGGAGGTCAAGGGCGACGCCAACGGCACGCGCCTGGCCCTCCGCTTCACCCGGGCTGAGGGCCCCACCGGCGACCGCGTCCGCGGGTTTGTCCGGGTTGATGAGGGGCAGCGCGGCGTCAGTTACCTCTGGATTGACGAGCCACTTCCGAAGAAGGGCTCATAGGATTCGATGCGTGCCCGGGACTCCAACCCAAACCACCCGGCGCACGATGTGGATTACACAGGAGAAAGAACATGAAGCGCAATCTGCTGATCACCGCCGCCGCCCTCCTCCTCGCCGCCGCCGGCGTGGCCGCCTTCTCGACGTCCGCCATCGCGGGCCCGGGCGAGGGCAAGGGCAAGATGAGCGAGGGCACCAAGGGCTTGCAGCCCGGTGACATGGCCCCCGCCTTCAGCCTCACCGACACCGACGGCAAGACCGTCGACATGGCCTCGCTGATCAAGGGCAAGAAGGCTCTGGTCGTCGAGTGGTTCAACCCCGGGTGCCCCTTCGTCGTGAAGCACCACGAGAAGAACACCACCTTCGCCGACCTCTACGCCAAGTACAGCACCCAGGACGTCGCCTTTGTCGCCATCAACTCCGGCGCGCCCGGCAAGGAAGGGCACGGCCTGGAGCTCAACAAGAAGATGAAGAGCGAGTGGAAGATCGCCTACCCCATCCTCATGGATGAGTCCGGCGAGATCGGCCGCGCTTACGGCGCCAAGACCACCCCGCACATGTTCGTCATCGTCCCCGAGGGCAACGGCGGCAAGATCGTCTACGCCGGCGCGATCGACAACGACCGCTCCGCCGCCAAGGTCGGCGACACCAACTACGTCGCCAAGGCCCTCGACGCCGTCCTCAAGGGCGAGAGCGTCGAGACCGCCAGCACCAACCCCTACGGCTGCTCGGTCAAGTACGGCAAGAAGAACTGATCACGTTCTTCCCAACTGAGTGAATCGCAAGAGGCGTGCCCCCGGGCACGCCTCTTGTCTTTGGGTCCGCGAGTACCCCCGCTCTCTGCCTCACGCACCAAGCACCATGCACCACGCCAGAACGCAAGCCCACGCGTCGCGCCGCGCATCAACCCGCCTCTTGCTCTCTCTTGTTGGCCGTGTTGGCCGTGTTGGCCCCGTTTGCCGCGTTAGGATCCTCACACCACCACGTTCACCATCTTCCCCGGCACCACGATCACCTTCTTGATCGTTTTGCCCTCGATCCACGGCTTCAGGTCCGGCGCCGCCAGCGCCGCCTCTTCGCAGGCCTTCGCGTCGGCGCCCGCCGGCACCTTCACCCGCGCCCGCACCTTGCCCTGCACCTGCACGGGCAGTTCCACCTCGTCATCCGCCGCGAGCTTCTCATCGCCCACGGGGAACGGCGCGTGGGCCAGGCCGTCCGCGTGCCCCAGCCGCCGCCACAGCTCCTCCGCCATGTGCGGGGCCAGGGGCGCGAGCATGAGCGTCACCGCTTCCGCCACCGCGCGCGGCAGCCCGCCCGCCTCCGCGGCAAACCGCGTGAGTTCGTTGTTCAGTTCGATGAGCTTGGACACGGCGGTGTTGAACGAGAGCGCCCCGTAGTCACGCCTCACGCCCAGGATCGTCTTGTGCAGCAGGCGCATCACCGGCGCGGGGGCCTCGCCCGAGGTCACCCGCGGCGCGCCCGTCTGCTCGTCGATGATGTTGCGCCACAGCCGCTGCAGGAAGCGGTACGAACCGGCGATGTCGCGCGTGTTCCAGGGCTTGCTGGCCTCCAGCGGGCCCATCGACATCTCGTACACGCGCAGCGTGTCGCATCCGTACTCGGCGCACACATCGTCGGGCGCCACCGCGTTCTTCAGGCTCTTGCCCATCTTCCCGAACTCCTGGAAGACCGGCTGCCCGTTGTGGTAGAACTTCGTGGATCGCACATGAGGCTGGCGCACGCCCGCGCTCGACTCGAGCGTGCCCATCGGCATCTGCACCTCGGGCCCCTCGGTCACCTCGCTCGCCTCCACATACACCCCGCGCGCGTCGGTGTACGCCGCCGCCTGGATGTACCCCTGGTTGAACAGCCGCCCGAAGGGCTCGGGCGTGCTCACGTGCCCCAGGTCAAACAGCGCCTTGTGCCAGAACCTCGCATACAGCAGGTGCAGCACCGCGTGCTCGACGCCGCCGACGTAGAGATCAACGCCGCCCGAATGGGCACCGCCGCTCTTCGACGCGCTGACCATCCAATACCGCTCCGCCTCCTTGCCCACCAGCGCGCGGTCGTTCGCCGCGTCCAGGTAACGCAGGTAGTACCAGCACGAGCCGGCCCAGTTGGGCATCGTGTTCAGTTCGCGGCTGAAGGGGCGCTTCCCGCGCCCGTCGCCCAGGTCCAGCTCGCACGATGCCCACTCCTTGGCCCGCGCCAGGGGAGGCCGCGGCGGCGCATCGGGGTCCGTGCTCGCCTCGGGCTGAAAGTTGTCCATCGGGGGCAGCGTCACCGGGAGCATCGCCTCCGGCACCGCGTGCGCCAGCCCGCTCTCGTCGAACACGATCGGGAACGGCTCGCCCCAGTAGCGCTGACGCGAGAACAGCCAGTCGCGCAGTTTGTACTGCACCGCGCCGCGGCCCTTGCCCAGCGACTCGATGTGCGCCGTGACCTTCTTCTTCGCCTCCGCGGTGGGCAAGCCGTCGATCACGCCGGAGTTGAGCGCCACGCCCGTGCCCGTGAAGAGCCCGCCGACGCAGAACACATCGATGTCGCCCTCCACGATCCGCTGGTGCTCGTTCTTGAGCACCTCGACCGCGAAGCGCTGAGCGTCGGCCTGCTTGAAGAACCGGAACTCGGTCAGGTCGCCCGTCGCCTCGTCCAGCTTCCAGCCCGCCGGTTCGTACTGCTGCATCAGCCCCGCCAGGTGCCGCGGTCCCGGCGCGGGCAGCCGCGAGCCCTCCAGCACCACCACCCGTCTGTGGGCCCGCCCAGTCTCGTCCGCGGGGATCACCACCGACACGACCGGCAGCCCGAACTCGCGCGCAAACGCCCAGTCCCGCTCGTCGTGCCCGGGCACCGCCATGATCGCGCCCGTGCCATAGCCCATGAGCACGTAGTCCGCGATGAACACCGGGATGCGCGCGCCGTTCACCGGGTTGATCGCGTACGCACCGGTGAACACGCCGGTCTTTTCGTTGTCCGCCACCTCGCCCTCGCCGCGCTCGCCCGCGTACACGCGGTACGCCTCCACGAGGTCCTTGGGCGAGGCCCCGCTGGCCAGCAGTTCGCCCGCGCCGGGGAACGAAGCCACCTTGAACTTCACGTCGCGGTACTGCTCGGTGAGGATTTGATCCACCATCGGGTGCCCGGGCGAGAGCACCATGTACGTCGCGCCGTAGATCGTGTCCGGGCGCGTGGTGAACACGCGGATGCGCCGCGTGCTGCACTCAAAGTCGATGTACGCGCCCTCGCTGCGCCCGATCCAGTTCCGCTGCAGGATCTTCACCGACTCGGGCCACCGCACCTGCTCCAGGTCCGACAGCAGCCGGTCGGCGTACGCCGTGATCCGCATCATCCACTGCTTCAGCGGGCGCTTGTAGACCGGGTAGTTCCCCCGCTCGCTCCGCCCGTCGGCCGTGACTTCCTCGTTCGCCAGCACCGTGCCCAGTTGCGGGCACCAGTTCACCGGAACCTCGGCCAGGTACGCCAGGCGATGCTCCGACAGCAGGTCGTGCTGCTCCGCCTCGCTCATCTTGCTCCAGGGCTTGCCGTCGCGCGTGGGGCGCGTGCCGCTCTTGAACTGCTCGATGAGCTCGCCGATGGGCCGCGCCCGCCCCTTGCCCCCGTCCCGCCGCTCCGCCTCCGGGTCATACCACGAGTTGTAGATCTGCAGGAAGATCCACTGCGTCCACTTGTAGAACGACTCGTCCGTCGTGCTCACGCTGCGGCGAGGATCGTGAGACAGCCCCAGGCGGCGCAGTTGCCGCCGCATGTTCGCGATGTTCCGCTCCGTCGTCACCCGCGGGTGCGTGTTGGTCTGCACCGCGTACTGCTCCGCCGGCAGCCCAAACGAGTCAAAGCCCATCGTGTACAGCACGTTGTGCCCGGTCATCCGCAGGTATCGCGCGTAGATGTCCGTCGCGATGTACCCCAGCGGGTGACCCACGTGCAGCCCCACCCCCGAGGGGTACGGGAACATGTCCAGCACGAACTGCTTGGGCTTGGAACCGTCAAAGCCCGCTTCGCCCGGGTTGGGCTGCTTCCACATGCCCCGATTGTCCCACTCTTCCTGCCACAGAGTCTCGAGCCGGTTGGCCAGATCCGCCGTGTAGCGGTGCGGAGGGTGGTCGCTGGTGGCCGTGGAAGGATGGGCGGTGTGTTCGGACATATCGCGCAAGCGTATGGGGAGGTCGGCACTCCGTGCCGACTCTTCCCCGCCTTTCCCTCTCTCTCCAAACCCTGTCTTTCAAGCCCAACCCCGATTCCTGTTGTACCTTTCCCCCATGCGGATCCGCGCCTGGCTGATGCTCTTTGCCGTTTTGCTCTCCGCCGGGCTCGCCCACGCCCAGATCGCCCCCACCATCCCCCGCCAGAACGTCACCTTTCAGATCACCCAGACCACCTCCCCGGGCCAGTCCGTCTTTGTCCTGGGCAGCATCCCCGAACTGGGCGCGGGCGACGTGCGCTTCGCCGTCAAGCTCGACCCCTCCGCCTACCCCACCTGGCGTGCCACCGTCGCGATCCCGCTCAGCACCGCGTACACCTACCAGTTCTACCTCCGCAGCGACGCCCCGGGCCAGACCTCACTCACGCAAGGCACGCCCATCGGCTCGGTCATCTCCGCCTCCACCGCCGCCGCCCCGCACCCCGCGCCCGGCGCCAAGACCGTCTTCCTCACCTGGGACATCCCGCGCCCCGTGCTGTGGTGGCGACAGGGCTCCGCCCCTTTCGCCGCCGCGCCGATGCAGGTCTGGGGCCCCGCCGTGACCGGCCGACCCCAGGACACGCAGTACTTCGCGCCCGCGGTGGGCATCGCGGGCCGCGCCATCGACTTCTACTTCACCGACGATCAGGGCGCGTCTCGTTACCCCTCCACCGGGTTCTACTCCACGCCGCTCGACGGCTTCTTCGTGCAGGAAGGCCAGATCTACACCTACGTCCCGCCCGCCGCGCTCACGCCCGGGCAGCGCAACTACAACCCCGCCAGCCCACCCACGCTCTTCTCGCCCGAACTGAGCGACACCCGCGGCATCCGCGTCTGGCTCCCGCGTGGATACGCCGAGAACTCCACCCGTCGATACCCCGTCCTGTACTTCCACGACGGGCAGAACATCTTCGAGAACGGCCTGGGCGGTTCGTGGAACGCCGGCAGCACGCTCAACGACCTCGTCGCCCGCGGGCAGATGCGCGAGGCCATCATCGTGGGCGTCGACAATGTCGGCTCCACCCGCCTCAGCGACTACCGCCCGCCGCAAGACCTGGGCCGCGGCAACCTCTACTTTGCCTTCCTCCGCGACCGCGTCAAGCCCTACATCGACGCCACCTACCGCACGCTCACGGATCGCGCCAGCACCGCCGTCATCGGCTCCTCCATGGGCGGCGTGATCTCGCTCTACATCGGCTACGACTTCACCTCCTTCGCCTCCCGTATCGGCGCGTTCAGCACCGCCTGGCAGACCATCCCGACGTACACCCCCATCGTGCGCGGCAACACCCGCGACCTGCGCATCTACCTCGACACGGGCGACTCGGGCGCCAGCAACGACAACTACTGGCCGTCCTACACCACGCGCGACGCCTGGGCCACGGGCCTCGCCCCGCGCTACGCCCTCGAAGGCTCGCTCCGCTTCGTCGTGGGCTACGGCCAGATCCACAACGAGGTGGCCTGGGCGGCCCGCCTCCCGCAGTGCTACACGTTCCTCATGCCCCCGCAGGAAGACACGAACGAGATCCTCCGCGGGCGCTACAACGCCACGCTCGACATCAACGCCAGCGGTCTGGCCGACATTGATGATCTCTACGCCCAGTCCGCCCAGCCCCGCGACCTCAATCTTGACGGCGCGATCACGCCCGCCGACGACGCGCTGCTGCAGGGTGCCCTCCGCCGCGGCCCGGGCCTGCGCTGAACCGTGGGCGACGCCCCATCACGGGATCATCCCGCCCGGCTTCCACCGCCGCTTCACCCCATCAAAGAACTCCACGTAGCGCGGGTGGATCGCGTCTTCTCTCACCAGCGCCGCCGCGGTCTTCGTCGCCTCGCAGCACGCGCGGTAGAACGCCGCGTCATCCTGCAGACGGATCACCGCCCGCACCCACGGCTCCGCCTCCTCCACCGTGATCGGCGTGTAATCCCGCGGACCCAGCCGCTCGGGCACGGGCAGCACCAGCCCGCCCGCCGGCGCGGCCGACGCGACGTCGGTGATGGCCGGCTCGTCATGCCGAAGCCCCACGCTCTCCGCCAGCCCGCCCCGCCCTGACACCAGCGCGGGCACGCCGTTCACCATCGCCTCCGCGCCCAGTTTGCCGAAAGGCTCCACCCACACCGACGGCATGATGAGCGCCTTGGCCCGCTCAAAGACCATGCTCGACATGGGCACCGTGGGCGTCACCAGCAGGTTCGGGTGCGCTGCCAGGTCGATCCCGTGCTTCTTCGCCTCCGCGAACAGGTCCTTCGCGATCGCCCGCCCCTCGATGATCTGCAGCGGAATGTCCGGGCGACGCTCGCGCAGCACGTCGATCAACCGCATCATCACGAACGCGCCCTTCTGGCTGTTCGGATTCACCATCAAGAACCGCTCCGCCACACGGTTCGTGCACAGCACGTCGGACCGGTCCGCCGGCGGCGGGATGTGCACCGGGTCGACCTTCGCCACCCTCCGATACTCCGCGGCGCAGAACGAGCTGGGCACCCACACCGCGTCGGTGTATTGAAACGCCTCGGTGTTCAGGTAACCCATGTTGTGGATCATCTGCACGACCGCCACGCCCGCGCTCCACACCGCCTGCCGCCGCAACTGGTCGTTGGGCCGACCGCCGTACGCCGCGTAGATGTCCGGCTTGAACTCCGTCACTTCCTTCGCCAAGAGCCGGTTGAACTGCGTCGACAGGCTTGGGTCCTGATCCCACTTCAGCGGCGCGGCGGGCAACGTGTCGAGCGCCACGAACTCCACGCCGCGGTCCTTCCAGCGGATCACCGCCCGCCCCCTGCCCACCGCGCCGCGCGTGTCGATCGACGCCTTCAACCCGCGCCGCGACAGATTGACCAGGGGCGGCTCCGGCCGCGCGGCCTCGGTCGACGTTGTGCTCAGGCAACGCACCTCGAACAGGTCCGGCCGCGCCGCCAGGATGTGCATCACGTTCATCGTCGCCAGCGCCGCCCCGCTCGCCGGGTCATACGGCGCCTGGAACAGGCAGAAGAGAACACGCTTGGGCATGCCTATGGGTAGGTCGGCACTCCGTGCCGACTCAGGGCTACCCGCATGCTTCCTACACGAAAGACGCTCGCTCACGCTTCGCGTCTCGTCCCGTCTTTCCCCCTGCCCCGCTCGCCCCCACGCACCACGCAAAACAGCCCGTCACTCACCCCAGACACTCACCCAGAAACACCCGCGTCGCCTCCCAGCTCCGCCGATCCGCCCGCTCGTCGTACTTCACGCCCGCCAGTCCCGCCGCCGGGCCCGTGCCCGCCGCGGGGTTGGTGAAGGCGTGCACCGCTCCGCCGTAACTGATCACCTGCCAGTCCGCGCCGCAGGCTCGCATCTCGTCCTCAAACGCCGCCACTTCCTTCGCCGGCACCATCGGGTCGTCCGCACCGTGGCACACCAGCACCTTCGCGCGGACCGTGCTGGCCTTGGGCATGGGCGTGCCCAGCCCGCCGTGATAGCTGATCACCCCCTTCAGGTCCGCGCCCGCCCGCGCCAGTTCAAGGCACACCGTCCCGCCCATGCAGTACCCCACCGCCGCCACCCGCGCCGCGTCCACTTCCGGCTGCGCCAGCAGCGTGTCCAGCCCCGCCCGGGCTCGCGCCCGCATCGCGCTGCGCACGCCCGTGTGCGGGTCGGGCGCGTAGAACGGGCCCGCCAGCCGCTGCGCATCCGGCACGCTCCCCGCCATCACCCCTTCGCCGTACAGGTCGATCGCCAGCGCCGCGTACCCCAGCCCGGCGAACATCTCCGCCCGCCCCCGGGCGTAGTCGTTGTGCCCCCACCACTCCGGCACGACCACCACGCCGGGGAGCCGCCCGCCCGCGCGGTCGAGGGCAGCCGGGTCCAGGGCGAAGTAGCCCTTAAGCCGAACGCCGTCATGCGAGTAGCGGACATCCCGGGTCTGGGTGGTGCTCATGCCTCCAGACTACCCCATTAGCCAACGCCGAGCTCCACCTCGCCCGCATCGCGGGATGCGATCAAACAGCAAACAAATTGCTTGCACTAAGTATTTACCCTTGTAATCGTCAAGAATTCGTTCACGGGTGCAAGGTCTGCTGGTCAATCTCCGGGCGTGTGATAAGGTATGGGGACATTCCCGGGACTCTCGTGATGTTCCCGGGCTGTGCATTTCGATGCGCCCGCCCACACGGGCTTCCCAGAGGAGACTGACCAGTGAAGATCGCTATCGCCACTCTCGCCGTTGCCGCCCTTGCCGGCACCGCCACCGCGAGCAACATCATCCAGACCATCCCGTTCGGGCCCTCGACCCCGAACTTCAACCAGGCCCTGACCTTCAACAAGTACGCCGGCCCCGCTGGCGACCTGATCCAGATCGAGGTTCGCGTCAGCCTGAACGTCTCGGGCGGCCAGCTCGAGCTCGACAACGACGGCGCCGACCCCGCCTCGGGCACGGCTGACCTGGGTGCCAGCGCTGGCATCTCCTCCGTCGATGTCCCCCTCGTGAACAACGCCTTCCTCCCCGTCGTTGCCAACGTCGCGGCGGCCACCTCCTCGCCCTTCAACATCGGCGGCGATGACGGCGACGGCGCGGGCTTCCAGGCTGGCGGCGTGGACTACTTCAACTTCCTCGGCGGCAACGGCTCTGACAACGACGCCGGCTTCATCGCCAACGCCGTGTTCGCCTCCTACGCGGGCGGCGGCACCTTCGACATCCTCGTGAACGCCACCCAGATCTTCGAGTACGGCGCGCTCGGCGGCATCTCCTTCGCCGGTTCGCCCGTCACCGCGAGCGGCGAAGTCACCGTGATCTACAAGCTCATCCCGACCCCCGGCGCCGCCGCCCTCCTGGGCCTCGGTGGCCTGGTGGCCGCCCGCCGTCGTCGCGCCTGATCGCTCGACGTCCATAGTGATTCCCAAGAACGCCCGCCCCGTGCGGGCGTTCTTGTTTTTCTCCATCTTCCATCCCTCTGCCCCGACTCGTTCATCCCTTTATCCGGATAAACGGGTATACTCCCGCACTCGGTTGGCCCCCCGCGCAAGCCGATACTCACTCGGGGACTCTTCACTGTTGCCAAGGGCGTCGGCATGCACATCGCGGACATCTTCGCCAAGCATGAGACGACGTTCTCCTTCGAGTTCTTCCCGCCCAAGTCGGTGGAGGCTTACGAAGGCCTCTACGCCGCGATGCGCGACCTGGAGGCCCTGCACCCCTCCTTCGTCTCGGTGACCTACGGCGCGGGCGGCAGCACCCGCGACATGACGCACGACCTGGTCGTCCGTCTCAAGACCCAGACCACGCTGGACCCCATCCCCCACCTCACCTGCGTGTGCCACTCCGAGGGCGAGATCCGCGCCATCCTGGAGCGCTACGCCTCCGCCGGCATCAGCAACATCCTCGCCCTGGGAGGCGACCCGCCCAAGAACCGCCCGGACTACGACCGGGCCTCTGACGCCTTCCGATACGCGGCCGACCTGGTCGCGTTCATCCGCAAGTTCGGCGGTCAGCGCGGCGCGCACCCGGACCCGCGCGGCTTCGGCATCGGCGTCGCCGGCTTCCCCGAGGGCCACCCCGGCACGCCCAACCGCGTGAAGGAGATGGACTTCCTGAAGGCCAAGGTGGACGCGGGCGCCGACTACATCTGCACCCAGCTCTTCTTCGACAACCGCGACTTCTACGACTTCCGCGACCGCTGCGAACTCGCGGGGATCAAGGTCCCGATCATCGCGGGCATCATGCCCGTCACCAGCGTCAAGGGGCTCTCGGCCATGGCCGACATGGCCCTGGGCTGCCGCTTCCCCGCGCCGCTGCTGCGGGCGCTCAACCGCACCGGCGGCGATCTGGACGCGGTCCGGCGCGTGGGCGTCCACTGGGCCACCGAGCAGTGCCGCGACCTGCTGGACCGCGGCGTGCGCGGGATCCACTTCTACACGCTCAACAAGAGCACGGGCACGCGCGAGATCTACCAGAACCTGGGCGTGAAGTCGAGCGCGGATCTGCGGTAAGAAGGTGGCGAGGTGGCGAGGTGGCGAGGTGGCGAGGTGGCGAGGTGTCGGGGTGCCGAGGTGCCGAGGTGCCGAGTTTTCGAGTTGATCAGGTGACGAGGGGCTGAGCGCGCGAGTTTAAGCGCTTCGCCCCAGCGATCGCATGCGCGCCTGCTCTTGACACCCAGACACCTGGGCACCTCGGCACCTTCGCCCCTCGGCACCTCGGCACCATCGCCTCTCGACCATCCGCCAAAAGTAAAACCGCCCGGTCCTGCGGAACCGGGCGGTCGAGTCTCAAACCGTTCTGTCGCTCAAGCCGAGGCGAGCCTCGGGTTGAGGAACAGATTAGAACATGACCTGAGCCTGGAGGCGGACGGCGGCCTCAACACCGCGGGCGGTGCCGAGCAGGCCGGTGGCGTCGCTGCTGTTCAGGTTGATCACGTTGCTGTTGCCGAACCACGCGCTGTTCGGGCTGTTGGTCAGGCCGACGGTGTGGTTGGTGGCGAGCACGCAGTCGAGCGTGATCTTCATGGCGTGGCCGCTGTAGTAGTGGTTGAAGCCGAAGGTGATGAAGTTGAACTGATCGCGATCGAAGAGGTTGCGATCATCGTCGAGGAAGAGGCCGTCCCAACGGGTGAAGAACTCGGTGTCCTCCCAGAAGCGCCAGGCGCCCTGGACAGTCACGCCGAAGTCGCCGAAGTTCTCGCTGTTGGTGCCGTCGGCCACGCCGTCGAGGTCGGCGTCGATCTGGACGTTGCGGGCGCGGGTGTAACCGAAGACGCCGGCGACGTAGAGCGACAGGCCCGAACCCTCAACCTGGCCGTCCACGGTGAAGCCGAGGATGGAGCGGTTGGCGGGCTGGCCGATGGGGCGGTTGAACGCCGTCTTGGACGGGTCGTTGTTCTGGTGCTGCCAGTGGATGGCGCCGCCGATGTACGCGGCGAGGTTCTCATCCTGCTTGCTGGTGTAGTCCTTGAGCTGCTCGCGGGTGCCGGCGAACAGGTACTCGACACGGCCGGTGAGGGCGATGTCGTTGGTGTTGTTGAAGGTGTCACCGAACGGCGTGTTCGAGGTGCGGATGCCGTCGGAGATCATGCCCTCGAGCCACCAGTTGTCGTTCTTGTAGCCCAGCGCGACGCCCTGGCTGCGGTCCTGGGTGAAGTAGAGGTTCACCATCCCGCGGTCGGCGGACATGGTGTAGTTCTCGCTGTTGAGCTCCTCCTTGAGGAACGGAGCCTTGAACTGACCCCACTTCACGTACCAGCCGTTGCCCAGGCGGTAGGTGAAGAAGATGTCGTCGAACTGCAGGCGGCTGTCGACGCTGGTGCTGGTGGAGGTGCCGGCGAAGTCACCGCCGCTGTCGACCTCGACCGTGCTGGTGCTTTCCAGCCGGGTGTCGTAGGAGATGCGGACCTGGTACATCAGGTCGGGGTTGATGACGTTGCCGTCGAACTGCAGCGCAGCGCGGCGGACCGAGAAGCCGGGGTTGAACTCATCGCCCGCGGTGGGGTAGCCACCCGCGTAGCGATCGTCACCGCTGCCGGTCTCGTCCTCGTTGCTGCTGTCGCGGAAGTTCAGGGTGTAACGGAACTGGCCGTAGCCGCTGAAGTTCATCCGGAAGTCGCCGTTGGCGCTGCCGATGAAGAACTTCTTGTCGTAGCCGGCGGTCGCGCCCGAGCCCTGGAGGCTGGAGCGAGTCTCGGCGTCGGCGAGCATCTCAGCGACGATCGCGCGGACCTCGTCCTTCGACACGGGCGCGTTGGCCAGAGCGACGGAGTTGAGGCTGACGGCAGCCCCGGCGAGCAAGAACAGACCCTTGGTGAGACTCATGGATCATCCTCTTCTGATGAGACGTCCTGTGTCTGGCCGGAGGGTGCGTCTCTTCACCTGACCGGCTCTTTGTACCTCGCCGGCTCCGCTGTCCTTTCGCCCACACGGCGAAGGCGGAAAACCGGCGTCGCAGGCAGTGGAGGCGACGGGAGCCCGTCGCCCTTGCTAACCGTCCGAGGGGGCGGAGTATACCACCCTCGACCGAGTAACGCTAGTAACTGCAAACTCTATGGCTGGAAGACTAGCGTTTGCAAACCTGAACCTCGGGTAGATCGACCCAAGCCCCCCTAAGCGACAGTTTTTTCTTCGGGACTGGGGCCAGAACACAGTATTAGTACCTACCTTTTCGCCGCTTGGGCCAACTCCTGCGACCCGCTCCGGCGCGCGGTCCTTCACCAGCCGGGTACAGTTTCTTCACCAGACCTTCGGTCCACCTTCTCCGTCTATTTGGATTCTGTTCGGAAGCCCCTGGCCCCTGCTTGCCTCGCGGATGCCGCCCATGGTCCATAGCCGCCGAATCCTGATCGTCGAAGACGAGCAAGACCTCGCCGACATGCTCGTCTACAACCTGAAAAAGGCTGGTTTTCAGCCGTTTTGCGCCCATGACGGCCCCTCGGCCGTGCAGGCGGCGCTGGCCTCGACCCCCGACCTGATCATTCTGGACCTCATGCTCCCGGGCCTGCCGGGGACCGAAGTGGCCCGCCAAGTGCGCACTCATCCGCGCACCAGCAAGGTCCCGATCCTGATGCTCACGGCCCGCGCCGACGAGTCTGACCAGGTCGCGGGCCTGTCGGTTGGGGCTGATGACTACGTCACGAAGCCTTTTTCGATGAAGGTTCTGTTAGCCCGAGTGACCGCCCTACTTCGGCGGGTCGGCGGTGAGGTCACGGGCGGCGCGAGCGTGCGCGTCGGGTCGCTCTCGGCGGACCTGGCGGCCCACACCGTGTCGGTAGACGGCGTGGAGGCCAAGCTCACGCTTACCGAGTTCAAGCTGCTTGTCGCGCTCATGCAGGCCCCCAAACGCGTGCTCTCTCGCAACGACCTCATCTCCCGCGTCATGGGTCCGGGCATCGTGGTCACCGCACGCACCATCGACGTTCACATCGCCGCCCTGCGCAAGAAGCTGGGCTCTTGCGGCGGGATGATTCGGACGATTCGCGGCGTGGGGTATCAGTTGACCGAAGAGGTGGGCTCGCCCGATCCGGCGAGTTCAGAGATCGCCTGACGAAGGCCCCGCTTCTCACCCACCGCGCTCCCGCTTGGCCCGCAACAATGCCCCCGCATGGGCAAACGCGATGTGATCGTCCCGATCTTGGCCGCTTGGGCGCTGCTCGCCGTGGCGCTGGCGTGCTCGCGGCTGCCCGAGCCGTGGGTGTACGTGGGCTTCGGCGTGCTCGCGCTGGTGGCGACGTGGGCGACG
>JALHNL010000017.1 GCA_022843545.1 Phycisphaerales bacterium | reverse complement strand
CGGGCCGCGCCGTAGTCCACCAGCAGGAAGCGCCCGTCGCTGAGCGCGGGCAGCACCGCCACGTCAAACGTGCCCTGCCCCGCCACGCTCGACGCGCTGACCAGTTGCAACTGCGTCGCGGCGGTCGGCACGTAGCCGTTCAGGAACCGCACTTCCAGCCCGCCGGCGATCTCGGCCTGCCCACTCACGACCAGCCGATCGTGCTGTGTGCCGGGCGTGGGGCCGGCGGCGCGGAGCACCAAGCGACCCACCTCCGGCGCACCGCCTGACAGTTGGCCGATCTGGCTGTAATCGCCGTTGATCAGCATGGTTCCGGTTGTGCCTGCTTGACCGGGAGCGAGTGCGCCGAAGTTGATGACGGGCCCGAAGATGGTGCCATCTCCAGTCAGCGTTCCATTCTGGAACAAGAACGTGCCGAAGCCCGATTCGAGGACGCCACCATTACGGACGGCGACCGAGCCATTGTTGATCGAGAGGAAGAAGGGGATGGTCCACGTACTCCCCGGGCCCTCCACAACGACCGTTCCAAGCGAGCCCGGCTGATCTCCGACCGACGCGAGGCGCGTGTCGGCGGTCGCGCCTTGGGTGACATTGAAGCTGCCCACTCCCTGAAAGCCGACGGCCAGGTCTTGCGACAGGATCGAGAAGCGAGTGCCGGCACCGCTCACATTCAAGGTGCCGATGCTCCCCGGCTCAGCCGCGATCAATGCCCCGGCCGGCCGGACGAGACCACCGCCACCACCGCTAGGCCCGGTCAGGTTGAGCGTGGCCGACACTCCCGGCAGGGTTCCGATCGAGAGGGCGGGCGTGGTCAGGCTTGTCAGGCCGAAGGTTGTGCCGGAGGGGACCGCCCAGGTCGTCGCGCCCCTTGAGACCGTCGCGGAACGCACGGCGAACACGGTCGAAGCCGGCAAGGCCACGCTGTACACGCTATTGAGCGAGAACGCGAGATCGTCGGTGCTCGTGGGCAGGCTCGGGAACCAGTTGAAGGTGTCGACGTAGTTGCCGCCGGTCGGATTCCGCCATTCGCGGGGTCCGATGCAGGTGGAGCAGTCGTACCAGTACTCCACGCATCCGATGTCGACGAGTGGAGCGGTGCCGGTGCCCGAGTCGGGCGTGACCGGGTCGTCGCGTCGACGAGCGGATTCATAGAGATCGAGAGGTACCTGCTCGAGCAGGTCGCCGTCATTGTCGAGATCGGTGACATCTGCCGGCAGCGCGGTGTTGTTGCCCCTGTCGATCGCGGGAGAGGTTGAGGAAAGCCGGACCCTGGTGAGAACATCGGTCTCCTGAAGCCAGAAGCCATCCGGTCCGGGGTTGGGCACATCCAGGAGCCCCGGGTCGGCTGATGACACGTTGGTGCCGGCGATGGTCCCATCCCAGCCGCCGATGATGCAGTTGGAGATGCCGGCGTTCGTCACGCCAGGAGCGATCAAGAGATTGGAACCCTGAGTATTTGAGGAAGAAGGGTTTCGCCAGATGATGGTGTTGTGAACGGAGACGGTCGTCGGCCGATCGGGTGCCGCGAGAAAGCCGGACACGCCGCCAGAGTTGCTGCCCGCAAAGTTCTGAGTGATCGTGCAGTTGATGATGCTCGTTGACATGCCGCCTGCGCCTATGGCGCCTCCGCCACCAGTCTGAGCCACATTCCACGCGAAAAGTGAATTGGCAATCAGCACATTGGCCGAACTGGCTAGCGAGCGCCCCAACGTGCCGATAGCGCCGCCACCGACACCGGCGCTGTTGCCGAGAAACTCACAGTTCACAATGTTGAATTGGCCGGAGTCCGATTGCATGAGCACGGCTCCGCTGGCGCCACTGTTGCGGACGAAGCGGCTGCTGAAGATGTCAGTTCGAGAGGACGATTCTGACCAGATCGCGGCGGGCAGTGGAGAGCCCCCGGTGTTTCCAAGAAACTGGCACCTCTGGACGAACAGTTGAGCGTCCGGCCCGCAGCGGATGGCCGTGCGGGAGTTGTTGCGGAACTCAGAGTCGCGCACCGTCAGCCGGGCTCCAGAGCCGTTCGCAAAGACCACCGTGGCCTGCGCGGTTCCGAAATCCCCGTTGGCTCTTAGGGTCAGACGGCTCAACTCCACCGTTGAGCTCACCACATACACCGCGCACCCCGGGTAGAACAGCCCGTTCTGCGACTGGGAGAAGGCATCCGTGATCCACAAGCCGTCGAGCTTTACATTCGAGGCGCTCTGGATCAAGAACAGACGAAAGACGTTGTCGAACACATCGACCGAGGATCCGATGTTCCCGCTAATCTGAGTCACGTTCGATGCGGGATTCGCCTGGATCGCCAGTGTCTCGCCGCCAGCGAAGCCCCCGAGAATGCTGATGCCCGAGGCCAGTTCGAAGGTCACGCTTCGAGGTTCGTTCGCGATCAGCCTCCGCGTGGGGAAGTACACGCCTTGGGCTACCCAGATCTGCACGTTGCGGGTGGCTTCTGGCAGCAACTTGGCATCGGCGAGAGCCGGCTCGATCTCTCGATACGCGGTGCCCCAACTCTGCCCATTTCCACCCGCGGGTGCAGCCGCGTTGACGTAGATCACCGTCTGCCCAACGCACACGCCGCAGAAGGCGAGCACGCACATCAGCACGCTGGCAACGCGGAGCCGGGCAAGGCCCCAGGCGAAACGGAGGTCTTTCATGGATAAAGCTCACGAGTGCGGCGGCGGGGTTGGGCGGTGGGCGGCATTCCGTGCATGAAAGGTAGCCCGAGCCGGTCTAAACGCCAGTGTGTTGGAGTGCGCTGCAGAGTGAAGGCGCCACACGAACCGTGCCGGTGGATCGGGTGTGATCGATGAGTGGCGAACCCATGCGCCTTGCGCTGGTGCTGAAGGTGAGCCGACTGCCTTTCGAGCGTCCCGCGGGTGGACGCCATCCCCTAGCCGGGTGGGCGATCTTCGCTAGATTCCCAATCGGGCCACGAGATTCTGTGCGGCGGTGTTCCGGCGGATCGCCGGATGCGCCGCGGACGACCGGTCCACGGTTCATGGCGCAGCCGGGGCACGCGGATGTCGCTTCGTGAATCTGTGAGCGCACAAAAAACCCCCGCCGGAGCGGGGGTGAAATGACCCCAAGGGGATTCGAACCCCTGTTCCCAGGATGAGAACCTGGTGTCCTGGACCGGGCTAGACGATGGGGCCATCGGTTTCGAGAGGTGCCGCGGGTGCGGTTCTCCCGGCCAGGGCGGAACGATACGCGCGAGGGGGGCTGGGTTCAACGTCGGGGCGGGTGTGGGCCATCGGGTCAAGAGGGCACGTGGCCTCACGGGCGGATCCAGAGGTTCAGTGGGCGTGGGGCGTAGGGCTATGGCGTCTGCTGATGGTGAGAGGCTGGAAGTCGTGATTTGTGGGAGGGAGTTGTGGGGGGCGTGGGAGGCGAGGGACGCCAGCGTGACCACCCCGCTCTGAGGGTTTTGCAATCCAGCGAGCGGAACCGGCCAGAAGGGGTTGACGGCGTGCGAGAAATAGACTAACTTGTTGGTTAGTGATCAGAGACGATGCCATGGACCTGGTCTTCGCCGCGCTGGCGCACCCCGTGCGTCGGCGGATCTTGGACCTGCTGCTGGAGTCGCCCGGGTCCACCATCGCGGGGCTCACGGAGCACTTCAAGATGAGCGGCGTGGGGGTGCTCAAGCACGTGCGCGTGCTCGAGCGGGCGGGGCTGATCGTGGCGGAGAAGCAGGGGCGCGAGCGTTGGCTCTACTTCAACGTGGTGCCCATCCAGCGGGTGTATGACCGCTGGACGAACGACTATGCGAAGTTCTGGGCCGGGCGGCTGTCGGACCTGAAGGACCGGCTGGAGAACCCGCCCGCCAGCAAACGAGGAGCCCAAAGTGCCTGAAGCCCAAGCGACGCCCAAGACCAAGCCTCAGAGCGTGTTCCGCGTGCACATCAAGGCGGACATTCACGCGGTGTGGCGTGAGATCACGAAGACCGACGCGCCGATCATGGCGTTCTTCAATTCGCGCATGGTGCTCGGGCCGGGTGGGCTGGCGCCGGGCAGCAAACTGGCGATGCGCACGCCCAGCGGGAAGCACACGGGCGTGGTGGGGGAGATCCTGGTGTGCCGCCCGCCGACGTGCCTGGAGCACACGTTCAAGTTCACGAACATGGACGATCCGCCGTGCCGCGTGCGGTATGACCTTCGCGAGGCGGAGGGCGGCACGGAGTTCACGCTGACGATCCTGGACGCGCCGGAGGGGTCCAAGACGCAGAAGCAGATGGTGCAGGGCGGGAAGCTGATCACCGCGACGCTCAAGAGCGTGATGGAGACGGGCAAGCCCAGCCTGGGCGTGAGGATGATCTTCCTGATGATGAAGCTGATGGGACCGATGACGCCCAAGCGGTGCCGCAGTGAGCACTGGCCGGTGAACTGAAGCGTGCGCGGTCGTGGTCAACACACAAGGAGCAGAATCATGGCGAACACGATGGACTTTCGGGCGCTGGTGGCGGGCGTGGCGCTGGCGCTTGTGAGCGTGGGCGGTGCGGTCATGGCGGTGGGGGGCGCGGGGCCGGGCGGAGAGCCAGCCGGGGCGACCAGCGAGTCCCTTCGCAGCACCAAGGCGCTCGAGGGCTTCGTGGGCGAGTGGGAGATCGACGCCAAGTGGGACGACGGGCGTCCGCTCAAGGCCCGCGCGATCTACTCCAGCGAGATGGGCGGCAAGCACATCCGCACCCAGACGTGGCTGCCCAAGCCCGACGGCACCGAGTACCAGCGCTACCAGGGGATGATGACCTGGCACCCGCGCAAGAACGCCTTCGCGGTCTACTCCTTCGCCTACGACGGCGCGGTCACTGAGGCGCTGGCCACCACCGATGACGGCAAGACCCTCAAGATCGGCTTTGAGCCGTTTGAGCCCGGTGCGCCCAGCCCCCTGCGTCAGACGCTGCGGCTGGTGTCAGCCGACGCGCTTGAGTGGACGGTGGAGATGAACGCCGGGGGGGAGTGGAAGCGGCTGATCCAGGCGGAGTGGAAGCGGAAGAAGTGAGGGCTACCCCAGCACGCGGATGGTGAAGTTCCCCGAGCTGGCGGGCAAGAAGGGGTTGAAGTCGCCCGGGGCGGTGGGGATGGTGGGCCTGACGGTTTGGCCCTGGGCGTTCTTCAGCGTGACTCGGCCGAAGGTGGTGGCGGCGAAGCCGAAGGGATCGCCGCCGTCGAATTGACCGCTGGTGTTGATGGGTCCGTTGAGAGTGATGGTGCCGATCGCGGTGGCGTTGAAGGCCGCGCTTCCATTCAGGGCGAAGTCGGTGCCGGTGATGGTGATCCGGTTGATGCGGTTGCCCGGGAAGATCTGAGAGGTGTTGGGGGCGAGCCCGAAGAAGTTCTGGTTGCGGCCCGCATCAACGAAGGTTCCCGCGCGGACTTCGCGGGCCGTGAATCGGTCGATGCTGGCGGCGGAAGTGATGTTGGTGTTGGTGACGATACCGCGGAAGTCGAGGGTGCCCAGCGAAAACGCGCCGGTGGTGGCGTCGATGGCCCGGATCGTGGCGTCGCGCAGAGCGAAGCCTTCCGCGTTGCCGCTCAGGAGCATGCGCGAAATGCGCGGGGCGATGAACGTGCTGGTGTTCTCGATGGATGCGCCGGTGACGGAGCCGACGAAGCCGGAAAGGTCGGCGTTGGCGATGATGCTGGAGGCGTTCAGGCCCGCGCCGAGACGGGCGGTCTTGAGGGCGAAGTTCTGGCTGTCGGCGCCGTTCAGGGTGATGACCGAGTCGCCGCGGATGCCGCCCAGGTCGCCCGCAGCGAGGGTGAGGCTGGAGATGAAGCCGCCGGAGAAGGACACGTTCTGAAGGCCCTGCGCCCTGAACGAGGCGATGCCCGCGGAGTTCGCGGTTTCAATCCCGACGTTGACGATTCGCCCGGCGACGGTGAAGGCGCGGCCGACGACACCGCTGGGATTCATGAACATGACGTTGCTCTGGGTGATGCCCCCGGAGACCAAGAACGTGGTGATGGCGCCGGCGTCGACGATGGACCCGGTGATGCTCCCCGCCCGCAGCGACGCGATGGTCCCCGGGGCGGTGGCGTTCATTTCAGGCCCGATGCTGCTGGAGTTGATGCCGCCCGTGACACGCAGGGACTTGATGGCGACGCCCTTGGCGTCGGGCGCGGTCCAGTTCAAGGTGCTTTCACTCATCAAGCCGAGGACGATCGAGCCGAAGCTACGGGCCTCGAACGACCCGTAGTAGGCGGTCGTGGCGGTCAGCGCGGCGATGGAGCCGGTGGTTTGGAAGCGGTTCGAGTTGAACGTCTGGATCTCATTGGCGGCGATGACCTTGATGTCAGAGTTGATGTTGGCCCGCATCTGGAAGAGGCCGCGGGCGCGGAGCTCGCTGAACACCGCCGTGTCGCCCGCGCCCAGCCGGCCGATGAGGCTGTTGTTGGACGAGAGCACCTTCACGCCCTCGCCGAAGAAGAAGTCGATGTTCACCGAGTCGTTGATACGGACGGACGCCAGGAACTCGCCGAAATCCATCGTCGGTTCGTTCCCGACGTTGCGGAACAACGCGGTCCGGGCGCCGAGGTTGTTCGTGCTGGGGTTAAGGCTCACTTCCAAGGCCGCGTCGTCCGCCACGTCACCGAGCGCGAGCTGCCCCACGTCGGTGAACGACGCAACGTTCACCAGATCAACCGCGGGCATAGTCGCGCTGCGCAGGACCGACGCGCTCAGGTTGCGGAGGTTGACCCGGCCGTCGCCCGCGGGGTCTTTCTTCACGCTGATCTTGAGGCGTGAACTCGCGGTGGTGTTGGTCACCGTGAGTGTCTCGATGAACCCGGAGAGGGGGTCGTCGTTGTACGCGAGGTCTTGCGTGACCACGACCACATCGCCCGGGCCGGTGAGGGTGATCGTGTACTCGTCCCCGTCGGTGTCGGTGAAGTTGCCCGTGAAGGCCAGCAGTTGACGGGGTTCGAGCGCGTCGAAGTGGGTGGGCACGACGGGATCTCCGGGAAAGTGAGGGCGGTTCGCGGGCGGCCGGGCCAGAATGGCCCGGCGCAGTCTATCCACCCGATTGAAGATCGCCCGGACCGCGTCGGCCAGCGGCGAGGATCAGAACGACGGGTAGCCCACCAGGCGGAAATTGCTGAGCGGCTCGGCGGGCACGGGGTTGTTGATGCCCAGCGGAACGTCCACGAGCGTGATCTGCCCGCCCAGGGCGTCCTTGAACTTCACGGTGCCGAAGTCCTGGGCCCCGAAGCCGAAGATCCCGGTGCCGTCGTTGCTCCCGGTGTAGTTGATGAGCCCGTTGATGATGATCTGGGTGAGGATCGGGGCCATGAAGAGCGAGCTGGTGAACTCCTGGCTGGTGAGCTTGAACCCCTTGGTGATCTCGATGCGGTTGATCCGGGCCCCGGGGGCGAAGCCGGACAGGTTGGCCGGCATGTCGGTGGGGACCATCGTCTTGCCCGCCGAGACGCGGAACTCCTGCATGTCGTTGAGCGCGTGGGTGCAGGCGATGCGGATCTTGTCGATCGAGCCCGCCGCGCCGATGTTCGACGTCGCGGCCAGCCCGCGGATGTCGATCGTGCCGATGGAGAAGCCGTTCGCGGGGTTGCTGGTGGCCCAGACGTTCATGCTCGCGAAGGACTCCAGCGGGTTGCCGGTGGCCAGGATCGAGCCGATGGTCGGGGCCGTGATGTCGTTGTCGAAGAACCGGGCCGAGATGAGCGAGCCCAGCCCGCCCCCGGTCATGCTCCGGATCTCGGAGTTCTCCAGCCCCGCCCCGAAGCGTGCCGTCCGGAGCGCGAAGCCCGCGGCGTCCTGCGACCGCAGGTCCAGATCGCTGTTGATGAGCCGGCGGTCCACCCCCTTGATGGTCAGGGAGGAGATGAACCCCAGGTCCCAGTCGGTGTCGTCCATGCCGCCCGCCTCCACCGACCGGATGCCCTGCGCCGGATCGGAGAGATACTCCAGGTTGTCGATCAGCCCCCCGACCTTGAACGACGTCATCAACGAGGCCTCGGTTCCGCGGAGGCCGAACTCCGAGTCCTTTAGCCCCCCGGCCGCGCTGAAGGACCCCAGATAGCCGACCAGCACGTCCACCGACGAATCCGCCAGGCGGTCGGTGATCGCGATCGACCGCACGCGGCCCGCCTCCGCGCCGATGTCTTCGATCACGAACGGGTCAACCGCGCTCGAGTGGCCCCAGCGCAGGGCCCCGGCGTCGCCGATGAAGTCGACCCGGCCGCTGGCCCGTCCGCCCACGGTGAAGGCCCCCAGGGTCGGCTTGCCGGCCTGGTCGGAGAGGTTCAGGTCCAGGTTCGTCGCGTCGCCGATGACGCGGAAGGAGTTGATCCCCGTGCCGGTGATCACGCCCCCCGTCCATTCCGACGCCAAAAACTTGTCGATCGCGGCGTCCAGGCCGCCGCCGGCGGGCGCGATCCGGCCCGCGTCCCACGTCCCCTTCGCGCTGAAGGACCCCAGCCCCAGGCCCCGGGCGTCGGGCCCGCGATACTCCATGTTCCCCGAGTAGTTCAGGGTCTTGACGGTCCCGAACCAGTCGGCCCGGAAGTTCCCGTCGAAGGAACCCCGCGAGGTGATGGACCCGACCGAGCCGCTCATCACCAAAAAGTCTCCGCTCGCCGACTCGATCCGCTCGGCGACGATCGTCTTGACGTCGCCGGCGATGATCCCGCTGGCGCGCAGGGCGTTCAGAACCTCGATCCGCGTCACGTCCGCGCTGGACTCGATCTCCGCCCGAAGATCATCGGCGGAGCGCAGGCGGTCGACCCCGGAGACCAGGTCCAGCTTCATGCCCTCCACGTCGGCGAAGGAGATGGTGCCAAAGCGCGGCAGCACGGTGATCACGCCTCCCCCGGCCACATGGCCGAACTGCGCGGTGCGGGAACCGTTCAGCGCCTGCGCCGTCCCCAACTGGAAGCTCTGCGGCGACTGCGCGACGTTCCCGAACTTGAAGTTCAGCACGTCGGCGATGGTCACCGACCCGTTCGTGCGCAGGTCCACGAGGTCGGCCGTGATCGACCGGATCGGCGCGCCCACGCTCAGACTGGCCAGATCGATCCGCCCGTCGCCCGCCCGATTCGTGAGGCTCACGCGCAGTTGCGACTGGCCGTTGGTGTTGGTGACGTTCAGCGACTGCAGGAACCCGGTGAAGTCCGTGACCGAGCCCGCCACCGCCAGATCACCCGCCCCGATCACCGAGATCGTGAAGACGTCGCCGTCCAGATCCGTGTGGACATGCGAGCCCGCCAGCAGCGTGCGGGCTTCAAGAGTCTCCAGCCAAGCCGACGACCGGGCGCAGCGCGACAGAGCCATGGGTTGTTCTCCTGGCCTGTCAGCCTACCACAGCGCGGCCTCCGCAATCTACTCCCCACCCAAGTTCGCCCAGTGCCCCTGATCGGGGCTCTCGCGCGCTGCGTTCCCCTCTTTCAGGCCCCACCGCCCGCCGCCGGCCCCTCAGGCCAGCACGCGGAAGGTGAAGAGCCCCGGACTGTCCGGGCTGATGGGGTTGAAGTCCCCGATCACGGCGGGAACCACGGGCTTCACGGTCGCCCCGGCGAGGTTTTTCAGGCTCACCTTCCCAAAGGTGCGGGCCGCGAAGCCGAAGGGCAGGCCGCCGTCGTTCTGGCCCGTGGTGTTGATGAGCCCGTTGACCCGGATGTCGTCGATGGTGGGGGCCAGGAAGATCGCGCTGCTGTAGGAGGGCGCACCGGCCGTGAACTTTTGCAGAATCGTGATCCTCCCGATCTTGGCGGAGGGGAGCAGCGTGCTCGAATCGGCGGGGAGCTCGTCGGTGATGGCGGAATTGCCGGCGGTGAAGCTGCACTTGAGCCCGCCCGCGGGCGGAATCGCCCCGATGGTGAGGCTGTTGATGGATCCGGCGGCGGCCACCCCGGCGTTGCGGACGATGCCCCGGAGGTTCAGCGTGCCGATCGAGGCCCGGTCCGGGGGCACGGCGGTGGCCTGCAGCGTGGTCTGAACAAAGACGTCGCCGAAGACGCCGGGCACGCCGGTGGCGGTGACCGACCCGAACCAGGCCGCGCTGATCCCGGAGTCGAAGATGACCCGGGCCTTCAGCGTGCCCATGGCCCCGGAGCCGTTATTGATCACACGGAAGTCGCTGCCCTCGAGCGTCTCGCCCAAGTCGGCGGTCTTGACCGCAAAGCCCTGGGCGTCGGCCCCGGAGAAGTTGATGATCGAGTTCCGCACGCCGCCGCTCGGGCCGGTCCCGGCGCGCAGCGAGGTGATGAAGCCGACCTCGACCGACGCCCCCACCAACCCCTGGGCCCGGAAGGAGGCGACCCCCGCGCCCGCGGCGGTCTGCAGGTTGGAGAGGGTGAAGGTGCCGCCGACGATCATGGACCGCAGGGCGATCCCGGTCGTCTGCAGCAGGTTGATGCCCGAGCCGCCCGAGATCGCCCCGGCCACCCGCAGCGTCCCGATGGACCCCGCCAGGATCTGCGCGCCGTTCATCGACCCGGCCACGAGCGAGGCGATGCGCCCGGGGATCCCGGCGGCGGGCACGGGGGGATCGGTGATGGTGATCACGCCGGTCAGCGCGCCGGTGAAGCGGAGGGACCCAAACGTGTTCCCCTTGGCGTCGGGCTCAAAGGCGGAGAGCACGCCGCTGAAGGACTCCCCCGTCACCTTGCCGAAGTTTTTGGCCTGGAAGACCCCGTCGTTGGTGGTCTTGGCGCTGATCGACCCGATCGACCCCGCGGTCCTGAACGCGAAGCTTCCCACCCGCTGAATGTGCTCGCACACGATCGACTTCACGTCCGACCCGATGTTGGCCCGCATCCGGAAGACCCCGCCGGCGCGCATCTGCGAGAAGACCGCCGTGGGGTCCGCGTCCAGCCGCCCGATCAGGTCGTTCTTGCTCTGCAAGAGCCCCACGCCCTCGTCGAAGCCCATGTCGGCGAAGACCGAGTTGTTCATGGTGACGCGGGCGAGGAACTCGCCGAACTCCAGGTCCCCGTTGTCGCCGATGTCGTTGAAGGCGGCCGTGCGGGCCCCGAAGTTGTTGGCACTCTGGGCGACGCTCACCTCGATGGAGGACCCGCTGAGCAGGTTGCCCAGCGTCAGTTGCCCCACGTCCACGAAGATCGCGCTGATCTGGATGTCCACCCGGGGCAGGCTCGCGCTGCGCAGGACGCTGAAGAGGCCCTCGCCCACGATGATGCGTCCGTCGCCGGTGGGGGACTGGCCCACGTTGATCTTGAGGCGCGAGGCCGCCGTGGTGCCGGTGACGCTGAGGGCGAAGGCGAACCCCGTGGTGGGGTCGTTGTCGTCGATGTCGTCGGAAGTCTGCACCACGACCGTGCCGGGCCCGGTGAGTTCGACGGTGTAGGGGTCGCCGTCGGCGTCGGTGAACGCGCCGGAGAAGGCGAGCAACTGGCGGGGTTCGAGAGCTTCGAAGGCGGGGGTGTTCATCCGGGCAGTCTAACCCAAACCGGGCTCCGCTTGCACGCGGGCTCCCGCGGCTTCCGCCCCGGCTCGCGCGGCGTGCGCCCCGCGTTACGCGGCCTTACACAAATTCGGCGGCGGCTGGGGCGCACAGGCGGGCGAAGCCAGCCCGGCCAGCGCGCAGACCGCTCCCGGCGGCTGAAAAACACCCAGGTTCACCGTCACCACCCCGCTCGATTCGCCCCTCACCCGCCCGCGCTGCCCGACGATCTGGTATTCGGCCCATGGCGAGCCCGCGGGGAGCGTGCTGTCCAAGAAGACCGCGCGCCTCCGCGTCCGGCTCAGACCCGGGCTGGTGCCCAAAATCCTCCACGCCCCCTCGCCGGGCAGCTTTCTCAACACCGTGAAGTACGCCCCGGTGCGCGAAGCGGCCCTTTCCGCGGCCCAAGAAACCTCCACCGCGCCCGTCGGCCACAGATGCGTCCTCACCAGCCGCGGCTGCCCGGGCGGATCGCCGTACCGCACCGACTGCCGACCCCCCTCCCCGCCGGAGCGACCCGCGTCCCCGCCGCTCCCGCGCTTCTTGGGCGGGTCGATCTGCGCGATGGCCAGAATCTGATCCGGCGGATACCCCTCCGGCCCCCCGCCCCGCGCAAAGGCTTTGATCGTCGCCACATACCCGCCCAGCATCTTGCGCAGCGCGGCCACCTCCGCCCGCATCGCCGCCGTCGCGGCCACCGCCGCCTCGCGCGCCTTGATCGCCCGGTCATACGCCTCGCGGGCGAGCTTCGCCTGATCCACCAGCGCGCCCACCTGCTTGCCGTCCAGCCCGATCTGCGCCGGATCAACCTCCCACACCGGCGCGTGCGCCTCGGCAAACTCCACCACCTGCCGGAATGTTTTGGGCACCACCCGCATACGTGCCCTTTCGACCGATTTTTGTGCCGCCTTCAGCCCGGTCAGCGGATTCAACACGGAGACACGGAGGACAGGGAGTGGCACAAAGAAAGGCCGTAAGGAAGACGGGAAGAGGAAAAAGCCCGTCCGAGCCGCGAACCACCGCGTCCACGCCGCGCGGACAGGCTTCTTTTCCTCATCCGCCCCGCCGTGTGAAAAAAACAAGCGCGTCCACGCCGCACGGACAGCCTTGTTTTCTCCACCCGCCCCCGAGCGTGGAAAAAACCAACGCGTCCACGCTGCGCGGACAGGCTCGTTTTGTGCGTACGCCCCCTCTTCCAACGCGAATGGCGAATGGCGAATCGCGAATCGGGGGGGGAGGGGCGCGACTGGCGAACGGCGAATGGCGAATCGCGAGTCGGGCAGAGGGGAGCGCGAGTCGGGCGGAGGGGAGCGCGGGGACGGTCGAGTTCGATGCCTTCCCGATTCGCGACTCGCGACTCACGATTCGCGCTCCCGAGTGGCCTCAAGCGCCGGCCCGGCTTAAAGGCAGGAAGACCAAGCCCTGCCCGGCGTTCCCGCCCGCCTCCTCCCCGGGGGTGACGGGGGCGAAGCCCCTGTCATCGGCGGCTTCAGCAAGGTCGGCTCCCGATGGTGTTCGTACGATCCGCTTGCGCTTCGGCAAGGTGTCGGGACGGGGACGGCGGTAGACTCTGGAGCGACGGAAACTCATCCTTTTGGAGTGGCCATGTCTGACGCATCTCAAGAGGTTGTCATCGATCTGGGCGAGAACGGACAGTTTGCGTTTAAGTCCGTGGCTGAGTTGAAGGAATGGCTAACAAAGGAAAAGGTGTTTTGGTCCGGGACGCTCCTTGGCGAGAGGTTCGGTGCACTGGTATCGAACATTCAACAAATAGAGCGGTGGAATGAAGCTGGGCCAGACAGTTTGGCGAAACTCGCCGAACTTGTCCAGAAGGGACTGTCAAGTAGTGTCGTCTCTACGTCAGTGAGGAGCGTTTTCATCCAGTCGCTCCGCGAGAAGGGCGGGTTGGACGCCGTGAAGGGCGCGCTTTCCTACTTTCTGAAGGAACAGGTTGACGCGAACATGCCGGAGAGGCTGCGCGGCTTCCTGCTCGCCCACGAATTCGAGAAGGGGTCCGCCGACACGAAGGAGACCATCGGTCAAGACCTGCTGCGGTTACGCAGCGAACTGGACCGCACTGCCGAGGAAGCGAAGAAGTCCGTCAGCCAGGTGATCGACGAAGCTGGCAGGGCCCGCAACCAACTCGCCGACTGGCAGCAGACCGCGCAGAGCACCATACAGTCCAAAGCCGCCGAGGCTATCGACAATGCCGAGAGGGATGTGCAGACTGCACTTGATCAGCTCAAGAAGCAAGCCGCCGACGCCGGCGCGCAAGTGAGTGCCGGTCTAAATGCCTCAACTGAGGAGATCAGAGTCGCCGTCGCCGAAGCCAAAGTTCAAGTCGAGAACGCCAAGCAAGAACTCCAGCGGTTCAAGGAGGCGATGGAGAAGCAGATGGCGCTCCAGGCGCCGGTGAACTACTGGAATAGGCGTCGATGGATCCACGGTGCGTTCGCTTTGGGATACGGCCTGGTGAACATCGCCGCGTTTGCGGGAGCTGCCGTGGGGATCTGGTTGTGGGTAGATGAGCACCTCCCGCTCAAAGATCTCTTCGACTGGCCGCGCCTGCCGCTGGGCAAGATGGTCATGACGGCCGTGTTCATCACGCTCGGGCTGTGGCTTCTCCGAACGCTGGTTCGGCTGTTCTTGATGCACCTTCATCTGAGCACCGATGCGGGCGAGCGCGTTGTTCTCATCCAGACCTACCTCGCAATGCTCAAGGAAGGCCAGGCTACGTTGGAGGACCGGCCCTACGCGCTGCAGGCCGTATTCAGAACAGTGGTTGTCGCGCCGCCCAAGGAGAGCAGCGCGCCCCCCAACTTGGCTGCCGTGGCAAAGGGATAGAGCCGAGCCCGAGCAGCCCCCGCGTTGGTTTGCGTTAGGGCCGATGGCTCGCCGCGCCGGGCCGCATCGATCCACGCGCCTCGGTCGGGCATGAAGATGAACCCGCGCGCCACCTTCGCTGCCGCGCTGCCCTCGTCCGGCACGGGAATCCCCGCGTTCTCCTCTTGCTCCGCGTACATGCCCGTCTTCTTCGCGCCCTTCGTCGCCCCCTTCGCCCCTGCCGGGGCTCTGCGCTAGGTGGGGGCGTGCTTTCCACGGGTTGCGCTCGTCCCTTCGGGCCTCGCTGCACCCGTGGCTACAGCCCGTGGCCCCTCCGGGGCCATCAGCGGGGGTGAGGTCTTGCGCTTCGCCGGTTTGGTGAGCGAGTCCGGCACGGGAATCCCCGTGTGCTCCTCTTGCTCCGCGCCAAAACCCGTCTTCTTCGCGTCCTTCGTGTCCCGCTTCGAGCCCTTCGCGGTCAAGTCTTTGGTCTTCATGTCTTCCTCCGCGTACCAAGCGGCTGTCTTCGCGTCCTTCGCGTCCCCCTTCGAGCCCTTCGCGGTCAGGTTTTCAGTCTTCATGTTTTCCGTCCGTGCCCAGTGCCCAGTCCCCGCGTCCTTCGCGTCCCCCTTCGAGCCCTTCGCGGTCAGGTCTTTGGTCTTGAGCCCCGGTTCCGGCTCCGTCCTCTTCTTCCTGCCTTCCTTCCTGCCTTTCTTTGTGCACAATGTCTTTCTCTGTGTCGAGGTGATGAAAAATACCGGTTCCGCTTAAGAAGAGACCGGCACGGGTCGAAGGGCTAGGGACCGGAACTTCATTCCAGGAGACAAAGACATGGGCACCGTCATTCCATCCAAGGTTCTTGAGCAGATCGAGTTTTGTGAGTCGCACCTGCCGGTGTGGACTTCGGCCCCCGCCGCCTCGATCGGGCTCACGGCGGCGCAGATCACCAGCCTCACGACGCTGACGACGCAGACCCGCGCCGCCTACAACGCCGCCCTGGCCGCCCGCAACGCCAGCAAGGCCGCCACCAACACGCTCAACACCAGCGCGGCGGGCATGCGCGAACTGGCCTCGGACCTGGTCAAGACGATCAAAGCCTTCGCGGATCTTCAGCCCGTGCCCGGCGCGGTCTATTCGCTGGCCCAGATTCCTCAGCCCGCCCCCGCCACTCCGGCTCCGCCCCCCGGCAAGCCGACCGACTTCCAGGTTGTCTTGGAGCCGGGCGGGGCGATCACGCTCTCGTGGTCGGGCGAGTATTCGGCGGCCTCCAGCGGCTCGTTCTACAACGTGTTCAGGCGCTTGCCGGACCAGTCCGGGTACGTTCACATGGGCGGGACGAGCGGCTCGACCCTTCAGAACCGCCGCATGTCCTTCACCGACGCCTCGGTGCCCACTTCGGCGGCGGCCGAGGGCGTGAAGTACATCGTGCAGGGCCAGCGCGGGACGAACGTGGGGCTCGCCAGCGATGTGATCGCGGTGGAATTCGGTGTCGAGGGCGGCGGCGGCGTGTCCTTCAAGCAGTTCGCCGAGGAAGGCAGCCCGGAACTGGCCCCGCCCACCCTCCGCGCCGCGGCGTAAGAGGACGAGGTCGCCTCGTCCGGACATTTTTTCGACAACATGAAACAGGCCCGGGCGAACACGCGCCCGGGCCTTTGTCTATTCTCAGCACTCAGCCCTCAGCACTCGCGACTGCCTATCCACGATTCGCGATTCGCCACTCGCGATTCGCGCTTCGGGCCTTAGCCCTTCGGGCCGGCCTTGCGGATCTCGTCGGGCAGGTCGAACTTCTTGTCGTTCTCGCGGAAGAGGTGGGCGAGCTTTTTGGCCTGCGCGTCGTAGGCGGCCCCGTCCTTCCAGGTGTTTCTGGGATTGAGCACGTCGCTGGGAACCCCGGCCACGGCATCGGGGATCGGCAGGCCGAAGATGGGGTCGGCGGAGAACTTGGCGTTGCGCAGCGAGCCGTTGAGGATGGCGGTGACGAAGGCCCGCGTGTACTTGAGGCTGAAGCGGTGGCCCTGGCCGTAGGGCCCGCCCGTCCAGCCGGTGTTCAGGAGCCACACGTCGGCGTTGTGCTTGGCGACCCGCTCGGCGAGCATCTGGGCGTAGACCTTGGGCGGGCGGGGCAGGAAGGGCGCGCCGAAGCAGGCGGAGAAGTTGGGCTGAGGCTCGGTGACGCCCACCTCGGTGCCCGCGAGCTTGCTGGTGTAGCCGTTCACGAAGTAGTACATCGCCTGCTCACGCGTGAGCTTGGAGACGGGGGGCATGGCGCCCATGGCGTCGGCGGTGAGGAAGACGACGTTTTTGGGGTGGCCCACGACGGACGGGATCACCGCGTCCGGGATGTAGTCCAGCGGGTACGTCGCCCGGGTGTTGTCGGTGAACTTCGCGCTGTCGTAGTCGGGCAGACGCGTCTCGGGGTCGATCACGCAGTTCTCGAGCACGCTGCCGAACCTGATCGCGTCGTAGATCTGCGGCTCGCCCTCGCGGGTGAGCTTGATGCACTTGGCGTAGCAGCCGCCCTCGAAGTTGAAGACCCCGTCGGGGCCCCAGCCGTGCTCGTCATCGCCCACCAGCGCGCGGTTGGGGTCGGCCGAGAGCGTGGTCTTGCCCGTGCCCGAAAGACCGAAGAAGAGGGCCACGTTGCTCGGGTCCTTCTTGTCGACGTTGCACGAGCAGTGCATGGGGAACACGCCGTGGTCGGGCATGTCGTAGTTCATGGCGTAGAAGAGCGACTTCTTCATCTCGCCGGCGTACTCGCTGCCGAGGATGACGACGATCTTCTTCTTGAGCGACTGCAGGATGGCGACGGGGCTCTTGACGCCCCAGGCCTTCATCTCCGCGTCGGTCAGGCGGCGCTTGCCCGCGTTCAGGATGGTCCAGTCGTGGTTCCACACGGCATTGGGGCCGGCGGCCTTGGACCCCTGGGGGATGAACAGCGTGCGGATGAACAGATTGTGCCAGGCCTGCTCGGTCACCACGCGGGCCGAGAGCCGGTGCTTGGGGTGCGCCCCGACAAAGCCCTCGAAGACGAACAGGTCCTTCTGCTTGTTGAGGTGCTCGATGGCCATCTTGAGGCCGGCCTCGAACCGCTCCTCCGGCACGCCCACGTTGAACCCGCCCCAGCCGATGTTCGGGTGGATGTCCGGGGTGTCTTCGAGGTACTTGTCCTTGGGGCTGCGACCCGTGCGATCACCGGTGCGGCAGACGAGCCCGCCGTTGGCCGCGAGCTGGGCCTCGCCGCGACGGATCGCCTCTTCGACGAGCATGGCGACGGACATGTTCCTGTGGATGCGGGCCGGGGACAGGTCGAGCGCGGCGAGCGTGGGGGAGGTCGTGCGGGTAGGCTGAGGCGAAAGCATCGTCATGGCGTGCTCCTCAAGGCGTGAAGCGGAAGTCCAGTCAGGCCCAGGATGGCCCTCGGGCCCCCGGAAAGACGCGGAGTCGCGGCCTCCGGGCAGGGCACGATAGCCACTTAGGGGTGGGGGCGCGAAGTACTTGCCAGGGGAAAGTGAACCCGCCCCCAAGCCACCCTCCAGACCCGCGCCGGGGCGGGTTGCCCGGGGGCCTCGGCGGACTTATTGTTCAGGACGCTCAAGGGCGGTCTTCACGCCCCGCGTTGATGGCGATCGTAGCTCAGTTGGCAGAGCACCGGGTTGTGGTCCCGGTTGTCGCGGGTTCGAGTCCCGTCGGTCGCCCTTTCCCACTTTCGCGTGACGGCGTGTCACACTCCGCGTCCAGACAGGCGCGGAGGCGTTCCAGCCCGCGCCGGATCGCCTCGGTGCACTCCAGCCGAACCGACGGGTCCTTGCCCCCGCAGGCCAGAAGGTCGGTGAAGCCCGCGATGGACGCGACGGCGGCTCGGGCCTCAGCCAGGCGAGACGGGCTCAGGTGGTCGCGGGCTGGCAAAGCGGTGGGGGGCGGGTTCATGCGCGAGGCTCCATGAACACCGTACACCCGGTGCACTCCCTCGGGTGCCGAACCGGCACATCGCCCGCCAGATCAGCCTTGCCCAGCCGCTACACGCGCCACCCGCCTCAGCAGCGCGGCGTTGAACGTCCGCCCCTCGGCCCGATATTTGCGCTCAAAGTTCGTGCCCACGATCTCCGACTGCCCCGACTCGGTCAGCAGGTCGGCGCCCGCCGGCGGCAGAACCTCGCGCGTGAACGGCGCGCCCGCCGCGGGCGGGGTGAACCGCGCGAAGTGCTCCTCCATCCACGCCCAGTAGTCGGCGTGGTCGGTCACCACCCGCAGTTCGCCGCCGTCAACCAGCGTCCGGGCCGCGTCGAGCATGAAGCGGTCCTGCACCATGCGCCGGCGGTGGTGGCGGCTCTTGGGCCACGGATCGGGGAAGTAGAGGTGGATCGTGTGCAGGCAGTTGTCCGGCACGCGCCAGTGCAAAAACTCCGCCGCGTCGATCCCCATCATCCTCACGTTCGGGACCATCGCGCGGCGCAGCCGGTCCGCGGCGTAGAAGTAGAACTCCTGGGCATACTCGATCCCCAGGAAGTTCACCCCCGGCTGACGCGGCGCGGCCTGCATCAGGAACGTGCCCTTGCCCGACCCGATCTCCAGGTGCAGGGGGCGATCCGGATGCTCAAACCACGTGTGAATGGGCAGGTGCGCGCCCGCCCGGTTGGTGAGCACGTCGTCGGGCATGGGCGGGATGAGCGCGGGCGGCACGGCGATCGGGCCAGGATCAAGCGTGCGTCCGCGGGAAAGGCCGAAGGACATGGGGTGAGTATTGGCGCGGCGGGGCAGGTCAGGGGGCGGTCGCCGGTGTCCCGGGTGTGACCTCCGGCACCCAGATGCTCACCCATCGGTCCTCCCCGCCGGAAGCGAGCGCGTTGCCGAGGGGACTGAATCGCACCGACGACATCACATAGGGCAGCGTGGCAGTCGTCAGACGCTGCCCGCTGTCTGCGTTCCACACCGCGAAGGTCCGATCAGACGAAGCGGTGGCGAGCAGGCGGCCGTCGGGGCTGTAGGTCACGCTGAGCACTCGATCGGCGTGGCCGCCGAGGGTGACTACGAGGGTGCGTGCGGGCAGCGTCCAGACCTTGGCGGTTCGGTCCTCTGAAGCGGTCGTGATCGCCAGACCGTCGGGTCGGTAGGCGATGGAGCGGATCGCCGACTCGTGCGCCTTGAGCACCTTGAGGAGTTGCCCGTCGGCGGTGTTCCAGAATCGCATGGTGCCGTCGGCACCGGCGGTGGCGACCTGCGAGCCGTCGGGGCTGAAAGCGGCGGCGGTGACGGGCGTGGTGTGCCCGGCGAGGGTCGAGATCAGGGTCCCGTGAGAGGACTCCCAGATCCTGGCGGTGCGATCCTCGGACGCGGAGACGAGCAGCTTTCCGTCGGCGCTGAAGCGGATTGAGGTCAGGCCCGCGCGATGACCCTTCAGGATCGCGTCGCACCGGCCGGTCTTGACGTTCCAGAGCCTGGCGGTGGAGTCGGCCGACGCGGTGGCGACCATGGCGCCGTCGGGGGAGAAGTCGACCGCGCTGACGGGCGCGGTGTGCCCGAGGAGTTCATGGCGTGTCACTCCGTCTGGGATGTCCCAGATGCGGGCGGTGTGGTCGGCGGAAGCCGAGGCGGCGAGCGTTCCGTCGGGGCTGATGCACGAGTCGGTGATCGTGGCGGCGTGCCCGCAGAGGCGCAGCGGTGTTGATCCGTCGCGGGTGTCCCACACGCGGACGGAGAGGTCGCTTGATGCGCTCACGAGCAGGATCGAGTCCGGGCTGAAGTGGACGCTGTGCACGCGGTCGCCATGTCCGGCCAAAGTGCGGATGAGCTTTCCGTTGACGGGGTCCCACAGCTTGACGGTCTTGTCCCAGGACGCGGTGGCGATCATCGAGCCGTCGGGCGCGTATCGAGCGAGTCGCACCGGCAAGGTGTGCCCCCGAAGCGTGCGAAGATGACGCCCCGTCCCCGACTCCCAGATGCGCACGGTCGTGTCATCCCCGGATGTCACGATGCTCGTGCCGTCTTGACTGAAAGCCGCGCTCCACACCGGTCCGGTGTGTCCCTGAAGCACCTTGATCTGGCGGCCGCTCGCGGCCTCCCAGGTGCGGGCGGTGCCGTCGGCTGAAGCGGTGAGGATCACTCGTCCGTCGGGTGAGAAGCACGCGCTATGCACGGCCCCGCGGTGCCCCGCCAGCGTGATCAAGGCCTGTCCGGTAGGCACGTCCCACACGCGTGCGGTGGAGTCGCTTGAAGCTGTGATGACCAGGCGAGCATCGGGGCTGAATGCGACGCTCACCACCTTGTCGGTGTGGCCCTTGAGCACCGTTCGAGTGGAACGGGTGGGCACGTCCCACACCCGCACGGTGCGGTCCCAGGACGATGTCACCAGGAGCTTCCCGTCCGCGCTCCACCATGGAGAGTCGGCCACGCCGGTGTGCCCGGACAGCGCACCCAGATGACGACCGGTCGCGGCATCCCAGATGAACACCACCGAGCCCCAAGCCGTGGAAGCGATGTACCGGCCATCGGGGCTGAATGTGGCGCACGAGACGGCCTGCAGATGGCCGCCCATCAGACGGAAGCGCCTGAGAGCGGAAAACACGTCGGCGGACGGCGGCGCCTGCGGCGCATTGGTCGCTGGGATTGAGGCGGGGGCCGGCGGGCTTGCGGGCGGGGGCGACGACACCGAAGCCAGCGCGGCGGCGAGTTCGCTGAGGGGCGTGACTCCGTCGGCGACTCTCTCATAGACGCCGCGGCGTTGAACCTGCTCGGGGCTGAGCTCGCTTCCGGCGTTCAGAAGCTGCTCCGCCTCGCGAGCCTGTTCAAGCGAGACCTGGCCGTCGAGCGCCCATTGTCGAATCCGTTTGATCCTGGACTCGGCCGATGGTTGCGGTGGTGGTGACGCGCCTTCGGCGGGAGCGGGGGCCGTGGTCGGAGGCTGGTTACCCGAAAGAGCCGTGACGAGTTCCTGGGACAACGCGGGATCGGCGTCGCCCTCAACGAGCCGCTTGAGCTTGGCGAGGCGATCTGACGCTTCCGGGGGCAGACGCTTGGGGTCTGTGCTCAGCAGCAAGGTCGCCTGTTCGATCGCGTGAGCGGGCCACTTCTGGGCCGCGGCCACTTTGCGCAGATGCGCGACGGGGTCAGGCGCGGGTGGGGGCGTGGCGGGTGTGTTCAGGTCTGGTCCGGGCGTGCGGCTCGCTGTCGGCGGCGAGAGGATGTTCGGGCCGGTCGGCTTGGCGCGCGGAGACGCGAGCTCAGACGCAACGACCGCCACGATGATGGCCAAGCCCAGCCCGCCGGCGAGGATGAGCGCGGTCTTCTTTGACAATGGTGATGTTGTGCTGGCCGGCGTCGCCGGCGCGGGCGTGTGGGGCTTCGCGGCGTTGGGCTGGTGCTTCGCTTCTGGACGGGAAGCACCGGTGGCCAGTTCGGCGGCGAGCCAGGTGACCTTGGGGGCGGGCGTCCAGTGTTCATCGCCCGCGGTCTTGATGGCGTGCAATCGGCCGACATAACCGGACCGCACCAGACCGACCACGGCCTGCGGGGTGAAGGGGCCGCTCTGGCGGCCGTCGGGCCCGCGCACGTGGATTTGAGCACTCTCGTCGTTCTCGTGCATGGGCGCCTGCTCGCGAGGACCCGTGCCGGGAGGGCAAGGAACTGCACACTCTCGGCACGGTCGATTGGTTTCGAGTGCAGTCTACTGGAGAGGAAGGGTGAGGGGCAAGGGCACTACCCGGGTCCCCGAGCGTTTTGAACGCCTTGCAACCGGCAGGAGCCCAGGCCGCACCGCCGGGCGCGTCTTATCGCGCGAAATCGCGGCCGGCCTTCGACTTTTGTGAATGACAATGCAGACTGAGGGTCGAAGGTATGCTGGGGGCGACTCAGGCGCGCGCAAGCTCGCCGGGCGTAAGGGGTTGGCCATGAATCCGATGCGTGCGGCGGCGAGTGACGCGCGGGCTGTTGAGGGTGACCAAGGGCTGGACGAGAGTCCCGGCGGCGCGGCGGTGGCGGGCTTGACCGCCGAGCCCATGATCTCGCGCCGTGATCTGCTCCGCGGCGCGGGCTCGCGCATGGCGAACCGCGGCGTGATGGCCGGGCTGGGCGGGCTGGTCGCGGCCTTTGCCGGCGCCCGCCAGGCGCTGAGCGCGCCGCCCACCGTCGAGTACGACCTTGATCCGCGGGCCCTGCTCTACCGCCTGGTGCAGCGGTGCTCGTTCGGCGTCTCGGCCTGGGAGGCCCAGCTCGCCGAGTCGCTGGGCTACGAGGGCTACCTCGAGTACCAACTCAAGCCCGGCAGCGACGGCATGCGCGCCCGGCTGGCGAAGTTCAACCTGCTGTCGCGCACCGCGGCGCAGATCTACTCGATCAAGAAGAAGAACTTTGACTCGGGCGAAGAGTCGCGCAAGCAACTCTCCCGCGCGATGATCCTCCGCGCGATCTACAGCCGCAAGCAACTGGTCGAGAGGCTCGTGGAGTTCTTCAGCGACCATCTGAACGTGGTGGCGGAAGAGGACAAGCGGGTGCTGAAGCTGGTGGAAGACCGCCTCGTGATCCGCAAGCACGTGCTGGGCACCTTTCCCGCGATGCTCCTCGCCAGCGCGCAGAGCCCCGCGATGATGCGCTACCTCAACAACGACGAGTCCACCGCCTTCGCCCCCAACGAGAACTACCCCCGCGAGGTCATGGAACTGCACTCGCTGGGCGTCGACGGCGGCTACACCCAGGACGACATCGCGAATCTCGCCAAGATCCTCACCGGCTGGGGGCTCTACTACGAGTGGGACAAGGAGGCCGGGAAGCTCCGCGGCACTTTCCGCTTCAACCCCGACAACCACAACACCGACAACAAGACCTTCCTGGGGCAGGTCATCGCGGGTCAGAGCGGCGCGGCGGGAATCCAGGAGGGCATCCAGGCGATGCAGATCCTCGGGGGCCACCCCAAGACCGCGAGGTTCCTCGCCACCAAGCTGTGCAAGAAGTTCCTCGCCGACCAGCCCCGCACCGCCTGGATCGACGCGGTGACGGCCACCTACACGCAGACCGGCGGCAGCATCCCCGCCATGATGCGCACGCTCCTGCAGCCCGACTTCCTCCGTGACGCCCGCCCCAAACTGAAGCGCCCGATCCACCTGGTCGCCTCGGCGATCCGCGCGCTCGACGGCCGCGTGCTTTCGAGCGACAGCGACCTGGAGTGGCAACTGGAGCGCGCGGGGCAGCAGCCCTTCCAGTGGCACCCGCCCAACGGCTACCCCGAAGCGCCCGGGTACTGGGCCAACAACCCGCTGCCGCGATGGAACTTCCTCGCCTCGCTCCCCTGGGGCGAGTTCAAGGACGTGCTCATTGATCTCCCCCGCTTCTTCGACGGCGCGGTGACCCTCAACGACAAGATGGCCCGAATTAACCAGCGGCTGTTCATGGGTCTGCTCCCCGCGGCAGAGGCCCAGGTCATTCAGGCGTACCTCGCCGGCGCGCCCGACGAATCGGCACGCCTCGCCGAAGCGCTGGGGCTGGCGCTCAGCGCGCCGGCGTTCCAGTGGACGTAGTGGCCCATGGCCAAAGGGCCAAAGGGCCAAATGAATGCCATGAACTGATTTCTGGTTACCTGCCACCTGACACCTGACACCTAACACCGTCCGCCTCGCCCTGTCTCCCGGAGCCTCCCATGCCCACCGTCCCTATGACGCACGACTGCCGGGGTTGCCAGGACTATCTCCAAGTCTCGCGCCGCCGCTTCATGGCGCTCTCCGGCGCCGCGGCCATGCTCGCCACCGTCCCCGCGTGGGTGCCGCGCGTCGCCTTCGCGCGAGATGGTTCCTCCACGCCCCGCGACGTGGTGATCCAGGTCTACCTGCGCGGCGGCGCCGACGGCCTCTCGCTCGTCGCCCCCTTCAGCGAGAGCCGCTACTACACCATGCGGCCCGCCCTCGCCCTCGCCCAGCCCGACAACGCCGGCGCCGCGGTCGAGCGCCGCTGCCTCGACCTGGGTCAGCACGGCGGCGTGGCCTTCGGGCTCCACCCCTCGCTGTCGGCGCTGCTCCCGATCTACCAGGCCGGCCAGTTGCTGATCGTCCACGCCACCGGTCTCACCAACGGCTCGCGCTCGCACTTTGACGCGCAGCGCTGGATGGAGCAGGGCCAGCGCAGCGACCCCCTGGGCAACACCGGGTGGCTCGGGCGCCACCTGGCCAGTTCGCCCCCCGCCTCGCCCACCGCCATCCTCCGCGCCATGGCCATCGCCGACACCCTGCAACTCACGCTCGCGGGCGCGCCGCAGGCCATCGCCGCCGACGACCCGGCCAGCGTGGGCTTCGCGGGCTCGTGGAGCACCAAGTCCGCCCGTCTGGACGCGCTCGCGGAGCTCTACGCCGGCAACACCGACATCCTCCGCCCCGCCGCCCAGTCGGTGCTGAACACGCTCGAAACGCTCGACGACATCGACTACGACGCGTACCAGCCTTCCGGCGGCGCGCAGTACCCCGACGACGACTCCCTCGCCTACTCGCTGCGGGCCTCCGCCGCGCTCATCAAGGCCCAGATCGGCGTCGAGGCCGTCGCCATCGACGTCGGCGGGTGGGACACGCACAGCGATCAGGGCAACTTCCCCGGCGGGCACCTGCACGGGCTGCTCCGCGCCCTGGGCGACGCGCTCGCCGCCTTCCACGCCGACATGGCCGGCTCAAGCATCAACTACACCCTCGTCGTGCTCTCCGAGTTCGGACGCACCGCCAGCGAGAACGGCAGCGTCGGCACCGACCACGGCAACGGCAACGTCATGTTCGCCATCGGCCAGGGCATCTCGGGCGGGCGCGTGCTCGCCAACTGGCCCGGGCTGCAGGAAGCGCAGCTCGACGACAGCGGCGATCTTCGAACCACCATCGACTACCGCGACATCCTCGCGGAGATCGTGCAGAACAGACTGGGCAACGCCGACCTCGCGTCGGTCTTCCCGGGCTTCACGCCCACCTTCCGCGGCGCAACCACGCTCGCCGGATGAAGTGGGGGGACAGTGAACAGTGAACAGTGAACAGTGATCAGCGGCGGGGTACGGGCGAGGCGTTTACGGTGTGAAGGAGCGGGCTATGCGGGTCGAAAGTCGCGATAGATTGGCGGCCTCAGGGGTGCGGGTGGGGCTGCGGGCAAACCTCCGAGTGGGGGTCTGCGCCTGGGCGGGGGTGCTCGCCTTGGCCGGCGCGGCCCGCGCGCAGAGCATCATCTACACCGCCGGCGCGGAGGACGCCGGGCCCGTCCCCCTCTCCACCGGCTTCAAGACCAAGGCCGGCGGCAAAGCGCCCACCGGCGCCTTCTGGAGCGAACTCCAGGCCGAGGGACGCACCACCCAGGCCAACGCCCTCGCGGGCGTCAGCGTCCACGACGGCGTGGCCGGCGGGGCCTTCCGCGCCGCCGACGCCTTCACCGTCCCCGCCGGTCAGGTGTGGCAGATCACCGGCGTGCGCGTCTTCGTCTACCAGACGGGCGGCTCAGCCACCGCCTCGCCCGTCGACGGCTTCAACTTCCGCATCCTCAGCGGCGTGCCCGGGCAGGGCGGCACCGTCGCCATCTTCGGCGACGACGCCACCAGCCGCCTGGGCGCCATGACGTTCACGAACATCTACCGCCAGTTCGCCACCGGGCCCAAGGGCGGCCGCCCCGCCCCCAGCACCGCCCGGCCCATCTGGCGCATCGAGAGTTCAACCATCGATGTCGCCCTGCCCGCCGGCACCTACTGGCTCGACTTCCAGCTCTCCAGCCTCAACCCCGACGCCGGGCTCTTCGCCCCGCTCATCACCACCGCGGGCACCCGCGGCGGAGCCGAACCCGACGCCGCCTTGCACCTTGCGCCCCTGGGCGTCTCAGCCCAGTGGCGAGAGATCGAGGACCCGGGCATCGGCGTGCTCTCGCGCCCCGTGCCCCAGCGCCTGCCCATCCAGTTGGTCGGGCAAGTGCTCAACGCCCGCTCGGCGGACATCGCCAGCGCCGTGGGCGAGGCCGGACGCGACGGCGCCGTGGGCCAGGGCGACCTCCTGGCCTTCATGGACGCGTACGTCAAGGGCGAGCTCCTCGCCGACCTCTGCGGCGACGGCGGTCTGGGCACGACCCCCGACGGAAAGGTGACCCCGGCGGACCTGGTGGCCTTCATCTCCGCCTATGCGAACGAGGCGGAGGAGTAGGAGGCTTGGCCCCTACACTCCCCGAACGACCGGCGAGACCCGGGCTGATTCAGCGGGCGAATCGGGCATGCCGCGTGGGCGAGCCCGGGTGCAGACGCTGGCCGGATGACTCGGGCAGGCTGGTCGCCTATCCTTCTCCCCTTGCTAACCGGCCCGTCCGGGCCTGATTCTGGAGATCCGCACCGTGGTTCGTATCCGCATGGCTCGTCTTGGTCGTCCGCACCGCCCCTTCTACCGCATCAACGCGGTGGACAGCCGCGTCAAGCGCGACGGCAAGGTCATCGAGACCCTCGGCTGGTACGACCCGATGAGCCAGGACCCCACCAAGACGCTGCACCTGAACTCCGAGCGGATCAAGTACTGGATCGGCAAGGGCGCGCAGCCGTCGGACACCGTGGCCGACTTCCTCGCCAAGAACAACGTCATCGACGCCGCCAAGCACTCGGCGGAGGTCGCCGACCGCAACGCCCGCCGCAAGGCCGGCGCCGAGAAGCGTGCGGCCCTCGCGGCCGCCGGCGGCAAGAAGGACGAGAAGAAGGCCTGAGCCTTCGGATCGCCTCAACTGAACTCTGAACGAACACACGCAGGCGGGACGCAAGTCTCGCCTGTTTGTCATTTGGGCAAGGTTCTACTCGATGCGCACAGACCGTGCTGAAGAAGTAGGCGTGCTCACCGCCTCACTCCGTCACTCCGTCACTTCTTCTCAATACGCCACCACCTGCTTGATCGCCTCCGCGATCCGCGGCGCGTCGGGCAGGTACTGCAGTTCCAGCTTGGCGTAGGGCATCACGGTGTCAAACCCGCACACCCGCTGCACCGGCGCCTGCAGGTGCAGGAAGCACTTTTCCATCAGGATCGCGGAGAGTTCGCTCGCCATCGAGCAGGTCTTGGGGGCTTCCTGCACGATCACCGCGCGCCCGGTCTTGGTCACGCTCTCGCAGATGGTGTCAAAGTCCAGCGGGTGAATCGTCCGTAGGTCGATGAGTTCCACCGACAGGTCCTCGGGCAGGCCGTCGAGCGCCTCCAGGCACTGGAAGACCATCGCGCCCCACGAGATCACCGTCACGTCGGTGCCCTCGGCCACCACCTTCGCCTTGCCGATCGGCACGGTGTAGTCGCCCTCGGGCACTTCCTCGCGGAAGGAGCGGTACACGCGCTTGGGCTCAAAGAAGATCACCGGGTCCGGGTCGCGGATCGCCGAGAGCAGCATCCCCTTGGCGTCGTAGGGCGTGCAGGGGCACAGCACCTTCAGCCCGGGGTTGTGGACGTAGATCGCCTCGGGCGAGTCGGAGTGGAACTCCGGCGCGTGGATCCCGCCGCCCCACGGCACGCGGACGGTGAGCGGCACGGTGATCGCGCCGCGCGTGCGGTTGCGGAAGCGGGCGGCGTGGTTCACGAGCTGGTCGTACGCCGGGCCCATGAAGCCCTCGAACTGGATCTCCGGGATGGGGCGCTGCCCGGCCATCGCCAGCCCGATGCTCGAGCCCATGATGCCCGACTCCGACAGCGGCGTGTCGATCACGCGGTCGGGCCCGTACTTCTTCTGAAGCCCCTCGGTGACGCGGAAGACGCCGCCGTTGAGGCCGACGTCTTCGCCGAGGCAAACGACGCGCTCATCGCGCGCCATCTCGGTGTCGAGGGCGTTGTTGATGGCTTGGACGAGGGTCATCTGGGGCATGGGGGGATCCAAACTTGGCGAACAGAGCAAAGCCGCAAACGGGGCAAATCAGGAGAAAGTGAAGTGAGGGCGGGAGGACTCAGCGCGCCGAAGCGGCGCTGCTGCGCAGCCCGGCCTGGCTCGGGTCCTGGCCCAGCGAGTGCGTCCGCAGCGTTTCCTTCTGCCGGCGCAGTTCCTCGGGCATCTCGGCGTACAGATAGTCGAACATGTCGTTCACGTCGGGCTTCGCGATGCCCTCGGACTTCTTGACGATCTCCGAGCAGAACGCCTTGGCCCGGTCTTCCACCACCTGCTGCTTGGCGTCGTTCCACAGGCCCTTGCCCTCGAGGTACTTGCGCAGGCGGATCATCGGGTCCTTCTGGGCCCAGGCCGCCACCTCTTCCGAGTCGCGATACCGCCGCGCGTCGTCCGCGGTGGTGTGGTCGCCCAGGCGATACGTGACGGCCTCGATGATCGTGGGCCCCTCGCCCGCCCTGGCGCGTTCGCGGGCTTCGAGCGTCACCTTGTACACCGCGAGCAGATCGTTGCCGTCAACCTGGATCGACCTCGCGCCGTACGCGAAGCCCTTCTGGGCCACCGTCTCGCTCGCCATCTGCTGCTCGCGAGGCACGCTGATCGCCCACTGGTTGTTCTGGCAGAAGAAGATGCACGGCACCTTGAACGTCGTCGCGAAGTTCATCGCCTCGTGGAAGTCGCCCTCGCTCGTCGCGCCGTCGCCGAAGTACGTGCAGACGACGCGGTCTTCCTTCCGCTGCTTGAAAGCCCAGGCCATGCCCGTCGCGTGCAGCATCTGCGTGCCGATGGGGATGGCGATGGGCGTCACGTTCACGCCCGCGGGGATCGCGTTGCCGCGCTCATCGCCCATCCAGTGCAGGAAGATCAGTTCCGGCGGCAGCCCGTGCAGGAACAGCGCGCCGTTCTCGCGATAGCAGGGCACCAGCCAGTCCACGCCCTTCCGCAGAGCAAAGCCTGAGCCCAGCGCCGCCGCCTCCTGGCCCTTGTTCTGCGGGTAGGTGTACATGCGGCCCGACCGCTGCAGCGTGAACGCGATCTCGTCCAGCCGGCGGTACTCCACCATCTTCTCGTAGAGGAACGTGATCTGTTCGTCGCTGAGCAGGTCCTTGCCCAGGCGCTCATCTATCACGCCTTGCTCGTCCATCACCTGCACGAACTCGATGCTGTTCTCGTACACCTTGCGGATGGGCATGACGACGCTCCGGCGCGCGGGCCACCATGGCCGCGAGCGCGGCAGACTTTAGCATGGGCATGGACCACGGGCAGGAAGCGGGAAGGCTTGTGGCCCCCGGGGGGCGATCAGTGCTGCGGAGGCATCGACGCCTGCGCCGGCTGGCCCATCGGCGGCGCCGACTGCGGCTGCTGCGCCGGCGGGGGCAACTGCTGCGGCTGCTGCCACGCCGCGGACTGATACGCCTGCGGCGGCTGCGCCGGGGGCTGATACGGCTGCTGGGAGCGCTGGTCCACTTCCTCGTCGATGCCCTTCACGCCCTTCTTGAACTCCACGATCCCCTTGCCCAGGCTGCGGCCGACTTCGGGCAGGCGGCGGCCGAAGAGGATGAGCATGATCACCATGATGATCAGGATCTCGGGCCAGCCCAGATTCCCGATGAACGCGAGCGTTTGAACGGCGGCGGACGCTTCCATGTGTGCTCCTGACCCCTCTATCGGACCGGCCTGGCCCCGGGCCCCCGATCAGACCCGATCAGCGTACGAAGTCTACGACGGTAACGCACGAGTTGTCCGGAGATTGTGGGGGATTGGGGAACCCGCTGCCGGGTGTGGCGACGGTCGTATCGGGGGAGGGTGAACCCCTGAAAGCTCGGGAAAGACATGGGTATGGGTGGGTTGGGGTCGGTTTTCGGGCTATTTTGGGGTGTGCCTGAGCCCTGACGGGTTCGGGTATCCGTGCGCCTCCCTTCCGTTGGGCGCACGGTCCATCACCTGAGGAGAGAGAGATGAAGATCGCGATCGCGTTTTCGGCTGTCTTGTTGACCACCGCGGCGGGCTTTGCCCAGCCTCTGCCCATCGCCTATTGGCGGTTCCCCAGCACTGTTCCTGCCCTCGCCGACAATTTCAAAATCACACCGCCGATCCTGGCTGACCTGCAGAACACCGCCGGCACGGCGCAGATCACGACCAACGTCGCGACCTGGGACGGCACCGCCACCCCGGCCAACGCGCTGCTGCAGGGTTCTCTGCAGTACTTCTCGGGCAACACGCTCAACGCGCTCTCCGGCGACACTGCCGGGTCGGCCCTCGCCATCCGCGGCAACACCAGCAACAACAGCAACGGCAAGTGGGTGCAGTTCCAGTTCGACACCACCGGCTACTACACCATCAGCATGACCTGGGCCGAGCGCGGGACCACCAGCGGGCCCACCAGCATCGGCATCGACTACTCCACCGACGGGGTGAACTACACCACCTTCGGCTCGTTCGTGCCGACCAACAACTCCAACTACAACCTGCGCACCGTCGACCTCTCCAGCGTCGCTGCGCTGCAGAACACGCCCACGGCTTTCGTCCGCTTCACCTTCAGCGGCTACACCAGCGCCTCGGGCGGCTACCGCTTCGAGAACGTGCAGGTCCTCCCGACCCCGGGCGCGATGGCGCTCCTGGGCCTGGGCGGGCTGGTGGCGGCGCGCCGGCGCCGGGCTTGAGAGAGTCTGACAACGCCATGAACAAACAAGCCCCGGGGCGCGTGCCCCGGGGCTTTGTCGTTGGTGCGCATCCGATATCGCGAATCACCGCCCCTTGCCATCCCCCCGCGCGAAGATGCTCGCCACGTAGTTCAGCACGTCGGTCGCGCTGGTTTCGTTGTACCCGAACTGCTTGATCAGCCGCTGCTTCACCACGTCGATCTTCTTCTGCGTCTCGTCGTCCACCACGCTGCTCACCAGGTTCTTGAGCTTGATGGTGTCGCGCTGGTCCTCGAACAGCTTCAGCTCCAGCGCCCGGTATAGCCGCGCGTTGGTGTTGTACTCGAACTTCTTCCCGTCCAGCGCCAGCGCCCCGATGTAGTTCATGATTTCCTGGCGGAAGTCGTCCTTGCGGCTGTCGGGGATGTCGATCTTCTCCTCGATCGACCGCATGAGCCGCTCATCCGGCTCCTCGTCCTTGCCGGTGTACTTGTTCTTCACGCGCTCCTTCTGGGTATACGCGCGGACGTTGTCGATGTAGTTCCCGCACAGCCGCCGGATCGCGTCCTCGTCGGCGCTGATGGCCCGCTGCACCTCGGCCTTGATGATGTCCTCGTACTCCTCCTTCACCACCGCCAGCAGCTCCTTGTAGCGCTTCTTGGTGTCCTCGTCGGTGATGAGCGAGTGGTGGGAGAGGCCGCTCTCCAGCTCGTTCATGATCATGAACGGGTTGACGCTCTTGTCCTCCAGCGCCTGGCGCGAGACCATCGCGTTGGAGATCTTGTCCTGCACGTAGCGCGGGCTGATCCCGCTCATGCCCTCGCGCTGCGCCTCTTCCTTCAGTTCTTTGATGCTCTCCTCGGTAAACCCGGGGATCGCCCGCCCGTTGTACAGCTTCATCTTCTGGAGCAGCGTCAGCCCCGCCTTCTTGGGCTCCTCCAGCCGCGACAGCACCGCCCACATCGCCGCCACCTCCAGCGTGTGCGGCGCGACATGGATGTGCTTCACCCGCTGCGGGCCGAAGTCCTTCTGGTAGATCCGCACCTCGTCGTCCAGCCGGATGTTGTACGGCACGTCGATCTTGATCGTGCGGTCGCGGAACGCCTCCATCATCTCGTTGTTCTGCAGCCGGCGATACTCCGGCTCGTTGGTGTGCCCGATGATCACCTCGTCGATGTGCGTCTGCGCGAACTTCTTGGGCTTGATCAGATGCTCCTGCGTCGCGCCCAGCAGGTCATACAGGAACGCCACGTCAAGCTTGAGCAGCTCGATGAACTCGCACACGCCCCGGTTGGCGATGTTCAGCTCCCCGTCGAAGTTGAACGCCCGCGGGTCGCTGTCGCTCCCGAACTGCGCGATCTTGCGGTAGTTGATGTCGCCCGTCAGTTCCGTGCTGTCCTGGTTCTTCTCGTCCTTGGGCTGGAAGGTGCCGATGCCCACGCGGTCCTTCTCGCTCAAGACGATCCGCCGAACCTTCACGTGGCTCATCACCTGCCGCCAGTCGCCCGCGTAGTGCCGCATCAGGTCCGCGAACACCTTGCGGCAGAACGGGTCCAGTTCGCCCGTCAGCCGCAGCTTGCCCCCGCCGAACTGCGGCACGAACTTCTCGTTCAGCCGCGCGAGCAGGTCCGCCCGGGCCTCCTTGGGCACCAGCAGCAAGGGCTCCTCGTGCATGGGGCAGGCGAATTCGTGGCTCTTGGCGCTGGGCCCGCAGTGCTCGTCGAGCAGCCACGAGAACGAGTACAGCGCGCCCTCGTCGGTCCGCGAGTAGTGCTCCAGCCCCTTCTTCATCAGCCGCGCGATCGTGCTCTTGCTGCTCCCCACCGGGCCGTGCAGCAGCAGGATGCGACGGTCCGTCCCGTACCCCTCCGCGGCCGAGCGGAAGAAGTCCACCAGTTGCATCAGCGCAAAGTCGAGCCCGAAGATCGCGTCGGCGCCATGGTCAAACGGGTCGGCGAAGAAGTGGTAGCGCACCGCGTCCTTCTTGAACAGGCGATAGCGCTCGCTCCCGTGAGACATGATCGCGTCAAACGCCCGCTGGTACGCGTTGCGCAGGATCGCCGGACGCCGCTGAACGATGTCGAGGTAGTCGAAGAACGACCCTTCCCAGTGCGTCTCCTTGAACCCGCGCCGGTCAAGCCGCGAGTCGATCAGGGAGGCCAGGTCGGTCTGCGTCATCGGCGTCGGGTCCACGCCCGAGTAGGGTCCGCGGTCGCCGCCGGTCTGGAATCGCACGCTGTGGTCGCCCATCGGTGCTCACCCCGGGGCCGGGAAGGTGGCGAGCCGGACGCCGACGAAGCGCCGCGGCACGTGTTCGGCCCCAAACAGCCCGCTCGGCGCCTCGCGACGCCGCGCGTCCGGTCGACCCTGTCTCGGCGCGGCGGGTGAGCTTCGGGCAGCGCCGCGCGCGGAGAGGTCTCGGGTCGGTCAAAGGTGAACCCTCGGACAGGGACTTATCGGCTTTCCCGCACCGCAAAGTCAGTTCACCCCGGCCGACCCGGCCATCTCTCTCTGATACGCCGTCCGCAGAACCGGGGATTCGGAAAACGCACGGTTGATAACCGCTTTCAGGACCCGGCCCACCTACCCTCCGCCCGTGCCCAAGCGTCAGGTCATCGTGATGCGCACCGCGGACCCCGCCCATGACGGCGGGCTGCCCGCGCTGGGCAATCTGAAGCAGGTCGAGGCTGTCCTCGCCCGCTTCAACACCGCCCAGGACGGCGCGCTGGGCAAGGCCTCGATGGGCCTGCTCACCATGTACGGCCCGGGCATGATCCTCGAAGTCCCCACCGGCGGCGACGAGATCTCGCAGTTGATGGTCACCATGACCGACGAGGATTTCGCCTTCCCGGTCCTGATGCGCCTTTGCCGCGAGCAGAAGTGGACCCTCATGGACCCCGAGACAGGCCAGCGCCTGCGCTTCGGGGCCTGACAGTCTCTCAGTGCAACATGCTCGCCGGTGGCACAGTCGTCCAGCCTGTGCCGGACGATCGCCGATGGCACAGGCGTCCCCATGCTCTGTTGCGTTCTTGCTTCCAAGCCCGAAGGGCTGTGATTCAGCAGCCGGGGGCTGAGAAGGCTTGGCGACAAAACCCCAGGGCGTCTTCCGGCCTTCAGGCCCCCAAGCCCCGAAAGTCCCAAGTCGCACGACGAGACGCGAAGCACTAGCCAGCGCCCGGCCTGCAACTCACTTCCGCACCGCCGCCACCAGCAGCGGGCCCTTGGACACCACCACCCCGCCCGGCTTCTCCGCGGTGATGGCGAAGGTCGTGGGCTTGTCGACGGGCAATCGCGGGGCGAAGGCGATGCGCTGACCACTCTTGGGCGCGTTGAACACGCCGCCGTCCACCGGCTGCTCGGAGCGGGTCGGGTCGACGATCCAGAGCTGGTACTGCTTCTGCCCCGGGTCGTTGTCGGGCAGGCCGGTGAGCTCCATATAGCCCTGCTGCAGCGTGTCGTTCCAGACCACCTGACCCTTCACGCCCTTCATGTCGTCGGTGAGCCCGGCGAAGTCCCAGCGGAAGGTGTCGGTGCGGGAGTTGAGCACGGCGATCGGGTCCGCGGGCGCGGTGGGCGTGCGCGTGCTGAAGGCGACCACCGCCAGCGCGATCGCCGCCGCGGCCGCCAGCCACCCGGCGTAGCGGGTCCAGATCGGGAAAGTTCGCGTGTCGGGCTCGCGATCCGGGATGCCTGAAGCCACCGGAGCCGTCACGCTGGCAAAGTAGCCCTTGGCCTGCCCGGCCAACTTGGCTTCCAGCGACGCGGGCAGGTCGTCCGCGCCCGCCTCATCGCCGCGCAGGGCCAGCCGCGCCGCGTCCAGCGCCCGCAGCGTTTGCATGATCTCCGCCGGGTCGGTCGACTCCAGCGCGTCTTCCAGGTTCCGGGCCTCTGCGGGCTGGAGCCCGTCGGTCTGAGACGCGATAAGGAGGTCGAGCGTGGCTTCGTCCATCGGGCGGCCCGAGGGATGCCCGTTGGTGTGGTGGGGGGGCAGCGGGTTCACGCCTCACCTCCCGCCGTAGTGGCCTTCGCGCCGCCCAGGGCATCGCGCAGATTCATGATCGCCCGACGCAGCATGGTCTTCACCGTTCCCAGGGGGATGTTCAAATGGTCGCTGATCCGCTGGTGGCTCCAGCCCTGGCCCATGCTGAGCTTCACCGCGGTGCGCTGCGGCTCGCCCATCGCCTCAATGAGACGTGCCGCCCGCTGCGCGTCCTCGCGGCTGGCCAGCCGGTCCGCGCTGGTGGGCCCGCCCGTTGGGCGTTCGGCCGCCTCAAGACCCACGACGCCCTTGATGCGCGACTGCTCGTGCCGACCGCGGTCGATCAACCGGCGCCGCGCGATCGTCGCCACGAACGTGCGCGCCGAACCCTTCTGCGGATCAAACCGCCCCGACGACCGCCAGATTTCGATGAACACGTCCTGCACAGCGTCCTCGATCACCAGCGGGTCCGCGAGCGTTTGCCGCGCGATCGCCAGAACCATCGGCGCGAACACTCGGATGCACTCGGCCACGGCGGCCTGGTCACCGATCGCGCTTCGTCGCAGGATGTCGCCCTCCGAAGAGGGGTTGGGCACGGTCACGACCTACTCCTGCGTCCGACGGATCGGATTCGGGTGACGGATGGGAGGTGGATTTTCCCCGCGGAAACTCGGCGTGTCGAGTTTATACCACGTCAATACCAAACGTCCAGAACATCCAAATCGTTCACGGCTCCGAACCGCGAGCGTCCCGCACCGGCTTGTGCATGCCGAGACCGGGACCTTAAGGAGCACTCGATGAAAGCTGGATTCCTTGCGGTCATGGCTGGTTTGATGGTCGCCTCGGCGGGTGTGGCGGTCAACGCCACCGGCACCACCGGCGACACCCCCAAGAACAACGTGGTCCAGGTCGCTTCCGAGGCCGGGTCGTTCAAGACCCTGCTCGCGGCCGCTCAGGCGGCGGGCCTGGCCGAAGCCCTGTCCACCACGAGCCCCATCACCGTCTTCGCGCCCACCGACGAGGCCTTCGCCGCCCTCGGCAAGGACGCCATCGCCGACCTGCTCAAGCCCGAGAACAAGGCCAAGCTCGCCTCGATCCTCACCTACCACGTCCTGCCGGCCAAGGTGGAGTCGGGCGCGGCCATGAAGGCCTCGTTCGCCGACACCCTCAACGGCCAGCGCATCAACCTCAAGGTCGAGGGCGGCTCGCTCTTCGTTGACGGCGCCAAGGTCGTGAAGGCCGACATCGGCGCGAGCAACGGCGTCATCCACGTCATCGACAAGGTCATCCTGCCCGAGAGCAAGAACCTCGCCGAACTGGCCTCGGGCGTCAAGGACCTCTCCACGCTGGTGGCGGCGGTGAAGGCCGCGGGCCTGGCCGAGGCGATCTCCGGCAAGGACGCGCTCACCGTGCTCGCCCCGACCAACGCGGCCTTCGAGAAGCTCCCCAAGGAGGTCCTCGCCTCGCTCCTGAAGCCCCAGAACAAGGCCGTGCTCGCCGAGATCATCACGTACCACGTGATCGCCGGCCGCGTCTTCAGCGACCAGGCCCTCAAGGCCGGCAAGGGCAAGACCCTGCAGGGCGGCGAGGTCACGTTCATGGTCGAGGGCAGCCAGGCCATGGTGAACAACGCCAAGATCCTCTCGACCGACATCGACGCCTCCAACGGCGTGGTGCACGTGATCGACACCGTGCTGGTGCCCGAGGGCGTGCTGAAGAAGCTCGCCGCGGGGCAGCCCGCCGGCATGGGCCCGGTGCTGGCCGCCGACCAGCGCGAGCTGGTCGAGACCGCCATCAGCCTGGGTGCGCCGATGTTCAATCGGGGCGAGGCCGCCGGGTGCGCCGCGGTGTATCACGTCGCGGCGATGGCGCTCATGAACGACGCCCGCACCGACCGCGGCACGCGGATGGCCCTCCGCTCCGCTCTGGGCGAGGCGATGCAGCAGCACAGCATGTCCGACCGCGCCTGGACCCTGCGTCGCGCCCTCGACCAGGCCATGGACGGGCAGATGATGATGTCCTCCGCCCGCTGAGGTGGGCCAGCCACGAGCAAACGAGTCTTGAACCTGCGGAGCACCCCCGGGCCCGGCCCGGGGTTTTTCATTTGGGTGCGAAAGCCGAAACACGCGAGTTCACCCAAAGGCGTCCCCTGCTGCAACCCACGCCCCTCATCCTTCATCCTCCCTCCATCACCCGCGGCACATGCTCCGGCACATACTCCTCCACCAGCCGCCGGATCATCGCCCCGTCCAGCACGCCCCGGTCGAGCGCGACGCGGCGCAGCGGCGGACCGTCATCAGTGTCGCTCGCCGCCCCCGCCGGCGCCAGCACGTTCGCCATCACCACGCCCATCACCCGCTCGTGATATCCCAGCGATGACAGCGTGCGTGTGAAGTGGTCCTCCGCGGTCGCGATCATGTTCGCCGTGAGCATGGCCGCCGGGTCCAGCAGCACCCGCACCCCGGGGAACTCGCGCAGCACGCGGGCGATGCCCGGCGCGTCGCTCATGACGTGCCGTGCGTGCGGCCTCAGGACCGGGCGAATCCCCGCGCCCTCGCACTTCTCGAGCCAGCGTGGCAGGGCCTCGCTCAGCGCCGCCCACCCCGGGCTCATCCATGTTCGCGGATCAGCGTCAAAGAGCCCCTCGCCCAGCCCACCCGACCACACCACCAGCGACGACCCCCTGACCGCGCCGGGCAAGGGGCCATCGCTGCCAACGCTCCGGTTGCAGAACCACCCGAGCCCGCCCGCCGCAGATCCGGGGGAGCCCAGCGGAGAGATCGCGTACAGGTCGGCGTGGTCAGTCGGGGTGAACTCAAAGGCGCGCATCGGGCGAGCGTACGCCGGGGCGGCGACTGAACCCGGACGGCGGGCGAGTCCGGGGCCAAGGTCCGCGATTGAAGCCGGACGCGGCTGCGACACCCACCGGGCGGTCAATCGCGCCGCCCCATGCCCAACCTGTAGTGGTCCGCGGCCGGCCCGCCCGGTTGTCCACACGTTACACGCCTACGCCGGCGATCTCGCCCCGGTCGATATCCCCCAAGTCACACCGGAGGTCGACCATGGTGCACGCCCGCGATTGGCAGCCTCAGAACACGTCCATGACCGTGGACCAACTCATCGAGCGCATCGTGGTGGTGGCCCCGGCGCTGAGGCGCGAGGCCCTGGTGGACTTTGCGCCCGCACAGCTCGCGCACTATCTGCAGCACCTGGAAGCGGTGGAGAGCCCCCGCGACCGCCACGCCCGCTGGGAACGCGACCCGGGGGTCAAGCCGGCGTGCGAGCGCGGCTCGCGGTTCTGAACCCGCCCGGCCCGGGGGCCTTGCCCGGGTGGCTCAACTGCACGTCCTAGAAAGCCGATGGTTCCCCCGTGGGGCGAGCGCTGCACGCACGCCCCGACCTTGAACGGGGAAAACCGATGAACCTGCGCGCGCCGAACGTGACGTGTGTGAGCCTTCTGCTCCTGGCCGGCCTGGCCCTTGGCGGCTGCAACCGCGAGAGCGTGATCTTCGCCGAGAAGGACGCGCTGCGTCGCGAACAGGAAGCCGCGGCTCAGGCCGTCCCGCCCCCGACGCCGCCCAAGCGCGTCGCGCTGCGATCCATGCCCGCGCCCGAGCCGGCGCCCTCGTGGGCCCAGGAGGCCACCAGCGCCGCGCTGACGCGCCCGCTCCCCGCCGACGCCGAGGCGCTGACCATGTCCGCCCCCGCCGCGATGTTCGACGAGCCCTTGCCCGGCGCTCAGCCCTTCGGGCCCACCGACGACGAAGGCGCGTTCGAGCGCGTCACCACGGGCGACGTGGGCGCGGACTTTGACCCGGCCATCTCCCGCGACGGCGGCTTCATGGTCTTCGCCAGCACGCGCCACCGCGCCACCAGCGATCTGTACTTCAAGCGCACGGGCTCCAGCAGCGTCACCCAGCTCACCTCCGACGCCGCCAACGACGTGATGCCCGCCATCAGCCCCGACGGCTCGCGCATCGCCTTCGCCAGCGACCGCCGCGGCGCGTGGAACATCTTCGTGATGAGCACGCAGGGCGGGCCCGCGGTGCAGCTCACCTTCGAGCGCGCCGCCGACCTGCACCCGTCGTGGTCGCCCGACGGCTCCAAGCTCGTCTTCTCGCGCCTGGGCTCGCGCACCGGTCAGTGGGAACTGTGGGTCATCGACGCCAAGAACCCCCAGACGCCCGAGTTCATCGGTTACGGCCTGCTCCCCGAGTGGTCGCCCGTCGCCGGCACGGGCGAGGGCGGAGCGGATCGCATCGTCTTCCAGCGCGCCCGCCAGCGCGGCGACCGTGCCTACAGCGTGTGGACCGTGGACTACAAGCCCGGCCACGCGATGATGCCCACCGAGATCGTCCCCGCGCGCGACACCGCCGCCATCAACCCCTCCTGGTCCCCCGACGGACGCTGGATCGCCTACGTCTCGGCCCTGGTGGCCGAGCCCGCTCCCGGTGAGTTGAACGTCCGCCCGACCCGCGCCGAGGTGTGGCTCGCCGCCGCCGACGGCTCGTCAAAGGTGGCCCTCACCGCGGGCCCGTACCGCTCGATGTCTCCCGCGTGGGGAGGTAGCGGCGAGCTCTACTTCGTGAGCGACCGCTCGGGGCAGGACTCGATCTGGGCCGGCGCCACTGCACCGGCGATCGCGCTGGCCAAGGGCGAGTTGCCCGCCCGCCCCGTGGCCGCTGCGCCCGCCAAGCCCGCGCCCGCCGCGGTCGCGCAGGCTTCCGAAGCGCCCGAGGCCCAGCCCGCGCCCGCCGAGGGCGAGATGACCACCGCGCCCGAAGCCAAGCCCTGAGGTGTGAATCCACAACCCGACCTCGCCGGCCCGGGCGTCTCACCGGTGACACCTCTCCATCGGCTTTGAGATCAAGTTCCCGACGCTGCTCCCGTCGTGCCCGGTCCGCCAGCCCCGGCTCCCGCTTGCTCCGCCTCGGCGATCTGCTTGGTCTTGATGCGATGGCGTTCGGCGCGCCTCCACACCACCGCCACGGGGAGCGTCAGCAGGTACAACGCGAAGACGCCCGAGGCCGTCAGCCACGGGTCGCGCAAGAGGCCCATCGTCACCGCCCCCGCCACCAGCATGAGCGGGATGACCCACTCAGCGCGGATGCGCCAACCCTTGGGCGAGAGCATCGCTATCCGGCTGGCCATCAGGAAGGCCAGAAGCAGCGTCCATCCCGCCGCGGCCCAGGTGGGCGCGACCCACTCCAGCGACGAACGCTCGAGCATGGGCGGGATGAGCGCCAGCCCCGCCGCCGCGGGCGCGGGCAGACCTTGGAAGAACCGCCCCGGCCTGGCGTTCACGGGCTGGCGTTTGGCCTGCTTGGTGAACCGCACCAGGCGGTAGGCGGCGCACAGCGCGTAGAGCATCACCACGCCCACGCCCGCCAGGCCCAGTTCCTTCAGGTGCCACTGGTAGAGCAGGAAGGCGGGCGCGAACCCGAACGACGTGAAGTCCGCGATCGAGTCGAACTTCTCGCCGAACCGCGTGCTCGCCTTCAGCAGGCGGGCCAGACGCCCGTCCAGCCCGTCGAGCAGAAAGGCCAGCCCGATCGCCAGCATGGCCTGGTCAAACCGTCCCTGCTGGGCGTAATGAAACGACATCACCCCCGACGCCAGCGCCGCCGCGGTCATCAGGTTCGGGAACAGCTTCCGCAGGCTGACGTAGCGCGGATCACCCGGCTTGCGCCGGCGACGACGCCGCTCCCGCCCGGAGCCTGATGGGCGTGCATCGGGCGGGTTGTCGAGAGAACGCACCATGGACGTGGCATTGTTGGGGGCCTGGAGGCGAGGGGCGCAATCTTCATTCGGGGCCTGTGCGATCTCGGCGCACCTGCGCGGCCGGCGCAGCCGCCACGAGAGCGATGCGCCGCAGTCTCAACCCCGAGAACTCTCCGGTGGTGGCCACTCCGCCAGTGCGGCCTCCAGCGCGGCGATCATCACCGGGATGTCCTTGATCGCCATGTTCCACACCTGGTCGGCGTCGATGCCCCAGTACACATGCACCAGTATGTTCCGGGCCGCCACGATCTGTCCCCAAGGCAACGCGGAGGCTCTCGAGCGTCCTTCGTCGGTGACCCGCGCGGCGGCTTCACCGATCACCTGCAGCGCATTGACGAGCGCGCGCCGGAGCATGGAATCGGAGTCAAGGTCCTCGCGTCGGCGTGCCGACACGTACTGACGAACATCCCGCGCCGCGTCCAGCATGTGCCGCAGTCGCTCGCGGTCGTTCGGCCCGCCCTTGGAGGCTTCACGCGGCATGCAGCATCCTCGCCTCACGCAGCACCTCGCCACGGAAGTAGGGCGAGAGCATGGCCGGCGTGCAGAGTTGAACGTCGCGAGCCACCAGTTCGCTCATCTCCATCTGCATGCCCGCGAAGGCCAGCAGGCTTGGCACACGCCCGGGCAGAAACTCCACCAGCATGTCCACGTCGCTGCTGGGACGGAACCCGTGCCCGCCCTCGGGTGTGGGCTCCCGCAGAATGCTGCCAAACAGCGACAGCCGGGCCACACCGTATCGATGGCAGAAGGCCGCAATCTCGCGCTCCGGGAAGTTGATGCCGTTCACGACCATGTCGTCTCGATTCTATCGTCGTTCTTACCCCATCTTCCCGATCACGCTCTCGCCCGCCACCACGAAGTCGCCGACCTTCACCTCCACGCTCGCCCCCGGCGGGAAGTAGATCTCCGCCCGGCTGCCGAAGCGGATGAGCCCGAAGCGCTCGCCCGTGCCCACGCTCTGCCCCTCGCGCAGGTGGCACACGATCCGCCGCGCGACCAGCCCGGCGATCTGCACGAAGGCCAGCGGGCGACCTTCGGGCGTGATCACGATCGCGCCCGCCCGCTCGTTCTGCTCGCTCGCTTTGTCCAGCGACGCGTTCACGAACGATCCCGGCACATACGCCTTGGCCTTGATGACGCCCGCGATGGGCACGCGGTTCACGTGAACGTTGAACAGGTTCAGGAAGATCGCCACCCGCTGCACGGGCTCCCCGGGCGCCAGCGGCCACGCGCCCGCCAGCTCCTTGGGCACCGCCGCGCGGTCAACCTTGATCACCCGCCCGTCCGCCGGGCTCACGATCAGCCCCGCGCCGGTCGGCGGCGTGCGCACCGGGTCGCGGAAGAACCACAGCCCCCACAGCACCAGCAGCAGCCCCACGCCCGCCACCGGCCCGCCCACCCACGGCCAGAAGATCGCCACCACGGCCGGGGCAACCAGCGCGACAAGGATGAGCGGAACAAGAACAATCCAGCCTTCAGGTGCGATGCGCATGCACCGTCAGCTTAGGGTGCCGCGGGTCGAGTTGGGATCCGACGGCGTATGGGGCAGCGCGCTGCGGGCGATCTGCTCCAGGTGCGACATCGATTCCACCACCATCGCCCCCGTCGGCGGCGCGATCTTGGCCTCGATGAATCCGCGCCCGCCCACCACCAGCGGAATGTTCGCCGCCCGCGTCGCTATCGCCACCTGTTCCAGCAGGCCGGCCGCGTTCTTGTGCTTGTCCAGGCTGCACGCCACCCACACCAGGCAGGGCTTGTGGTGGTTCATCGCCGCCACCAGCACGGGCGCGGGCGTCGCCGCGCCGAGGTTGATGTCGAGATAGCCCACGTCGCCCAGCACCGCCGCGGCCATGAGCGACGGAACCGCGTGGAAGTCCTCGTCGATCGCGCACCCCAGGGCCACCGGGGCCGCCTCGCCCCGTGGGGGGCTCAGCAAGCGCAACTGGTTGATCGCGCTGATCACGATGTCCGTGGCGCGGTGCTCAACCACAATCCCCCAGTCCGCGTGCAGCCACAGCTCGCCGATCTTGGTCATCGACTCGCGCAGCGGGCCGTCGAATATCCGGGCCGGGCTCCACCCCGACAGGTAGAGCGACTGGACCATACCCCGAACCTTGGAGGCTTCGCCCGCCTCCAGCGCCTTGTGCATCAGGGTCGCCGCGTCGCGCTCAACATCTGTCGCTGGCGGGACTTGCGCGAGGTCGAACAGCCCCAGCACCTCAGGCTTCAGCACCGACGCGCCGATCTGGCGGATAAAGCGGATCGCCTCATTGAGCGGAATGCGACGGTGCCCACCCGCGGTGCGGTGAGCCGTGAGCAGCCCGTCGTCCACCCAGCGCTTCAGCGAGGACTCGCTAACGCCAATCGCTTCGGCCAGGCTTCGTGGTGATAGATTGGACACGGGAAAACTCCCTTATGGGGAAATATCGGCCAGATCGTCCAGAACATCAACCGGTAACTACCGGTTCTGGGAGCAATCCACGCGTTCGGGGCACCCGAATGGTATACTTCCTGAACGATTTGGACGAATTGCCATGCCCCCCTCCCGCACCCTCATGTGGTTCCGTGTTGACCTCCGGGTGGAGGACAACACGGCGTTGGCCGCCGCCGCAGTGTCATCACCTGGCGGGGTGGTTGGCCTCTATGTGATCAGCCCGGAAGACTGGGCGCGGTTCAACGCCGCGCCCTGCAAGGTCGAGTTCGTGCTGCGCAACCTGCGCGAACTCTCCCGCGCCCTGGCCGGGTTGAACATCCCGCTGCTCATCCGCACCGCGCCTAGGCCCGAGCACGTGGCCCGCGTGGTGGCGGAGGTGGCCCGCGAGCACCAGTGCCGGTCGGTTCACTGGAACGCGGAGTACGAGGTCTGGGAGTCGCGCCGCGACGAACAGACGCGCCGCGCCCTTGAACTCGACGGCGTTACGGCCCACGCTCACCACGACCAGTGCATCCTGCCGCCGGGGCTGGTGAAGACGCAGCAGGGCGGGTGGTACACGGTCTTCACGCCGTTCAAGAAGGCGTGGCTGGCCATGCTGAAGCAGACAGACGGTCCGCGGATCGCGCCGACGATGCGTGCCCAGGCGCCGCTGGGCATCGCGAGCGACCCGGTGCCGGTCGCGGTCCCGGGCTTTCAGAGCCGGGTGAGCCCCGAGCTGTGGCCCGCGGGCGAGGCCGAGGCGCGGCGTCGGCTGCGTGTGTTCTGCGACGCGCGCGTCCGCGACTACAAGACCGCCCGCGACTTTCCGTATCTGGAGGGCACCAGCACGCTCTCGCCCTACCTGACCAGCGGCGTCATCTCTCCCCGCGTGTGCCTCAAGGCCGCGATCGACGCGCTGGACGGGCCCATCGACTCGCCCAAGAGCGGCGTGGCCACATGGATCAGCGAACTGGTGTGGCGCGAGTTCTACAAGAACGTGACGCTCGCCTTCCCCCGCGTGTGCATGGGGCGAGCCTTCAAGCCCGCCACCGACCGCATCGTGTGGAGCGACAACGAGGAGCACTACGCCGGGTGGTGCGAAGGACGCACCGGCGTCCCGATCGTTGACGCCGCCATGCGGTGCCTGGCCCAGACCGGCTGGATGCACAACCGCCTCCGCATGATCGTCGCGATGTTCCTCGCCAAGGACCTTTTCCTGGATTGGCGCAAGGGCGAGGCGTTCTTCCACAAGAGCCTCATCGACGGCGACCTGGCCCAGAACAACGGCGGCTGGCAGTGGAGCGCGGGCACGGGCACGGACTCCGCGCCCTACTTCCGCATCTTCAACCCCTACAGCCAGAGCGAGAAGTTCGACCCCGAGGGCGCGTTCGTGCGCCGGTGGGTGCCCGAACTGCGCGACGTGCAGGGCGCGGCGGTCCACAACCCGGCCGAGTTGCCCGCTCTGCTGCGGGCGAGGCTGGACTACCCCGAGCCGATCGTCGACCACGCCCTGGCCCGCGAGCGTGTGCTCAAGGCGTTCCAGGCGATCGGCGCGGCGGCGGGTGTGGAGGCGAAGTGATCGCGGACGCTCAGGCGGCCTTGCGGCGCAGCGTGTCGTACCGAGCCCGCTTGGCGGGGTCGGTCAGGATCGTGTAGGCGGTGCGCACCATCGCGAACTGCTCCGCCGCCTCGGGCGTCTTGTTCACGTCCGGGTGCAGGATGCGGACGGCGCGCCGGTAGGCCGACTTGATCTCCGCCTCGTCGGCCTCCGAAGGCACATCGAGCAGTGCGTACAGGTCGGTGCAGTGGACGGTGGCCTCGAGCCCCTCGGGAGAGCCCGCTTTGCGAGTGGCGTACTCGCGCTCGCGCGCAGCCCGCTCTTCGGCGCTGGAGCGTCCGCGCCGTGCGCCGGGGTCCTGCAGGTTCGCGCACCCGTGCCGGGCGAGCGAATCGAGCGACTCGGCCATCGCCGGTCCGACGTCGAGGAACTGGAACCCCACGTGCCAGTCCTCATCCATCTTCCGGATCCACGCCACCCGCATCTTCAGGCTGCAACGCTGCATCGGGGACGCCACCGAGATCTCCAGCACCCGGCCCGTCGTCAGGTCGGGCTTCTCGTCCATCTGCACGCGCATGCCGGAACTCGACATGTCCAGCACCTGCCCCAGCCGGCACGAGAAGCCCACGGTCTTGTGCCGGTCGGCGCGCGGGGTCTGGGCGCTGGCGGGGCGGGCGGCCTTCTTGCTGCCGCCGAAGAGGTTGGAGAGTTGGTCGAGAAGGCCCATAGTGCAGCACAATTCGGCACGCGGGCCACGCGCCTTCATGCGGGATTTCCGCCCGCCGCCCGATAACCCGGCGGGCCCTCCGGCTAGGTGGTTCTTCTTCACGCTTTGCGGTGGCCCTCATGCCGCGCCGGTCACCGGCCCGGAGCCGGCCCTCCCGGGTCCAAACCAGCCCACTTCCGCCGCTCATCAACCGCTTCTCACACCTCCCGCTGGAAGCTCACCGCCACGTACAGCCCCGCCACCTGCTCGCGCGGCAGCACCCGCGCCGAATAGGCCGGGTTCAGCGGCTGCAGGCGGATGAGTTCTTCGCCCGCCGGGCCGCGCTCGAAGTACACGCGCTTGAACGTCGTCTCGTGGTCCGGCTCCAGCCGTGCGAAGCAGTCGGCGCCGCTGGTCACGGTGCGGGAGGGGGAGAAGACCACGATGTCGCCCTCGCGGTACGCGGGCTCCATCGAGTCGCCCACCACGCGGGCCGCGAACGCGTCGGGGTCGCACAGGTCGGGGCAGCGCACATAGCCGTCCGCCACGCGGGCCGGGTAGCCCATGTCACTGAACTCGCGCGGATAGCCCGCCGCCACGCGGTTGATGATCGGCACCTCCACCGGCAGCGCCAGCGGCACAACGCCGCCGGCATCGGGTGTGATCCGCGCGATCAGTCTCTGCAGCGCGCCGGACTTGTAGAGCGCGTCGATACCCGCGTGCGTGGGCCCGCTCTGGGCAGGTCCGGCGGCGTCGCGCAGGGCGCGGGCGAGTTCCTCCGCCGCGCGGGCGCGCTGGGCCAGGGCCTCCTGCTCGCGCTTCAGCGGCGCGGGGGCGAACTGCCAGTGGGCGATCGCGGCGAGATGGCCGGGCTGCAGGGAGAGTGCCGCCTCGATCCGCGCGAGCATGTCCACCGAGGGTGCGCCGCGGACCTGGTCATTCTCGATCCGCGACAGATACGACTTGTCGCACCCCGCCCGCGAGGAGAGTTCCACCAGTGTCAGCCCGCCGCGACGACGGGCCAGGCGCAGTGTGGTGCCCAAGGTGAGGGGCGGCGGCCCGTCCGCTCTCATCTCACCCGCCGAGGCCCCCTGGGTAGGTGGGGGTGCGGCCGGAGTGCCGGGCGAGTGGGGGGATTTGGCCCTCATTGCCCGCGATTGCGCGCTGGAATCGGGCATATCCATACAAAGTCCTTGCAAAGGTTGTATCATTGGTCAACAATGAACGAAGTTCCAATCGCGGGCCACAAATCGTCCCAGTTCTGGTGCATTCACCCTTCACAGACCGGAGAGTCGCCGTGAGTATACCAAACACAATGCAAACCGAAAGGCCGGAGGCCCGCGACCACGACGACGCCCCGGCCGCCAACGCCTGGTCGCGTGGGGCTGACCTTCGGCGACGTCGGCGCAAGCGCGTCAGCCTGTCCATGGTGGCCAGCACCGCGGCCGGCCCGCAAGGCGCGGCGAGCACCGCGGTGTATGGCCCGATCGGCGGCGGCGCGAGTGTGTGGGCCGGTCGAGTGGCGGAGCGGGCGGCGTATCTGGAACCGGCCGACCGCGAGTTCCTGCTTGCGCTCTATCTGCACGGGCGAACGATGCGCGAAATGGCCCAACTGCTCGGGGTGAGCTACCGGCGCGTCCGGACGCGCTGCAAGGCGCTGGTCGCCCGCGTCATGCAGCCCGCGTACGCGTTTGTCGCGGTCCACCGGGACGCGTGGACCCCGACGATGAAGGCCGTCGCCACGCGGACCATCCTGCACGGCCGCTCGCTGAACCAGGCCGCGGCGGAACTGAAGGTGACGTACCACACGGTGCGGAGCTTGCGCGACCGCGTGCTGGCGATGGCCTCGGGCGCGGCGCAGCAGGCGAAGGGGAGGTAGGGGGAGTGGTGCGTGGTGCGTGGTGCGTGGGGAGTGGGAAGTGGGGAGGGGGGAGTGGGGAGGGGGGAGTGGCACACATGATTCGATCAGGGGCATCTGGTACTGAGCTGCCGCGACGGCAACTGCTCGCCGCGGCGTGGCTTGGCGTGGCGCTGGACGCGCGGGGGCGGTGGC
>JALHNL010000016.1 GCA_022843545.1 Phycisphaerales bacterium | reverse complement strand
GCGGCCGGCGGCGCCTGCGGCTCCGGGTCAGCCCGGGGCTCGCCCGGCGAGCGGGGTGGGCGCGGCATGAGATTTCTGAAGCGCAAACCGATGCCCGAGGCCACGTTCGATCTGACCGCGATGATCGACGTGGTGCTGCTGCTGATCATTTTCTTCATGCTCACGGCGCAGTTCGCGCAGTCGCAGGCGCGGCCCATGGACCTGCCCAAGGAGCGCGGCGAAGCGGCGGAGACGGCCAGCCCGCTGGCGATCATGATCGATCTTGACCGTGAGGGCGGGCTGACGGTGCTTTCGGGCGAGAAGGTGACGCCCCAGCAGATCGTCAGCATGGTGCGGGCGGCGCAATCGAAGGACAAGAGGGGCCAGCAGCCGGAGATCATCATCCGGGCCGATCGGCTGGCGCCGTCGCGGCATGTGAACCAGCTCGCGGGCGTGCTCGCCCGCGGGGGCGTGCGCTCGTGGAAGCTCGCCACGGCGGGGGACGGGGCCTGACGCCATGCTGCACTTTCGCAAGAAGAAGACCGCCGAGGTGGGCGTGCTGAAGCTGCCGCTGGTGGCGTTCATCGACGTGGTGCTGTTCCTCTTGCTGTACTTCGTGATGGCGGGGTCGCTGACGCCGGCGGAGGGGGAACTGTCGGCCGCGCTGGCGGCGGAGCGGCGCGGGCCCGGCGCGGGGACCATGGACCTGACCACGCAGGTGCTGAGGGTGGATATGAAAGACGGGCAGGCGCGCTACCGCATCGGCGGGCGCGAGATGAGCGACCGCGATGCCCTGCGGGGGGTGCTCGACGCGCTGCCCAAGCCGCCGGGGATCATCGTGAAGGTGAGCGACGACGCGCCGGTGGAGGCCGCGGCCAAGGCCCTGCAGGTGATCCGCGACGCGGGCTTTACGAAGGTGAGCTATGTGGCGGGTTAATCGGCTGAGCATCGCGGTCGGTGCGGGGGCCTGGCTCGCGTGCGCGGGCGGGGTGGCGGCGCAGACCGAGGGCGGGCGGTCTGGACGGGCCGCGGCGAGCGCGGCCGAGGCGGCGGTGGAGGAGTACCTGGAAGGGCTGGATCTCAAGACGCTGCTGGCGGAGCAGCTGGCATCGCGGGTGGGGGACGTGTCGGGGGAGGAGCGTGCGAAGGTCGCGGAGAGACTTGGGCGGCTGTATGTCGAACTGATCGGCGCTTCGGAGGGCCCGGCGCGGGAGCAGTGGGAGGCGAGGGCGCAGGACCTGATCAAGCGCGTGCCGGATGCCGAGACGTTCCAGTTGCGGCTGGACCTGGCGCGGACGGTGTACACGCATGCGGAGCAGAAGGCGGAGCGGTGGCGGCTGCGGATCGCGGACGAGGCGGAGAAGGCCGAGGCGCAGCGCGACCTGGAGACGGTGAGGGCGCACTTTGAGCGGCTGGCGGGGGAGCTGAACCGTCGCGCCGAGCAGCTGGAACGCACCGGCGCCGGTTCGCGCGATCAGGAGCTCGCCGACGCGGTGCGGCTGCGCGCGGTGTCGAACTACTACGCGGGGTGGGCGGGCGTGTATCTGGCGACGCTGAAGGGCGAGCCCTCGACGGCGGGCGAGGCGTTGAAGCACTTTGGCTGGGTGCTGGGGCGGTCGGGTGGCCTGCCGGCGACGGTGGAGAGGCTGCCTCGGGGGCAACTGCGGCACGAGGACGTGTGCCGCGCGGCCATCGGGGCCGCGCTGGCGAGCAGCCTGGCGGGCAACGATCGCGAGGCTCTGCGCTGGCTGGACGTGATCCGGGACAGCGAGGTGGCGCCGGCGAGCGTGAAGGCGGCTCTGCCCGCGCGCCGGATCACGATTTTGGCCCAGGCGCGCAAGTGGTCGGAGCTGGAGGCGGCCGTGCGCGAGATGCGGGCGGTGGCCGCCAACGGCGAGCCCAAGAGCCCGCTGGACCCGCTGACGGCGCGGCTGCTGGCGGTGTGCGCGTTTGAGGCCGGAGCCACCGGCGGCGCGGAGGCGGAGCGGCTGGGGCAGGTGGCGTATCAGGACCTGATGGCGGCGTCGCAACTGGGGCACGTGCTGGACCTGAGCACGCGCTACGGCACGGTGCCGCTGGGCGAGACGGGGTTCATCGCTCACTACGTGCGCGGCGCGGTGGCGCTGCGGCGCGGGCAGGAGGCCCACAAGGCCGGGGGCGGCGACCCGGAGAAGCCCACGACTCACGCGCCCGCGGTGAACCTGTACCGCGAGGCGGCCTCGCTGCTGGAGCAGGCCGATCGCCAGCCCGACACGGGCAAGTACGCCGGCGACGCGATGCGGGCGATGATCCTGCGCGGGCGGGCGCTGTACCTGGCGGGCGACCTGGAGCAGGCGGCGGAGGCGTTCGTGAAGGCCTCGGCGGCGGCGCAGGCGAACGGCCAGAGCGCCGAGGCGGAGGAGGGGCTGTGGCTGGCGATCGTGTCGCTCGACACCGCGGTGCGGAGCGACCCCGAGGGGCGAGCGTCGGCGCTGGTGGACCGGCTGGATGAACTGGCGACGCTGTACCTGCGCATGTATCCCGCGAGCGAGCGCGCTGCGACGCTGCTGATCAACCAGCGCGGCGGCTCGCGCGTGCAGGACGAGGAGGCGGTCAAGACGCTGCTGGGGATCACCCCCGACAAGCCCCTCTACGACGCGGCGCGCCGGCAGGCGTCACGGATTCTGTATCGCCTGTACCGAGGGTCTGGCGCGGCGGACCGGGAGTTCCAGGCCGGGCGGTTCGCTGCTGTGGCTGAGGAGGTCCTCGCCAAGGAGCGGCAGGCCGCGCTCTCGGCCAAGGACAAGGATGCCAAGGAGGCCTCGCAGCGGGCGATCACCACGGCGCGGCAACTGCTGGACGTGCTGCTGAGCGGGCAGGCTCCGGACGTGCAGCGGGCCAGAAGCGTGCTGGACACGATTTCGTCCATCGCGGCGTTCAACGAGATCGATCTCGTCCCGCTGGCGGATGAACTGGACTTCCGTCGCTTCCAGGTTCACGTGGCCAGGGGCGAGGTCGAAGACGCGGAGCGTGTGGCCGAGCGGCTGGGGCGCGAAGGTGCGCCCGCGTCCTCGGCGCGGTTCGCCGCGGCGGCGCAGCGAACGCTGTACACGCGTGCGCTCTCAACGCTGGCGGCGGAGCGCGGGGCTGGGCAGCCCGATGAGCAGCGCGTGGCGGAGGCAGCGCGGCGCGTGGTGCTGGTCGGGCGGCGCGTGCTGGCTCAGTTCGCGCCGGGGGAGGCGGGCCTGCGCGGCGGCGCGGCGGCGGGGGTGGCGAATGACGTGGCGGATGCGGCGTTGATCCTGGCCAAGGGGGGCGACCGCTCCGCGCTGGAACTGGCGATCACGATCGATCGCGACCTGCTGAAGGCCAAGCCCGGCCAGATCCAGGTGCTCAGGCGCCTGGGCGAGAGCAGCGAGATGCAGGGCGACATCGCCACCGCCCTGGAGTGCTGGCGCACCCTGGCGGGCGGGCTCGACCCCGCGCTGCCCGAGTGGTTTGCGGCGAGGTTCAACTTCGTGCGGCTGCTGGCCGACCGCGACGCGACTCAGGCGAGGCAACTGATGGACCAGCACGTGGTCCTCTATCCGGACTATGGCCCCGAGCCGTGGGGATCGCGGTTGAAGGAACTGCACTCCCGGCTCGCGCCCGTGCCCGTGCCCGTTCCGGCACCCGCGCCCGGCGGTGGGGGTGCGCCATGAGCGACGGCGTTCCCGAACGTGACCTGCTGGCGGCGTTCTTCGGCGCGGAGCGCGCCGCGGCGTATCCGCACGACCCGGCGGGCGTGCTGGGCGCAGCGTCGCCCGTCAGCAAGGCGGGCGTGGTCGAGGCTCTGCAGCGAGAACTGGCGGAAATGGCGGCGCACCCATTCGGAACCTCGCCGGAGGCGGCGGAGGTGCGCCTGGTGCTGCAGCAGTGTGCGTCGAAGCTGCTGGATCAGATCGAAGTCGCCGAGTCGCTGGGAGTAGTGCCCGCTGACCGTGCGCCCGTCAGGCCCGCGCCACCGGTGCCGACTCCGCAGCCCAAGCCGCCGGTGAGTACGCCGGCGCCTCCGGCGCCCTCGCCGGTCGTGGCTGAGAAGCCGCCCGCGCCCAGGCCTGCGTCGCCGCCGGCGGTGTCTCCGCAGCCTTCGCCGCCACCGCCCGCCTTCCCGGCGATCGTCCCGACCGGGCTGGAGCGTGATGCGGCGCGGATTCTCTCACAGTCGGCGAGCGTGACCGACGCGCTGCGAAGCCTGACCGCGCTGGCCGCGACGCGAGGGCTGCCCGCGTCGGCGGCGCAGCAGGCGATCGCGAACCTGACGAACGCGACGCGGACGAGCGGCCCGGTGGCCCCCAGCCCCGCGCCGGCCTCCGCTCCGTCGGCGATGAACGATGGGCCGCGCGCGGCGTGGTCTGCGACGGCGGCGGCGCCCGAGGATGCCGGACAGGTGATGGTCCGGCGGATCGTGATCGCCGGGGGCGTGCTCGCGGGTGTGTGCGTGGTGGGCGTGGTGCTGATTCTCGTGTTCGCGATGCGCGGGCCCAGCGCGGCCGCGCCGGCGGGCGGAGCGGCCGCGGCGACTCCCGCCACGGGCACAACGGCGGCGGCTGCGCCCAGTGCGACAGCCTCACCCACCGCCCGCGAGCCGGAGTGGCGCGCGGGCGGAGCGCTGGCGGACAGCGCGAAGCCCGATGTGTCCGCGGCGCCGGCGGGCGCGCCGGTGACCGGCGAAGTCGCCCTGGCGCAACTCCGTGAGGCGGTGAACCTGGCGAAGAGCAACCCCGCGGGGGCCGCCGCGGCCTTTGGACGCGGCGTGAAGAGCGCATCGATGTGGTGGGTGACTCACGACCCCGGCACGCGCGTGGCGTGCGTTGAGGCGATCATCGACTATCTCTATGCGGTGAGCGAGCCCGAGGCACAGGTCCGCGCCATCGACCTGCTGGGCGCGCCGGCCGCGGCGACCGGCCCCATTGACGGCGGACAGGTGTGGCCGACGGCCTGGTCGGGCGGGGCGCTGTGGCGGCTCTCGCGCGAGCGCGAGTTGCCCGGGGCGGCGGTCATCCGCGTGCAGAGCCTGCTCACGGCGGCGATGGGCCCGCAGCGCCCCGCGTCTTCGCCGGTGTTCAGTGACGGCGCAGCGACCGTGCTCGATGGCGTGCCCCGGCGGTTGCTGGAGCGGTACGCCTCGGGAGCATCAGGCGGCGCTGAGGCGAACGAGGCGCTGGCCTCTGGCTGGGCGATGTGGGCCCGGGCGGCGGCGGCGGTGTGGCCCGAGGAGCGTGCGCGTCGCGCCCATCTGGACGCGCTGGGAAGCCTGCTCACGCACTCGCCGGACAGCGCCACGAACCGAAGCGTGTACGAGGCGATCGTTCGGGCCACGATCGGGCAGGAATGGTCGCGAGAGGGCGACGACTCGGCGCGGGTGAGGCTGGTGCAGTGGATCGGCGATCCGCGGGTGTCCACCGCGAACCTGTCCCTGCTCACGCAAACGCTGGTGACGAGGGCGAGGGCGGAGGGCGTGGATGTCACGATGGTGCTGTCGCCGGGCGCGAGCGACGAGCAGCGGGCGTCGGTTCGCGAGGCGTACGCCAAGGCGTGGGGCCTGGAGTCGGTGGGTGTGTCGGCGAACGTGGCGGAGAACCTCCTGGGGGCGGTGCGGGCGAGCATCGACCAGGCCGCGGTGATCGGGCGGCCCATCGACGATCTGCGCACGCTGGTGGTGCTCCTGCGGGCGACGCAGGCGCTTTCCGGCAAGACGGGCACGCTCTCGGTGACGCAGATGCTGCCCGCGCTCACGGCGCCCGACTACACCCCGGGCCGGCGCACGGCGAACGACCAGTTGATCAGTTGGGAGTGGATCACCGGGGGCGGGCGCGGCTGGGCGGCGGCGTATGTGGCCGAGCGGACCGCCGCGGGGAAGATCGAGATTCTCACCCGGCTCGACCAGGGCACGCTGCTGTCGATCATGGAGGCGGACCTGCTGGCGGCGGAGGCGATCCATTCCGCTCAGAACGAACTGCGCGAGGCGGCGAGGGCGACCGCGATCCGCTTCAACGATCAGTGGGCGATGCTGTACGGCGTGCTGCAGCAGATGCCGCGGCTGTCGCGCGGGGAGTCTTCGCGCGAGTTCCTGACACGGATGACCTCGCGCGTGCTGCCCAGCCCGGGATCGCCGACGTTTCTGATCGACGCTCGACGCGCGACGCTGGAACGACTGCTCGAACTGCTCTCGGAGGGTGATGACACGCTGCGCATCGACCGGCTGACCGCGGAGGTGGCCGAGGCGGTGGATGTGCTGGGCGGGGGCTCGCTGATGGCGGGCGCGATCGCCGACGTGGACGCGGCGGACCAGGCCCTCAAGGGCATGCAGAAGCTCTACCGGCTGGCGCGGCAGGAGGCCGCACGTCACGTGCCCAACGAACTTGCGCCGCTGCGGCTGGATCAGATCGAGCGCCGGCGTGCGGGCCGGCTGGCGGCCTCCGTCGGGCCCGTCCAGGCGTTCGCCGCGGAGCAGGTCAGCTACGCGGAGACGCTGGCGTTCATCGTCTCGGGCGAGCAGCCCACGCGAGCCGCGGAGGTCAAGGTGATCATCGACGAGATGCAGGCCGCGCGGCGGGCGTCGAGCCATGTGTTTGAGCAGATGAAGTTCACGCAGCGCGCGGTGGTGCAGTTGTGGGTCATGAGGGCGCAGAAAGCGATGAGGATCCTGCCGTGAGCACAGCGGTGATGGTCATCTCGATGATGCTGGCCGCGGCCCAGAGGCAGCCCGCGGGCGGGGCCGGCGCTGCCGCGCCGGCGCCGGCACCGGTGGTTCAAGCGGCGCAGGCCGAGGACTATTCCGCGATCACCGTGCCCGACCTGTCCAAGCGGCTGGAGGCCCTGAGCCCGGCGAACCCGCAGGCGTACTTCGACCTGGCGGAGGAGGTCGCGGCGGTGGGCAATCGCGATGCACGGACGCTCGCACGGCGGCTGTACGTGCTGGCCTTCGTGCTCGACCGCCCGCCGCGGGGTGACGGCACGCTCGGGCAGAGCGCGTGCCTGGGCCTGATCGCGCTGACGCCCCGCCCCGGCGAACGGCGCTGGCTGGCGGCGGTGAGCGCGGTGATCGAGTCGGACCGCGTCCCCGGCGGCGTGCTGGTGCCCCCGCCCGAGCCCGCGCCGATCGTGGACGCGACGACGGGGTATCAGCTGTCGATGGCTATTGCGCTGGTGCGCGGGGGAGAGGGGCGGAGGGCGGCTTCGCTCTTGAAGAGGCCGGCGGTGTCGAGCGCGCTCGACCATTACGCGCGGGTGCTGGAAGATCGCGGGAGCCTGGGCATCGCGTCGGAGATCCGCCAGCGGGCCGAGTCGTACCCGTTCTGTTCCGACTGCAAGAACCGGCGCACGGTGAACCGCGTGCCGCGAGCGGGCGAGCCCGCCAAGGTGATGCTGTGTCCCACATGCGAGGGTCTGCCGGGGCAGCGCTTCACGCAAGCGGAGTTCCTGACGCAGATCGCGATGGAGGCGGCGCTGCTGCGCGGCATTCACCGGCTCTGGTCGGCGCAGGCGTTGTCTGACGGTGGCGAACCGCTCCGCGATCCGGACCCTGAAGAACTGCCCGCGTGGTACGGCATTGACGCCACGCGCTGCCTGTTCCGGGGGGGGGCTTGGGTGGCGGACGGGCCACGGTAAGCGGCGAAAAGGGTTCTCGGACGATACCAGGGGAGTCCCCATCAAGCGGGCGTCATGTCGTGTCGATTTCGAAGCGGCCCCCGGTTGTTCCGGGGTATCGACGCAAAGGAATCACCCATGCCCAGCGCTTCCGCCGTCACCGGTCCGTCCAAGTCCGCCACTTCGAACCAGTCGCAGTCGGTAGGGGGTCAGCAGCTGCAGCTCGTCACGTTCGGGCTGGGCAGCGAGGAGTTCGCGGTTGACATCCTGGCGGTGCAGGAGATCAACCGGATGATGGCGCTGACGCGCGTTCCGCAGAGCCCGCCGGAAGTGGAGGGTGTGATCAACCTCCGCGGGAAGATCATCCCGGTGGTGGACCTTCGCAAGCGGTTCGGGCTGGCGGCGACGGAGCGGAACGAGCACTCGCGGATCATCGTGGTCGAGGTTCACAACAAGGTGCTTGGGTTCATCGTGGACCGGGTGAGCGAGGTGCTGCGGATCAGCAGCACGATCGTGGAGCCCGCGCCGTCGATGGTGTGCTCGGTGGACAGTGACTTCATCGCGGGGGTGGGCAAGCTGGAGGACCGGCTGCTGATCCTGCTGGACTTGCCCAAGTTGTTCGATTCCGGCTCGGTGGGCGCGATGACCGCCGCTCAGTAAGCCGATCACTACACCAGACCGCTTCCATCCTCAGACACGAAAGGCGAGCCGGACATGAGCGAGACCTCTACCGACCCCGTGATGAGCGCGGCGCAGTTTGACCGCCTGCGCAAGATCATCTACGACCGCAGCGGCATCCACTTCCCCGACAACAAGAAGTACGTGCTCGAGTCGCGCCTGGGGCGTCGCCTGCAGGAGCTCGAGATCGAGGACTACGACCAGTACATCTCCTTCCTGACCATGGGACCGTACAAGGACGACGAGTTCCAGGAGATGTTCAACAAGATCACGATCAACGAGACCTCGTTCTTCCGCAACGAGCCCCAGCTTGATGTCTTCGAGAAGCAGGTGCTGCCCCGGATCATCGAGGCCCGCGCCGCGACCAAGCGCCTGCGGCTGTGGTCGGCGGCCTGCAGCAGCGGCGAGGAGCCGTACTCGCTGGCGATGATGGTGCACCGCTGTCTGGGCCTGCGCCTGATGGACTGGCGCGTGGAGATCCTGGGCACCGACATCAGCGAGAAGGTGCTGACGTCGGCGATGGAGGGTCGGTACACCGACTACTCCATGCGCACGACGTCGCCGATGGTCAAGTCTCGCTACTTCAAGCAGGATGGTCCGTACTGGAACGTGGACCCGCAGGTGAAGCAGATGGTGCACTTCGAGGTTCACAACCTCAAGGACCGCCTGGCCGCCAAGCGCTTCGGCAAGTGGGACGTGATCTTCTGCCGCAACGTGATGATCTACTTCGACGACGCGATGCGTGAGCAGGTGGTGCAGACGTTCCACGATCAGCTCGAGAACGACGGGGTGCTGTTCATCGGGCACTCCGAATCGCTGCGAACGCTGAAGGTGCCGTTCGAGCAGATGCCCACGCCCCAGGGCTTCTGCTACGCGAAGCAGGGCTGCAAGCAGTGGATGACCAAGGCGGCCTGAGCCCAAACGCGGAGCGCACATGCAACTGGACCCCGAACTGCTGCAGGACTTCCTCACCGAATCGGGCGAACTGCTCGATCAGCTCGACGTGGATCTGGTCACGCTCGAGGGCTCGCCCGAGGACCCGGAGCTGCTCAACAAGATCTTCCGCGCCCTGCACACGATCAAGGGCAGCGCGTCGTTCATGGCGCTGACCAACCTGGTCAAGATCGCGCACGCCGCCGAGAGCGCGCTCAACGCTGCCCGCAACCGCGTGGTGGTCGTGGGCCGGGGCGAGATGGACCTGCTGCTTCAGGCGGTTGACGTGATCAAGACGCAGTTCGACGACCTACGGGCGGCACGCGACCTGACCGCGCCGGATGAGAACCTCGTGCTGGCGCTGGCCGCCATCGGGGAGGGGAAGCCCGCCCCCTCCGTCCAGGTGCCCGTTCGGTCGGCCGCCGCGGAGTCGAAGACCGCAGCGGATGCGCCGGCGGCGAAAGCGCCCTCCGTCCCGGCTCAGCCTGCGGCGGCGAGCCCCGCAGCCCCCGCAACCGGCTCGCCCTTTGACCTGGGCTCGCCGGCGCCCGCGCCGCTGAAGCTGCCCTCGTCCAAGATGGACCTTCTGGAGTTCCTGGTCAGCGATCTGGATGACAGCCTGCGCCAGGTTGAGCAGCAGGTGGCTCGACTGGGCGAGGCGGCTCAGAGGCAATCGGCGGCTGAGGCCTTGGCCGACCTCACCGAGGCGCTCAAGCGCTCGGCCGAGTTCTTCGACTGCGAGCCCATGGGCAAGATCGCCACGCTGCTTGACGATCTGGCCGAGGCGGCGCCCAAGTTGCCCGAGCGGACCATGGCCCGAGCGCTGAGCCCCGCCATGTCGGCGGTGGAAGCGCTGAAGCAGCAGTCCAAGGCCCTGGCCGCGAAGACCACGCTGAATCACCCGCTGGAGCGGTTCACCGAGGCGTTCCACGCGCTGCTGGCTGAGACTGCCGCGATGGGCACCCCCGCGCCGGAGTCAATCCCGGCGGGTGAGCAGACGACCAGCGCGTCCCCCTCGCCTGCGCCCTCCCCGTCGGCCGCGCCCGCAGCGATGAGCCCGGGCAAGAGCGCCGAGAAGAGCGAAGCCCATCCGGCTGCGGGTGCGGACCACACGATCCGTGTGGAAGTGACGCGGCTGGAAACGCTGCTGAATCTGGTCGGAGAACTGGTGCTGCAGAAGAACCGGCTTTCGGCGCTCACGCGGCAGATCGGCCAGCAGCAGCTGGGAACGCAGGAGTTCCGTGAGCACATCACCACGGCCTCGGGCGGGCTGGACCGCGTGACCAGCGACCTGCAGCTCGCCGTGATGCGGACGCGCATGCAGCCGCTGGACAAGCTCTTCGGCAAGTATCCGCGGCTGATCCGCGACCTGGCCCGCAAGCTGAACAAGCAGATCAACCTGGTGATCGAGGGCGGCGAGACGGAAGTCGACAAGTCGGTGATCGAGGAACTGGGTGATCCGCTGGTGCACCTCATGCGCAACAGCGCGGACCACGGGATCGAGCCGCCCGAGCAGCGCCAGGCCGCGGGCAAGCCCGAGATGGGCACGATCCGCCTGTCCGCGTCGCACAAGGGCAGCCACGTCCAGATCGTGATCCAGGATGACGGGCGGGGCATCGACAAGGACCGCATCGCCCGCAAGGCCATCGAGAAGGGGCTGTACACCGAGGCCCAGATCGCCACCATGAGCGAGAAGGAGATCCAGCGGATCATCTTCGCCGCGGGGTTCTCGACGGCCGAGCAGATCAGCGACGTGTCGGGGCGCGGCGTCGGCATGGATGTGGTCCGCGCGAACATCGAAAAGGTCAAGGGCACGATTGACCTGACCAGCGTTCACGGCCAGGGCACGACCATCACGATCACGATCCCGCTCACGGTGGCGATCCTGTCGGCGATGATGGTCGGCATCGGCCCCGAGACCTACGCCATCCCGCTGGGGAGCATCCTCGAGATCGTCCGGCCCACGCCCGAGCAGCGCTCGAGCATCCGCCAGGCCGCGGTGATGCGGCTGCGCGACACGGTTCTGCCGCTGCTTTCGGGCGGGGAGCTGTTCGCCCAACCCGAGGGCATGAAGGCGGATGCCCCCTTCGCGGTGGTCTTGCATCAGCAGGATCAGCGGGTGGGGCTGCTGGTGACCAGCCTGATCGGTCAGCAGGAAGTCGTCATCAAACCGCTCGACGAATCGGTCGATAAGGGAGGACCGGTGAGCGGGGCCACCGTCCGCGAGGACGGGGGTGTCTCGCTCATCGTGGATGTCCCTCGTTTGTTCTCGATCGCCCAAAGCCGCGCCCGCGCCTGAGTCAATCGCACACCTCCGGGAGGAGCCCGTTCATGGACCCCGCTTTCATCACGCCGTTCATCGCCTCGATCCAGCACGTCTTCGCCACCATGATGCAGGTGCAGGTCACGGTGGGCGAACCGCAGATCCGCAGCGCGCCGACCGCGACGTACGACGTCTCGGGCATCATCGGGATGTCGGGCGACGTGGTGGGTTCGGTGGTGCTCTCCTTCCCCAAGGCCTCGGCGCAGCGGCTGGTCGCGCTGTTCGCGGGCCAGGAGTTCGACACCAGCAGCCCCGACTTCGCCGACGCCATCGGCGAGCTCACGAACATGCTCAGCGGCTCGGCCAAGGGCATGTTCCAGGGCAAGAAGAAGGTCACCATCTCCTGCCCCTCGGTGGTGATCGGTCCCCAGCACGTGGTGGCCCGTCCCAAGGACGTCCCGTGCATCGCCATCCCCTGTTCCACCGACTGCGGCGACCTCGTGATCGAGATCGCGATCGCGCAGGCTCCGGTCGCCGCGGCCAACGCCTGAACCTCAGCGCCCCCTCCAAGACGGAGATCATCCGATGAAGATCCTGCTCATTGATGACAGCCGCACGATGCGGAACATCCAGAAGTCCGTGCTGACCCAGCTGGGCTACACCCAGGTGGAGGAAGCGTGCGACGGCCAGGACGCGCTCTCGAAGGTGAACGCGTACGCGCCGGACCTGATCCTCTGCGACTGGAACATGCCCAACATGGACGGCCTCACGTTCGTGAAGACGTTTCGCACGCAGAACAAGACGGTCCCGGTGATCATGGTGACCACCGAGAGCGAGAAGTCGCGCGTGATCGAGGCGATCAAGGCGGGCGTGAACAACTACGTGATCAAGCCCTTCACGCCCGACCTGCTCAGCCAGCGCATCAACGAGACGCTGACCAAGAAGGCCGCCTGAGCCGGCGAGCCCGCCAGAAGCCCATCGAAACACCGCGGCATGACCTACCCTGTGGGCCATGCCGCGTTCTCATTGCCTCGCCCTGATCCTGGCCTGCGGCTCGCCGTGCGCGAGCCTGGCCGCCTCGTGGGAACCCGGCGATTTCGAGCCCTCGCGCACGCCCGCCCGCCCGGTGTCTTCCGGCGCACCGGCCCAGCCTGACCCCGTTCCCATACCGGCGGTTGCGCCAAGCGGCGACCAGACCACCGAGCAGTCAGCCGACCGCCCGCTGCCGGCCGATGTCCGTCTGGGCTCGACCGAGGCGTCGCTGTTCCTGCGCGACGGTCGGCGGTTCACGGGCGTGCTTATGGCCCACGACGGACGCACGATCACGCTGCGGATCAGCGGGATCGACACGCGATTCGCCGCCGCCGAAGTCGAGCGCGTCCGCTTCGTCGTTCCGGCGGCGGAGCTGTTCGCGAAGTTGAAGGCCGCGGTGCCCGAGAACGACCTGGACAGCCTGGTTCGTCTGATCACCTGGGTGGCGGAGCGGGGCGAACTGGAACTCGCCGCACGCGAGCTGGACATGGTGCTGCTCAAGAGCCCCGACCACGTGCGGGCCCGCACGCTGCTGAGCGAGGTGTCGCGGCAACTCGGGTTGCGCCGGCAGGCTGAGCCTGAGCCCGTGCCCGAGAATCTGCCGGAGCCGGAGGCGGCGCAGCCGGCGACTTCGGCCGCGCGCGTCCCCACGCTCTCGCCCGAACAGGTGAACCTCATCAAGGTCTACGAGATCGACCTGACGGCCTCGCCGACGGTGTCCATCCCGCGCGAGGTGATGGTGCGGGCGCTGGAGGCCAAGGCTGGTCACCCGCTGGCACCGGCGACGCGCGAGGCCCGCGACGCGGTGCTGCGTGCTTCGCCCGTTCAGCAACTGGACCTGCTGTTCCGCCTCAGGGCGCGCGAGTTCTACCCCGATGTGCGCGTTCACGGCTCGCCCCAGGTGCTGCGACGCTTTGCCGACGAGGTGCACCGCCCGTTCCTGCTCGGCGGTTGCGCCACCAGCGAGTGCCACGGCGGCACCGAGGCCGGCAGGCTGATGTTCGCGACCCACCGCCCCAGCAGCGACGCGACGGTGTACACCAACTTCTACATCCTTGAGAACTACCGCACCGCCGACGGGCGGGCGCTCATCAACTGGCAGGAGCCCGACCAGTCCGTCTTCCTCCAGATGGGCCTGCCGCGAGAGTTCGCCACCGCCAAGCACCCGCCCGTGCCGCGCGGGCCGGGCGGGGCTGACCTGTGGAAGCCCGTTGTTCGCTCGGCGAGCGAGCAACGGTTCAAGAACGCCGCAGCGTGGGTGCGGGCGATGATCCAGCCCCGGCCGGATTACGGGCTGCGGTACGAGCCGCTCCGCCCGCTCACCCCGCCCCAGGGCGCGGTGAGGCAGCCCGACTCAGGGCGTTAGCCCGTCACCGCGATCCGCCGCGGCTGCAACGCGGCGGGCTTGGGAAGCGTCACAGTCAGCACGCCGTCGCTCAGCGCGGCGGTCACGTTGGCGGCGTCCACGTCGCGCGGAAGAGTGAACGACAGGTGATAGTCGCCCACGCCGAATTCCTCGCGCAGGGCGCGGGCGCCGGCGTGGCGCGCGGCGGGCTTGGCGAGCAGGCGCAGTTCGCCGCGCTCGATCGTGAGGTCCACGCCCTCGGGCTTCACGCCCGGGACGTCAGCCCGAAGGACGAGCGCCGACTCCGTTTCGATCAGGTCGAAGGCGGGCTCGTAGCTCATCGCGGGCTGCGCGGTTGCGACGGTGGGGGTGCAGGCGGAATCGGTTCGGCAGGCGTTGTTCATGGCTGTTCTCCGTTCCGGGCGCGGGCCCGGATGGCGTGCAACGGGGATGGCGATCTCAGTTGGCGGACACGGTGATGCGACGGGGCTGGGCCACCGCGCTCTTGGGCAGGCGCACGGTCAGCACGCCGTCGGTCATGGTCGCGGTCACGCCCGCGGGGTCGATGTCGTGGGCGATGGTGAGCGAGCGCGAGAAGCGCCCGAAGGTGCGCTCGCGGTGCAGATAGCGCTCGCCCTCGGCGGCGCTGGGCTCGGGCCGGGCCCCGCGGATGGTCAGCGTCCCGCGCTCCCAGGTCACTTCAACCTGGTCGATCTTGAACCCGGGCAGTTCCATCTCCACCAGCAGCGCCTGCTCGTCTTCCCAGGCGTTCACCGGCGGAGTGGCGCGGGGCGAGGTCGCGCCGAAGAACTGGTCAAGGGCCCGGTCCATCTGACGCACGAGGCTGGCGGGATTGAGCACGGTCGGGAAGGCGTTCATGGTGTGGTCTCCAGATAATCTCGCGGGACGTGCCGCGAGCGAGGGGAGATTTGCGAACCGCGTGCCAAGCCGGATTTCAGCGGTGTTTCGGGCCTCGGCGGCGGCTCCCGAACGGGCGTTCGTACGAACAGGCCAATGTCGCCCGCCCGGATGACGCTCCGGCGCGCCCTGGGCTGTCAAAATGGCCGTGCCGCCGTCCCCCGATCCGCCCCATGCCCCACGCCATGGCCCAGCCCGGGCCAATGCGACGTGGCGCGCCGTTCTCTACAGTCCGGCATGAGCGTGAAGTACCAGGACTACTACGCCTCCCTCGGCGTGAGCCGATCGGCGACCGCCGACGACATCCGCTCCGCGTTCCGCAAGCTCGCGCGGCAGTTTCACCCGGATGTGAACAAGGACCCCAAGGCCGCCGAGCGGTTCAAGGAGATCAACGAGGCGTACGAGGTTCTGAGCGATCCAGCCAAGCGGCAGAAGTACGACCAGTTCGGCGCGAACTGGAAGAGCGGCGACGACTTCTCGGGCTCGCCGCAGTGGGAGGATTTCGTCCGCCGGCAAGGCTCCGGCTCCGGCCGCGGCGCGAGCGGTGCGGGCGAGGGCTTCTCCTTCAACATGGGCGGACGCGGATTCAGCGACTTCTTCGAGTCTCTCTTTGGCGACAGCGGCGACCTGCGCGAAGCGTTCGCCCACGCCGGCTTTGAAGGCGGTGGGTTTGACCACGGCGCCACCCAGCGCGACATCGAGGCGGAGGTGGAGTTGTCCGTCGCCGACGCCATGCTCGGCGGCACGCGCCGGCTCTCGCTCACCGACCCCGACGGCTCACGGAAAACTCTGGACGTCAAGATCCCCGCCGGAGTCGCCAGCGGCGACAGCATCCGGCTGGCCGGCCAGGGGCGATCCGGCGGCGATCTGCGCCTGCGCGTGAGGCTGGTGGAGACCGAGGCCCTCAAGGTGAGCGGACGCGACGTGGCCCTCAGGCTTGATGTGGCGCCGTGGGAGGCGGCCTTGGGCGGCAAGGTGGACGTGCCCGCGCCGGGCGGGGCGCTCACCGTCACGCTGCCTGCGGGCGCGTCGGGCAAACTCAGGCTCCGCGGCAAGGGCCTGCCCGCGCGCGGGGGCCAGCCCGCCGGCGACCTGATCGTTGAACTCCGCGTGGCGGTTCCCAAGAACCTTTCGGAGGGGCAGAAGACGGCCCTTGAGGCCTGGCGGGATTCCATGGACGGGTGGTCGCCCCGGTAACCCCGAGGGGCCCCTGGGCATCCACGGCGCGACGGGCCACGAACCTCAGATCGACAAGGACGTACACACACCATGTTCGCGTTTGATCCGCTCTATCTCCTGTTCGCGATTCCGCCCTTGCTCCTGGGCCTGTGGGCGCAGCACCGCGTGAAGGCGGCGTACATGGCCACCGACAACGTGCCCGTCCGCAGCGGGGTCAGCGGGGCGGAGGCCGCCGCCCGCCTGCTCATGCAGTATGGCGTGCGCGATGTCCGCATCACCGAAGTGCCCGGCGTGCTCACCGACCACTACGACCCGCGCAACAAGGTGCTGGGGCTCTCGGCGGGCGTGTTCCGCGGGCGGTCGCTGGCGGCCGTGGGCATCGCCGCTCACGAGGCGGGGCACGCTGTTCAGCACGCGACGGGCTATCTGCCTCTCAAGCTCCGCAACGGGATCGTCGGCCTGGCCGCCGTGGGCAACATCGGCATCTACATTGCGATGGCCGGGCTGATGCTCGGCGGGCTGGCCAAGGGCGGCTTCGGCGGGTGGTTGGTGCTGGCGGGTGTCGGCCTCTTCGCGATGGTCGTGCTCTTCCAGTTGATCAACCTGCCCGTGGAGTTCGACGCCTCGGCCCGGGCCAAGGCCATGCTCGTTGACGCGGGCGTGGCTCGTCCGGAGGAAATGCCCCAGGTGCGGAGCGTGCTTTCGGCCGCCGCGCTGACCTACGTCGCCGCCACGCTCTCCGCGATCGGCATGCTCCTGTACCTCCTGGTGAGGGCCATGGGGCAAAGCCAGCAACGCTGACCGGGCCCTTTCCGAATCCGAACAGCCAGCCGCGGCGATCCGTACTGTTGTTGGCCTTGTGCATCAGCGCCCCGGCGGGTTTGCCCCCGGCGCGCATCGGGTGAAGTTGATCGTCGGGAGCACCTTCAGGAGTCAACGGATGCTTCAGCGTGGATGGATCGGCGGTCTGCTCGCATTCTCGATCTTGGCTGGCACGGCGTGGTCGGCTCTTGGCGGCCGGGCCTCTTCCGCCTCAGAGCCGAAGGCCGGACCGGTCACGATGCAGCCCGCTTCGCCCGCCGAGGAGGCCGCGCTGGCCCGGGCGGTGGATGTGTCCCTCGCGTTCCAGGCCATCGCCCGCAACGTCACGCCCGCGGTGGTGAGCATCCAGGCGGTCACCGAGCAGCGCGTGCGCGGGTTCAGCGGCGACGAGGCCTTTGACGAACTGCTCCGACGCCACTTCGGCGGCGGCGGCGGGGGCGTTCAGCGCGGGGCCTCGACGGGCTCGGGCGTCATCGTCTCCGCCGACGGCTACATCCTGACCAACAACCACGTCGTGGAGAACGCCACCCGCGTCCGCGTTCAACTCGACGACGGCCGCGAGGTGGACGCCAAGATCGTCGGCACCGATCCCGACACCGATGTCGCCGTGCTCAAGATCGAGGGCAACGGCTTCTCCTTCGCGAAACTGGGCGACTCCGACGACACCAACATCGGCGAGACGGTCATCGCCATCGGGTCGCCCTTCGGCCTCTCGCAAACCGTGACCAGCGGGATCATCTCCGCCAAGGGGCGGCGCATCAGCGGCACCGCCCGGGGCAACGTCTCCACGCAGTTCGAGGACTTCCTCCAGACCGACGCCGCCATCAACCCCGGCAACTCCGGCGGACCGCTGGTCAACCTGCGCGGCGAGGTGATCGGGATCAACACCGCGATCTTCTCGCGCACCGGCGGGTCGGTGGGCATCGGCTTCGCCATCCCCGCCAACATGGCCCGTTCGGTCATGGAGTCGCTCATCAGCACCGGCAAGGTGCAGCGCGGCTGGCTGGGCGTCAGCTATCAGCCGCTCAACGACCAGCTCGCCCGCATGGCCCAGTTTGCCGGGAGCGCGGGTGTGTACGTCAGCAACGTGGTCCCCGGCAGCCCGGCCGAGGCGGCAGGGCTCAAGCCCGACGACATCATCGTGGAGGTCAACGGCCGCCCGGTGCGCGACGCCAACGCGTTCAGGGCCCGCATCGCCACCATGCCGCCCGATCGCGATGTGGCCCTGGTCGTCTTCCGCGAAGGCAAGAAGACCAACCTCACCGCCCGCCTGGGTAACGCCGCCCAGGCCTTGGCCGCCACCGACGACACCACCCCGGCCGATAACCCGCTGGGCGTGGCCGTCCGCACCGTGAACGACCAGATCCGCGAGGAGATGGGCGACCGGCGGGCCGAGGGCGTGGTGATCGTCTCCGTGAAGCCCGGCAGCCCCGCGGATCAACTGGGCCTGCAGCCCGGGGATGTGATCTTCCGCCTGAACCGGGCGGTCCTGCGGGACGTGGCCGGGTTCAAGGAGGTCGTGGACCAGGCCGACCTGTCGCGGGGTGTCACCCTGGGCATCCGGCGCAACGGGATGGACCAGACCTTCACCATCCGGGTTGGTCGGTAATAAGTACAACTACCAAGAGGGGTTCCCGCCGACACGCTCGATTGGGCGCTTCGTCGGTTTTTTCGCATTCCGAGTCTGTGCTGGCCCGTATGTATTCATGCGGTACTCTTCAGGCTCCGAAGTCTCGGATCGGGGGATGTTCTGCGTTCGCTTGACCGCCCGGCTCCGGGCGTGCATCGGAGGATTCATGCTGCGTGCTTTTCTGGCTTCCTTGGCTGCGCTGACGCTGTCCATTCCCGCCGCCCGCGCCGACGTTCCCGCGCTCGAAGAGGTGCTCAAGGCCTTTGACGTGCGGCAGGGCGAGGTGCAGTCGCTGGCCCTTCCGGGGGGCGAACTCTGGATGCCCACGCTGGTGCAGGTGAATCTGGGCGGTCAGACGGTGGAGATCGAGCTGACGCCCAAGCGTGTGCGTTCGCCGAATTACTTCCGCGTTCAGACGATGGACGCTTCGGGCAAGCCGACGGTGCTGGACGATCCAGCGCCGGTGACGTACACGGGCACCATCGCGCAGATGCCCGGCGCCCGGGTTCGCGCTTCACTGGTTGGGGGGCGCCTGTCGGCCTCCATCTGGCTGCCGGGCGGCGACGGCTGGACGATCCAGCCCGTGTCGTCGGTGTTCCCCGATGCGGGGGAGGACCAGCATCTGGTGTTCCGCAGCAGCGAGACCATCACGCCTCCGAACCGCTGCGGGCTGGAAGAGATCGCCCAGCCGCTGGCGGGGCAGGCCTTCACGGGTCGCGCTCAGCGCGGGCCGGGCACGGTGAAGCTGATCGAGATCGCCTTCGACGTGGACTTTGAGTACTACACGCTCAACGGCAGCAACACGACCACCGTGGTGAACGACATCGAGTCGATCATGAATGTGGTGGAGGGGATCTACGAAGGCGAGAACGTCAATCTTCAGTTCGAGATCACGGTCATCAACATCCGCACGGCCAACGCGGCGCCGTACTCGGGGATCACCAACGCGAATCTGCTGCTGACCGCGCTGCAGAACGAGTGGAGCGGCGGCAACCCGTCGCTGGGCGTGTCGGCGGTGCGGCGTGACGTGGTTCACATGTTCACGAACAAGCCGATCGATTCTGGATCGGGGATCATCGGGATCGCCTTCCTGAGCGGGATGTGCCGGATCCAGCCCGACGTGTTCAACGGCACGGCGATCGCTTACGGGCTCAGCAAGAGCCGCTGGAGCGCGAACACCAACAACCGCGCCAGCGTGACGGGTCACGAGGTGGGGCACAACATGTCGGCCACGCACTGCAACGAGGCGGGCAACACCTGCACCGGGCAGCCCAACTGCAACATGATGTGCGCGTCGGTGGGCGGGTGCGGTCCCAACATCACCCTGTGGGGCACCTGCACGGCGAACCTGGTGGCCGGGTATCGGGACAGCGGCGCGGGCGCGTGCATGGGCATCCTGCAGCCGCCGATCGCCACGCTGCCTTTCCTGGATCAGTTCCCCACCGGCAGCGTGAGCAGCGCGAACTGGGCGTATAACTTCAACACCGCGGTGGTGACGCCCCCGCTGGCCCTTCAGCCGGCCCCCTCGGCCAATCTGGTGCTGGCGATGAACGCGGTCGCGAGCATCCGGGACGAGATCCGCACGAACTTCATCAATCTGGCCGGCGCGCCGGCGACGACGGAACTGTCCTTCTTCGTGAACCGCAACGGCGTGCCCAGCGGCGCGCGGATCTACGTGGACTACTGGGCCAACAACCTGCGTTGGGTGCAGATCGACTCGATCCTCAGCGACGGCGTGACGCCCACCTCGTGGAACCTGCGGAAGTACACCCTGCCCACGGCGGCCCGGCACGCCGAGTCGCGCATCCGCTTCAGGCTGGACACGATCACGACCTCGACGCAGGTGTGGTACCTCGACAATGTGCGAGTGGGAGCCCCGCTCCCGGTCCAGTGCTCCCTTGCCGACATCACCGACATCGGCGACACCGGCGCGGGCCCGGACGGGCAGCTCACGGTTGACGACATCATCACGTTCGTGAACGCCTTCAGCGACGAGATCGGTTGCCCGGGGACCGCCCCGTGCAACATCGCCGACGTGACCGACGTGGGCGACACCGGCGCCGGCCCCGACGGCCAGCTCACGGTGGACGACGTCATCGCGTTCGTCAACGCCTTCTCCAACGGCTGCCCATAAGGCTCCCGGGCCCGGCGTACCCTTCGGCCGCATGGAAGCGATCGGCACCGTTCTTGACGTTCTGCTCGTGGTGGCGGCCTTCGGGTTCATCATCTTCGTGCATGAGCTGGGGCACTTCGTCGCCGCCAAGTGGGCGGGCATCCGCGTGCTGGGCTTTGCGCTGGGCTTTGGCCCCGCGATCGTGAGCTTCCGCAAGGGGTTCGGGCTCACGCTGGGGTCCAGCAGCGGGCGCTACGACACGCTGGTGAGGGCGCGAGGAGCCCTGGGCGAGCCGCCGCCGGAGGGCGTGAGCCCCACCGAGTATCGGCTGAACTGGGTGCCCCTGGGCGGCTATGTCAAGATGCTGGGTCAGGAAGACGACAACCCCGCCGCGCGATCCGACGCGCCGGACTCGTACAACCGCTGCAAGCCGTGGAAGCGGATGATCGTGATCAGCGCGGGCGTGATCATGAACCTGATCACCGCGGCGATCATCTTCGTGATCGTCTTCATGGTCGGGCTCAGAACCGAGCCCGCCGTCATCGGCGAGGTGCTCCCCGGTTCGGCGGCCGCGACGGCGACGTTCGCCGGTTCGCACCCGGGCGTGACGGAGCCGGGGCTGCGGCCCGGGGATCTGATCGAGTCGGTGGATGGCGACCAGATCGGCTCGCGCAAGGATCTGCAGGTCGCCTCCGCGATGTCGCGCAAGGGACGCGAGCTTGAAGTGGTCGTCCGCCGACCGGGGATCAACGAGCCCTTGCGATTCAGCGTCACGCCGCGAGAGGACCCGGTCACCCGGCTGCTGAGCTTCGGTGTGGGGCCGGCGTCGTCGGGCACGCTTCTGGAGGCCAAGCCCGCGGTGCGGGCGGCGTTCATGGCGCAGCTGGCGCAGATGGGGCTGGCGGGTGTGGAGCCGGGAGCGAGGCTCGTGCGCGTCGGCGGCCTTTCGGCTGAGGCCCCGACACCGATCGAGTTGGCTCGCGCCGCGAAGGAGTCGGAGGGTGCCCCCTTTGAAGTCGAACTGGAGAACCCGTCGGGCGGGAGGGTGGTCGCCACGCTCAAGCCCATCCCGCTGCTGCAGCCGCAGCGATTCGCCGACAAGTCGCAGCCCGGCACGGCGGTGGGCGCGGAGCATCTGGCGGGATTGATGCCGTTGATGATCGTGGATCAGGCTGCGCCAGACTCCGGCGCCTTCGCGGCTGGCCTGCGCGCGGGCGATGTGTTCCTCGCCATCGGCGACGTGCAGTACCCCACGTTGCTTCAGGGCATCGCCGAGGTTCGTCGGCACGCGGGGCGGAAGGTCGCCGTGCGCGTGCTGAGAAGCGGCGCGCCAGTGGACCTTCCCGAGGTGCCCGTGAATCGCCAGGGACAGATCGGCTTCACCGCGGGCACAACCGCCCAGACGCTCGCGATGGTGGGGGCCTGGCCCGCACCCAACCGCTATCACGCGATGTCGGAGTCCGAAAGCATCGAAGCGGCGCTGGATCGTCCGCCCGCGGCTGCGCCCAGCGGCGCGACTTTGGGCGTGCCCGCGGGCAGCCGGATCGCGTCGGTGGCGGGGGTCGCGGTGGCGAATCTGCTGGATGTTCGCAAGGTGCTGCGAGATCTGGCGAGGGCGACGCCCACGGGTCCGCTGACGGTGACTCTGCGTGTCACGCCGCCCACGATGGGCAGCGCGGACGCCGAGGCGTATCAGGCGGTGTGGACGATCAGCGAGAGCGAGGCGGCGAGCCTGCGGGAACTGTCATGGGACAGCCCGGTGGGCGCGTGGTACTTCAAGCCGCAGCAGATTCTCCTGCAGGCGTCGGACCCGTGGGACGCGCTGAAGTGGGGCGTTCATGAGACGCACCGCATGATGCTGCAGACCTACCTGACGTTTGCCCGGCTGCTGCAGGGCAGCATGAAGGTGGAGCACCTCAAGGGCCCGGTGGGCATCGCCCACACCGGCACGATCCTGGTGGAGCGCGGCTTCATCTGGCTGCTGTTCTTCATGGGCGTCATCAGCGTGAACCTCGCGGTGATCAACTTCCTGCCCTTGCCCATCGTTGACGGCGGTCACTTCGTCTTCCTGCTGTACGAGCAGTTCACGGGCCGCCCGGTCTCCGCCAATGTGCAGGGCGTGGCGACGCTGATCGGCCTGGCGCTCATCGGCACGATGTTCGTCGTGGTGACGTACAACGACCTGGCGAACCTGCTGTGGCGCTAGAGCGCCGCGCGGACGGATCGGTTCAGCCTCGGAGCCCTGCGAGCGAGTCCTTCAGGGCCGCGTAGTCGATCTTGGCGTTGTGGCGGCGGTCCACCGGGATGCGATCTACTCGCCTGACCTCGCTCAGGCGTGCGAAGGGCAGGCCCCGGATCAGCCCCTCGGAGTCGAGATCGGCTGCGTCGGCCTCGACGACGAGCACCCGTCGACCGCGCAGCGGCACCAGCGCCGCGCGCCGAAGCGGGGCGATCAGGTGGGCGGCGGCTTCCACCTGCAGGGGATAGATGACGCCGTGGTCATCGCTGATGCGCCCGGCGCACCGGCCCGTGAGCCAAAGGAGTCCGGAGTCGTCGAGATGCCCGCTGTCGCCCGTGCGGTGCCAGACCGTGCTGCCCACGGTAAATTTGGACTCCGCGTCGTGGGCCGGGTCCAAGTAGCCCTTGAGTACGTGCGGCCCGGTGACGACGATCTCGCCGATCTGGCCGGGCGGCAGGGAGAGTCTTGCGAACTCGTCGGGGCTGGTTGGCGGGATGGGGCGTCCACACTGGTCGGGGATGATGCGGACTTGGGTCTCGGGAGTGGGGCGGCCCGCGGGCAGGCCACCGCCGGCGCGGGTGCGATCGCGATCTCCCGGCGTGAGCATGTCGAGCCCGACCTCGGCTATCGGCTCGGCCTCGGTGGAGCCGTAGAGGGCCACCACGCGAGCGTCCGGCGCCAGAGAGCGGAGCGCGTCGAGCGCGTGCCAGAAGACCGGCGCGCCGCCGGTGAACACGCGGGAGAGGGAGTCGAGTCGCTCGGCCCCTGAGTGGCAGGCCGCCGCGACCCTCTGCAACAGCGACGGGGAAGCGATGATCGAGTGAGGCCGGTGGCGCCGGATCTGCTCGATCAGCGGGGCGGGAGTGATCGCGCCGGGGCGGCGCAGATCGGCATCGGGGAGCAGGCTGGTGACGCCGGCGGCGAGATTGGCGAGGACGAAGACGGGGAGCGTGGTGAGATCGACCGAGCCCGGATGCAGATCCAGCGCGGCGATGACGGCGCGACGCTGAGCGTCGAGCAGCGCGTGCGTGCGCACGGCGGCTTTGGGCCGGCCCGTGCTTCCGGAAGTGAATGTGAGCAGAGCTGGCGCGTCGGGTGGCAGGTCCATCGGTGGGCCTTCGGGTGAGAGCCGGTCAGCCTCGGACCATGAGTGCGCGGGAAGCCAACGGCGGCCGATGGTGACTTTGAGAGGAATACCGCGTAACGGGCCGCAGAGCGCACGCAACCACTGCGCGCGGGACACCGCGATCAGCGCGCGCGGGCGGGCCAGCGCGCAGGCCGAGCGCAGGTGCGCCAGACCGGCTGAGGGATCGATGAGCGTGGCAACCGCACCGATGCGAAGCACGGCGGAAAGCGCGGCGTAAAGGTCGGCTGACATGGGCACCAGCAGCAGGACGCGGTCTGCCTGGTTCACGCCCAGCGTGCGGAGAAGGGCAGCGACGCGTGCGGAGCGATCGGCAAGCTCCGCGAAGGTGACCACCTCGTCGCGTCCGGTCTGGGTGCGGATCAGCGCCGGTTGGTCAGGGCGCGAGCGGGCCTGAGCCAGAAGGTGAACAGCAAGGTTCATCCGGAAAGTGACCTTGAAAGGATCGTGTATCGCCGGAAGACCCGGGCGGAACGGCGGCTGATGCGGGCGGAGGGGTTGTCGTCGTGCATCAGGGCGAAGATGGCGCTCCGAAGGCCCATGGTCTCGCCCCGGGCGCGGGCCAGATCGCACAGCCAACCCGCGAGGCCCAGACCTCGCCATCTGGGAGCGACCGCGATGGTCTTGAGCACCAGTGCGGGAGTGGAGGAGCCCCCGGGCGCGTGCGGGTAGGTGAGCAGCGCCGCGGCGAGCGTGCCCGGGCGGTCCGGATCATCGACCATGAACAGCAGCTGCGGGTCCACGCGTTGCAGGAGCGGGGCGAAGCGGGCGACGAACTCGGCGCGAGCGATCGGTGTGTACAGGAAGTTGTCCGCGAACGCCTCCAGACAGAGCGTGCCGAGCGCGTCGAGTTCGGCGCTGAGGCGAGAGGTGTCGATGGCCCTGACCCGCAGGCCGGCGGATCGAGCCCGGGCCGAGGTTGCCTGAAGTTCGTCTTCGCTCGGAGCGGACGACTCGGTTCGCGAAGAGTGGTAGGTGGCGAGAGGAGCAAAGCCCGCTGACACCCACATCCCGGGCCATTGGTCGGGGTTCGCGGGCTCGCCGGCGAACGGCGGCGAGCCGTCGGACTCAGTGACCAGGCGGTAGGAGCGCCAGGTGCTGCCGTCCATCGGACCGACGGCGGTGCGAAAGCCATGATCGGCGAGGAAGCGGCAGGCCTGGCTCAGAACGGCGGCGGCCTCGTCGGCACGGGTTGCGGAGAACCGACCGATCACCCCGATGGGCGAGCCGTTCAAGGACGCCGTGGAGGAGGTCCATACCGCGCACCGGGCGCTGCCAGCGCTCCACGCGCACCGCGCACCGTCTGACCACAGATCCCTGTCGGGGTCGCTTGCGGGCGTGAGGTGACGGATGAACATGGCTCGGCTCGACGGCGTCACGGGGGTTGCGGTGCACCCGGCAGAAGGCTATCCAGCCCAGCGCCAAGGGCGACCGCGAGCGAACACGCGATTGCGCGAACGGTCCACATCGGCCCGGCGGAAACGCGTCGAGACGCGGCCGGATGGAAAGAGACGAGCACCGCCAGAGTCGCGGCGGACGCACTGATCGGCAGGGTCCTCAGGATCTCCGCAGGCTCCGACCGTCGCAGAAGGAGCCCGGCTCCGCACACCAGCAGTGGCGACATCACAACGGCCCATGGCCACGCCTTGGGTGCGGGCCAGCGGTCGAGATCGGGGTGGCGCTGAGCGACGGAGATGATGGCCAGCGCCGCCGAAAGACCGGTGGCGTACGCGGTCCAGCCCACGCCCCACTCTGGCGCGCGAACATGAAGGATGAGTGCGGCCAGGGAGGGCCCGGCCAGAGCGAGAACGGGGAAGACCCCGTGCATCGCCGAGCGTTGAACCAGCGGGCTGCGCGGGAAGGTGGCCGCACCCGCGAGGACGGCCACGCCCGGAGCGAGCCAGTCCCACCCTCCCAGCGCCCAGGCGCAGTAGAGGTACAACGCGGAGGCGAGCACGCCCTCGCCGATGAGGGTGGTGCTGCGCCTGAAGGCGATGACGGCGACGAAGAGCAAGGCGAAGGCGGCGAGGCGGGCGATGAGGTCAGACGCGGGCATCTCGAGGTAGATGCGCAGGAGCAGCACGCCCATCACGGGGAGGATCAGATTGTCGAGTCCGCGCCATGAGACGGCCTCGAACGCCATGAGCAGGATTCCAAGCAGAAGGGCGATGAGCGCGCCGCGGGCCGGACCGATGTCGGGCGCGAGCGCCAGCAGGGCACCCATGGCGGAGGCGAAGCCGACGATCAGGAACGCCAGCGAGCCTTCAACCGACTTGCGGCCGTCGGTGGTGCGGAAGCGGGTGAAGCCATGCTCGCGCCCGACAAGCGCCGCGGCGGCATCGCCCAAGGCCAGGAAGAGCATCGGGATCACGTACAGGCGAGCCTCGCCGTTCGAGATGACCCAGGCGGCGCCGATGCCTATGGGGAAGAGCAGTTCGCCCCACGACGGACGGTTCACCGCGTTCGTCACCCTCCCCAGGGAGTCTCGGAGTCGGGGGACCGCTCGCAGCAGGATCATGAGCGTCAGCGACGCGGCGCAGAGCGTGATCACGGGCCAGTCGGACGCGAAGATCCATGGAAAGGTCGCGGCGAGCAGCCCCACCAGCATGTGGGCGGTCTTGCGGACATGCTCCGCGGGCGGAGGCGGCGTGCACCGCTGCCAACGTCGCAAAGCCGCGAGAAGCAGGCCCACGGCGGCGAGCACGCCGATCAGTACGGGCGCATCGCTCATGTTCAAGCCTCGCGCTCCGGGGGGGCGATGATGCGCTCGAGCACCACACGGCTGTAGAAGAACGCCCTGTCGTCGGCGTGCAACTCACGCGAGAGAGCCTCAAGAGGTTCGATCTCCCGTGAGAGCGAGGGAGGGCGCGAGCGGGGGGCGAGCATGTTCCAGTACAGGAGATGCGCCCCGGGACGAGCGGCCGAGGCAATCCGCCGGAGCAGAACGGCGCCGGCATCCGGACTCATGTACTCGAAGATATCGGAGAGATTGAAGCGATCGAAGCGAGGCCCTCCACGAGCCTCGTCGAGACAGGACTCGATGGAGCCGTGGTAAATCTCGACCCGGTCCAGCCGGTCGCGGATGGTGCGGAAGTATTCGGGACGCAGAGCCAGCGGGAGCGCGTCTCCGTGGGTGCCCCTGAGGATCCAGTGAAGGTAGGGGTTGCTCGCCGGGTCCAGCACGCACAGCGCATGCTTCACGCGCGACATCAGATGATCGGCAACGGAGCCTTCGACGTAGCGGAAGAACTGCGGATCTCGCCCAAGCCGCCCCATGGTCCAGCGCGAGAAAAAGAGCCGAAAGAGCAGCCGCCAGCGGCGGGTGTTCCACTCGGAAGCGAAGAAGTCTGCGCGCTCGTCCGGGGACTTGGGGCGGAGCAGTTCACCCACTGTGCGCCGGCCATGAACAAGGGGGAGCACCCAGCGGCGGAAGATCTCGAAGTAGCGTTCGAACCGGCCGGCGGAGCCAATACCGGCTCGGATGAGCTCGGGGCGGCCATCCCAGAACGCGGCGGTGTCGCGGTCAAGCCCTCCCGCGGACCGGCAGCGGGCGAAAAGGGCCGGTCTGCGGCTGCTGGGGCGCGAGCCGACGAGTTCAAGGAGTTCATCGTGAGAAAGCGCGCGATAGGCGCTCATCCTGAGCCTGAGGCAGGCGAGCTGCGCCGCGCTGAGGTCCACCGCGACCACGCGGGCCGGGTCGGCCGTGAGCAGCGCCAGGGTGTTGTCGCCGGCGGAGGCGATCGAGAGGCACGTGTCCCCTGAGCGGATGTCCAGACCGCGCAGCAGCACATCGGCGTCTTCCCAGCATTGGGCGTAGCGGATGCCCGAGAAATCGGCGTGCTGCGAGATCTCGGTGCTCATGCGGGGGCCTCTCCCGGCGAGACCCGGCGGACGACGCCCGTGGAGCCGTCAAACTCGACGATGTCTCCGTCGCGCAGCCAAGCCGTCAGATCGGGGATCGAGACCACGCCGGGGATACCCATCTCGCGGGAGACGATCGCGGAGTGCGAGAGCAGGCTTCCGCGTTCGACCAGGATCCCCGCGGCGGCGGGAAAGAGCATCACCCAGCCGGGGTCCGTGCGCTCCGCCACGAGCACTTCACCCGGACGAAGTTCGGCTCCTCGTGGATCGCGGATCACCCTGACCGGACCTCGGACGACGCCGGCGCAGCACCCCAGCCCGCGCCGCGTCACCGGGTCGAGGGGCGCGCCCGGGGCGGCATCGCGAGGGCGGGCCGTGGCCGACAGCGGGTTGACCGACCCACGCGTGCTGAAGCGCTGGGGCGGTGAGGGCTCCGCCAGCAACGCGAGATGCTCAGACTTGCGCAGCGAGGCCAGCCGCTTGAGATCGAGCGTGGTCGCGGAGCCTTCGATGTATCCCAGGGCTTCTTCAACCTGGAGGAAGAAGACGTCGCGGGCATCGTCGAGCGCCCCCGACTCAAGCAGGCGGCGTCCGATCGTCGCGAACACGAGGCGCACGCGTCCGAAGATCCGTGTGCGCTCGAATCGCAGGTTCTCGCGGTCGCGCACGCGGTCGCGTGCGTGGCGGACAATCCACGAAAGCACAAGGCGGCGCAGCGGGTGCCATTTCAGGCGGGTGCGGACCAGACTCTGAGCCCGCCGCAGGCGGTCGTCCTGCTGGAGGTTGTGCTCCGGCACGCCGGAATTCAGCCTCGCGGCCAGATGGCCGATGCCGCGAAGGAGCGAGGTGGGGTCATCGACGAGAGTCGGGCTTTCGAGCTTGAGTTCCTCCAGACAACGGTCGCCGAAGCGGGCGACGTAGTCATCGAAGGCCTGCTTGAGAGCGGAGTGGGCGCTGAGCTCGCGCATCATCCGGTCCGCGGGTGCGGTTTGGAGCGTCCGCACCAGGTCGGGCGTGAGGCGGGCCATCTCGGCCATTTGGCGGATGCGTACTGCTGGTTCAACGCTGACGACCCCGCCCACATCGCGCACCAGGTCGTTGTGCAGGGCCTGATCGGCCGGGCTGACCCACTTGGCGCAGAGCGAGCGGAGCAGCCCGTGGAAGATCATGGCCAGAAAGTCGTTGAGGATCGGGGCGTCCCAGCGGCGGAGGAGTTCGCGCTCCAGCCAGCGGTAGTACGCGGCGAGTTCGTCGAGTCGCATCTCCTGCACCGGGCGGGAAGGTGAGGCGAGCACGCGGTTGAGTCGGCCGTAGAAATCGCGGATGATGCGGGGCAGAGCGCGGCGACGGGCCTCGATCCGCAGCATGGCTCGGATGAGCGCCCAGCGCCCTCCCCCTCGACGCAGGGCGTCAGCCCCGCCAACGGCCTCGGCCAGTTCGTCGGAGAGGCTCTCGCTCACGCCCATCATCTGTTCCATGAAGCGGCGGTTGGACGAGTAGCCCGGGAGCATGGCGATGAGGCGATACCAGTTGAGCAGGTTGTAGTAGACCCGCCCGCGGATATGCCCCAGCATGTTGGAGTAGACGCTCCCCGAACTCTCGATGATGGAGGGGCTCACCCCCATGAGCGAACAGAACGAGCGATAGACCTCTTCATAAGCGCGCCGGGCAAACGAGAACGTGAGCGGGCCGACCACCCCGGGATAGCTTTCAGTGATGTTGCTGTTGTCCCAGATGCACAGCGTGCCCGGGTCTGCTGCCATGGGCGCGGGCCTGGCGGTGACGGGGCGGGCCTGCAGCACGTGCAGGTCCTCACCCAGCACGGCCCACTCGATGTCCTGCGGAGCCCCGGACTTCAAAGCGATATCGCGGGCGACCGACGCGATCCGGGTGACGATGCTCTGCGAGAGCCCGATGGCACCGGCGGGAGGCAGAGCGTGCTCCACGATGCGCCCCGCGCGGTCAACCTTGAATGTGTCGGCATCCTGTTCTCCGCTGACCAGCGCGTCGCCCACTCCACGAACCGCCGCGACCACCGCGTTGTCCGCGCCGGTCACCGGATCGACGCTGAACGCCACGCCCGCGAAGTCGGGGCGGAGCATCCGCTGGATGATCACGGCCGGAGGCGGCGGATCACCCGTCAGCCCTCGCTCGCGCCGATAAGCGATCACGCGGGCGGACTTCCCGGATGCGACGACGCGTGCCACGCGATCCGGCGCCTCGGTGGCGGCGACGTTCAAGTAGGTCTCAAACTGCCCGGCGAAGCTGTGCTCCTGCCCGTCCTCTTCGAGCGCGGATGACCGGACTGCCACCAGGCCTTCGGGGCCGGCGACAAGCGCCGCGGCGGCGATCAGATCAACCGAGGCCGCGGCTACTTCGCCTTCGCCGTCTGCGACAACGACGAACCAGGGCGGCACGGGCAGGCCCCGAGCCCGCAGGCGGGCGAGGCCCGCCGCCTTGCCGCCCACCACGCGAGGGTCGCACGCTTCGGCGATTTGATCGGGATGAACCAGACGGATCGGCATGGTCAGTTCGCGACGTGCCGATAGATCATCGGCGCGATCCCCAGGCAGAAGTAGAGACCAATCGTCCAGATCCCCGAGGCCCGCTCGACCGCCCGGCCCGCACCGGCGACATCACGCCTGAGTAGGTAATGGCGTGCGGTGGCGAACGCGAGCAGCCAGAGGATCACCACCGTCGGCAGCACGGCGGCGTGGAAGCCGACCCACCAGGCGGCGACGGATGCGAGCGCACCCGTGAGCCCCATCGCCCCCAGCCAAACGCCCACCGCGCGGCGCGGCCCCCAGAGGGCGCTGTAGGTCTGCACGCCGGGTTCCTCGTCCGGGGCGGCGCGGACCTTGCGGCCGAGTTCGATGACCACGCCGTTGAAGTAGCTGGCGCTCAGAAAGATCATCAGGCCCAGGGCGGATCCGGGTCGGCCCGACGCAGTGTCCGCCCAGTCGCATCCGGTGGCGAACGCGTCCACCAGCGGCATGATGAGCATGTGCGAGGCCATGTAGAGCACGGGTCGGCCGCGCAGACGCTCGCCGATGAAGAACTCCTTGCTCATGAGCGCAAGATACGCCCACGCGATGAGCAGGAGCAAGACCAGGCGGCCCGAGAGCGACCAGGCCATGAGCAGTTGCAGGACGGCGCACAGGGCAAAGAGCCAGCCCAGTTCGCGAAGGCGGACCAGCCCCCGCGGCACGGCGCGATAGGGGCGGAGTCGCGAGTCCTCTTCGAAGTCCTTGAACTCGTCAGCGATCCGCAGTTGCAGGAACATCAGCAGGCACACGCCGAAGGCCACCGCGAGCGAAGCCGCGCCGGGCCAGGAGGGTGTTGCGTCCGGGGGCGTGCGGAGGAGAACTGAGAAGCAGACGGCCGAGGCGCTGAACACAAGGATGAGCGGGGCGTGGGCAGCGAGCGGGAAGCGCTCTCGCTGGTAGATCCACCAGCGTCGCCAGCCGATGATGGGCGGGGCAGCGTTCATGACTCCCGGGCGGCCTTCCGCTGGCCGCGGGCCAGTCGGGCGTGAGCGCGTGTGAAGTGGTGGGCGCAGATGGCGGCCGAGAGAGACAGTTCCCCCGCCAACACCACGCCGGCGCAGAGCTCGGCAAAGGCGTGGGCCTTGTCGGCGCCGTGGAGCCCGAGGATGCGGAGGCAGGCACGCGGGGTGGGCAGGTCGGTCCCGCCGCCGACGGTGCCCACGATGAGACCCGGGAGCGTGACGGCGGCGTAGAGGTCGCCCGCGGAGGTGACTTCCATCCGCGTGACGCCCACGGACGCCTCGGCAACACACGCCGCGTCCTGCCCGCAGGCGATGAACAGCGCGGCCAGGCCGTTAGCGATGTGCCCGTGCAGACCGATGGTGCCGCACATCGCCCCTCCGACGGCGCTGACCCGCCAGAACTCGGCCAGCGCGTCCGGGGCGACACCCAGCCACTTGACGCATAGTGCGGAGCGGATCGCCACCTCCGCGGTGGCCTTGCGGCCGCGGACGGTCAGGTAGGACTGGGCGCTGGCCTTCTTGTCCCCCGACATGTTGGCCTCGACGTACCACGTCCGGGGCGCGACCGGGGTGTTCGAGATGATCCACCGGCAGACCGCCTCGGTCGCGAGCGTGACCATGTTCTGCCCGGCGGCGTCGCCCGTCTCGTACTCGAAGATCACGTAAACGTGGTTGCCTTCCACGTTGACACGGGCATCGATCAGCGTGCCGTGGCGGGTGGTGGTTCGGGCGGCTTTCTTGAGCGCGGCGGTCCGGCCCGAGAGCCACGCCACGAACCGCCCGGCCTGCCCGGTGGTGGAGAAGACGAAGGCCGGCGCGCGGGTGACGCCGTGGTTCATGACCCACGCCGCACAGCCCCCGGCCGCGCTGATGGCGTGCATGCCGCGGCTGAATGAGGCGACAAGGGCGGCCTCGTGTGTGGCGAGCGGGACGTAGTAGTCAGCGCGAGCGGCGAGCCCGTTGACGCGTAAGGGGCCGGCCACGCCCAGAGGTATTCGGACCTCGCCGATGTAGTTCTCGATGCTGCGCCGGTAGGTGTCGGCCCGGGCGGCGGCGTCTGGCCCGCAGAGAGCGGCACGATCCTCGGGAGCCGCGCTCAGCGGAGCCCACCTGGCCTCCAGATCAAGGGGGCCCGACCGAGTGGAGTCGCGTACGCGCTCGGGGAGGGCGGATCGGCGCGGGTTGAGCCTCCGAGCGAGCGACTCGGTGGACTCCCCCGGTGACAGCCGGCGGCGGCGACGCAGCACACGCTTCAATCCTGATGACACGGCGCATCCTCCACGGGCGGCTAGGCCCGCGGGAGTCTAACCGAAGCTAGCGAGCTTCAGGTCCCCGCGTGCGGCGAGACCAGATAGAAGCGGCCGATCCGGGCGGGGAAGGTGGCGCCGTCGGCGTCTTCGATCGTGTACGCGCCCTCCATCGTGCCCCACGGCGTGGTGAGCGGGCAGGTGGACGAGTACTCGAACGACTCGCCGGGCATGATCCGCGGCTGCTGCCCGACCACGCCGGGGCCTTCGACCTCGTGCGTCTGCCCGTCGGCGTCAACGATGTGCCAGCGGCGCGCGATCACACGAACGGCGCGCGTCGTCTCGTTGGTGATCGTGATGCTGTAAGCGAACAGGAAGCGGTTGTCCGCCGGGTTGGACCGATTGGCGATGTAGTGCGGCTTGACGCGCACCCGCACGCCGGCGGTGACCATGTCGGATCCGTACGCTTTGGTGGCGATAGTCTGTGTCATAATCGCTGGCTCTGGCACGCACCGAGCTTCGGCCCCCGACAAGCACGTGTCCGCAGCCTAAGGATATGCCCGGAAGTATCAGATAGCACGCGGTTTGGGGTCGATTGCGTGAAGGGTCGATAAGGAAGAGCTGGCGGATCTTGCTGGAAAGGACGATCATGCGGGACGTGAGCGGTTGGCGGGGGTTGGCGAGGACGTGCATGGCGCTGGTGGTGGGTTGCTCAACCGCCTGGGCGGGACCGGGCACCATCCCGTACGACCCCACGCCCGTCCCGCCCGAGGCGCAGGTGCCGCTGACCATCGAGGAAATGACTCTTCCCGAGCCCGCGAACCTGGACTTCGCGGCGGGCGAGGTGGGCGGTGGAGCGCCAGGGTGGGGATCCACCACTGCGGGCTACTCGACGATCATCGTTGAACAGGGCCCCAAGCCCGGACAACGGGCTGTCCGGCTCTCACCTCTTGGCCGCGACCCGCGGATCGCCGGCGGCGACTTCATGCAGGTGCTCTCGGCGTCCGGGCGGGCGGGGGAGGTGGTGGAGTTCACCGCGATGCTCCGCGTGCAGCGGCCCATGGGCATGCCGGCGGGGCGGGCGTTGCCCAGCGCTCAGTTGTTTCTCCGCAGCGAGCGGATGAGCGGCGCGGTGGGGCTGTTCAAGAACATGGCCGATCGGCCCATCATCGCGTCTGAGTGGACGCGTCATCGACTCGTGGGGCGGGTGGACGTGGACTGCAACCGCCTGTTCTTCGGCGTGGTCGTGGTCGGCGGCGCCACCGTCGACATCGCCGACGTGACGTTCCGGGTGATCCCCGACGTGCCGTCCGACATGGGCAATCGCCCGCCCGCGCCGCTGGCGGGTCGGGGGCTTGAAAATGTCAAGGCCTGGGCTGAACTGTGGGGCTTGCTGCGGTGGTTCAACCCCGCGGATGAATCGCGCGGAGCGGCGTGGGACGAACTGCTGATGGCCGGGATTGACCGGGTGGAGGGAGCGGAGAGCCCCCAGGAACTCGCGGCCCGCCTGCTGGAACTGGCTCGCCCCGTCGCGCCGGGAGTCGAGGTGTATGTCTCCTCTGACCCCGAACCCCCGGCGCCCGCGCAGCCGACCGGTGGCGAGGTGAAGCGTGTGGCGGGCTGGCGCCACATCGGCATGGGCCCTGCTGACCCGCTGAACCCCGGCGCGATGCAGATCTACCGCTCGGAACGGGTGACCCTCGCTTTGGACGAGGCCACGGCGGGCGAGCGCATCCCCAAGCCCGGGACGCTCACGATCCGCCCCTTGCCCGGCGGCATCACGGTGCGCGTGCCGCTGACGGTGTTCATGGACGATCGCGGGACGCTGCCACGGGGCGACTCGACGCTGACCCCCTTGACGACGATGGACCGCATCGACGGGTGGAGCGAGAGCCTGGAGGACCGCACCGTCCGGCTCGCCGCGGTCATCGAAATCTGGAACGTCATCGAGCATTTCTATCCGTACCACAGCGTGGTTCGGCCGGAATGGCCCTCGAAGCTGGAACCCGCGCTGCAGGAAGCGGCGGAGGCCCCGACCCTGGAAGCGGCGTTGACCGCCCTGCGCGTTCTGCTCGCGCACGCCCGCGACGGGCATGGGCAGGTCGTCCACCCCGACGACCCGGTACGCAGCCTGATCCCGCTTGCCTGGCGCTTTGTGGGCGACGACCTGATCATCACCCGCGTGGGCGACGAGGCCAACCGCCTGCCCGACTTCGTCAAGCCGGGCGACCGAGTCATCGCGATCGGCAACGAGCCGGTGGCGTCCATCGTGGGCCGCATCGCGCCCATGGTGAGCGCGTCCAATGACCGCGTCCGTCGTCTCGGCGTGGCGCAGGGCATCCGCACGGTCTTGCCCACGCCGCAGGCCGCGGTGGTGCGGATCGAGCGAGAGGGCGACCCGGCGAGGCCCCTGCCCTTTGACGTGCTGGCCAACCGAGCGAGGGCGGCGCAGATCCCGCCGTCGGAGTCGTGGCTGTACGACAACCGCGAGAAGCGCCCGCGCGACGGCGCGGAGCTCGCGCCCGGCGTGATCTACTTTGACCTGGACGGCAAGTCCCGGCAGGACCTGATGAAGCACATGGAGGCCTTCAAGGCGGCCAAGGGGCTGGTCTTCGACATGCGCGGGTACCCGGGCGACGGGGCCTATGTGCTGTTGCAGCACATGGCGAAGGACAAGCCGCTGAACAGCCCGATCTGGAACCTCCCGATCATCACCTTCCCCAATCGACCCGAGCGGGACTGGCAGACCATGCCTTCCTGGGTGATGCCGCCGCTCAAGCCCACGCTGGGCAAGGCGGCCGACACGCCGCAGAAGGTCGCTTTCATCACCGACGGGCGGGCGATCTCGTACGCCGAGAGCATTATGGGGATCGTGGAGGCGTATGGGCTGGGCGAGATCGTGGGCGAGCCGACGGCGGGCACCAACGGGAACATCAACCCGTTCCGCACTCCCGGCGGCGCGATGGTCTACTTCACGGGCATGCGCGTGCTGAAGCACAACGGGAGCGTGCACCACACGGTGGGCATCCGCCCCACGATCCCCGTTGAGCCCACCCGGGCGGGCATCACCGCGGGGCGCGACGAACTGCTGGACGCGGCGGTGCGGGCGGTGAGCCCGTAAGCGCCGTCATCACTCGCCCAGTGCGCGGTCCAGCCGCCCCTGCGCGTGCTCAAGGCGGGCCTCGGCCTCCGGGCGATTCAGCCGCATGCGGTGCATGACCACCGCGGTCTTGACCGCGCCGCCCGCGCGGTCGAGAAGGGCGAAGGCTTCTTCACGCGGGAGGGCGGTGAGCGTCGAGACGATCCTCGCGGCGCGGTCGCGCAGCTTCTGGTTGGTCGCCTTCATGTCCACCATCAGGTTCTCATACACGCGCCCAGAGCGGATCATGAGGGTGGTGCTGATGGTGTTGAGCGCGAGCTTGGTGGCGGTGCCGGCCTTCATGCGGGTGGAGCCGGTGAGGGCCTCGGGACCGGTGTCGAGCACGATGGGGAAGTCCACGTGCGAGGCGGGCGAGGCGAGCGCGGAGCAGGACAGCAGCCCCGTGACGCAACCGGGCGAGCACGACTTGGCGAAGGCCAGCGCGCCGTGGACGTAGGGCGTGGTGCCGCCGGCGGCGATGCCCAGCACCGCGTCGCGATCGGTGAGCGCGAGGGCGGAGAGGTCCGGGCGGGCTCCGTCGGGGTCGTCCTCCTTGCCCTCGCTGCTGATGCGCAGGGCGGAGTCGCCGCCGGCGATGAGGCCGATGATCCGCCCTGGCGGCAGGTGAAAGGTGGGCGGGATCTCGCTGGAGTCCAGCACACCCAGCCGCCCGGAGGTGCCCGCGCCGACGTACACCAGCCGCCCGCCCGCGAGGAAGCCCGGCTCTACCGCTCGGATAAACGCGGCGATGGCGTCGCCCGCCCGCTCAATCGCCGTGATGACCGCGGCGTCCTCTCGGCACAGCGCCCTCACGCAACCCTCCACCGAGAGCCGGTGCAGGTCCATGGTGCGCGGGTTGCGCTGCTCGGTGGCGATGTGGGCGCGGTCGGGGATGGTCACCGGTGGGGGCCCTCGCGCGGGGGTGGAGCAGGCCGGGGCGTCACTAGACCTTCAGGTCGGCCAAGACGTCGTCGGTGATGTCGTCGGCGGTGGGCGACTTGGCCAGCGGGCGGGCCAGCACGCCCTGCAGGAACGCCGGCGGGTTGGCCGGGGCCTTCATGTCGTCGGTGGAGCGGGTGCTGAACACGTGGGTGTACCCGCGACGCTCGGCCACCGCGTTGATGGAGTCGAGCACCTTCTTGTACGCGTCGAAGTTCTGCTCGGCGATGAACTTGTTCATCTGGTCATCGAGCCCCTGCCCGAGCTTGAGGTACTCGGTCTGCTTCCTCTGGAACTCCTGGGCCGTCTGCTCGGCCTCCGGCCCCTGGGCGTTTGGGCCCATCGCGCGGAGCTTGTCGCCCAGCGTCTTGAGCTCGTTCTCGAGCGGGGTGAGCTGGTTCTTGAGTTCGTCCCGCTTGTCGGTGATCTGCTTGGTGTAGAGCTCGGTCTCCATGAGCTTGCCGGCGATCTTGAAGACGTCGCAGGTCGCGATCTTGGGGGTCGTGTCCGCCGAGATCACCGCCGAGCCCCGGGCGTAGGCCGAAGCCTCGAAGCGGGAAGAGGCGGCGCTGAGGCCCAGACCGATGGCGACGGCGAGGCCGGTGTAGGTGACGAGGCGTTCGGTGAGGCGCATGGGACTGGCTCCTTCGGGGTGACGGGCCGAACTGGCGGGCCTTGGCCCCGGCTGTGTATTCGACGCGAGCGCGAGGATAGACGCACAACCGGCGGTCCGGAGGGCAACGGGGCGTCAGGCCATCACCGGTCCTCAGGACCCGTACGCGCTCATCGGCGGGCACGTGCAGACCAGGTTGCGGTCGCCGTAAGCGTTGTCAACCCGGCCCACGGCGGGCCAGAACTTGTGGTCCCGCAGCCAGGCGGCGGGGAAGGCCGCCACCGAGCGGGGGTACGGACGCGTCCACTCGTCGGCGGTGCAGACCGCGGCGGTGTGGGGGGCGTTCTTGAGCGGGTTGTCCTCGCGGGGCCAATCGCCGCGCTCGATCGCCCCGATCTCCTGGCGGATCGTGACCATCGCATCGATGAACCGGTCGAGCTCGGCCTTGGGCTCGCTCTCGGTGGGCTCGATCATGAGTGTGCCGGGGACGGGCCACGACATGGTGGGGGCGTGGAAGCCGAAGTCCATGAGGCGCTTGGCGATGTCGTCGGGCTTGATGCCGACGAGGGCCTGGAACGGGCGGCAGTCGAGGATGAACTCGTGGGCGACCAGGCCGTGCTGACCGGTGTAGAGCAGCCCGTAGTGCTTGGAGAGACGCTTGGCCATGTAGTTGGCGTTGAGCATGGCGACCTGGGTGGCCTTCTTGAGGCCATCGGAGCCCATGAGCGCGATGTAGACCCAGCTGATGGTGAGGATGCTGGCGCTGCCCCAGGGCGCGGCGCTGATGGGGCCGATGGCCTTGGGGCTCGCGTTGGGCGTCACGACGGGATGGCCGGGGAGGAAGGGCGCCAAGTGCGCCGCCACGCCGATGGGGCCCATGCCGGGCCCGCCGCCGCCGTGGGGGATGCAGAACGTCTTGTGGAGGTTGAGGTGGCACACGTCCGCGCCGATCGCGCCCGGGCTGGTGAGCCCGACCTGGGCGTTCATGTTCGCGCCGTCCATGTACACCTGCCCGCCATTCTCATGGACGATCCGGCAGATCTCGCGGATGCCGGCCTCAAAGACGCCGTGAGTGGAGGGGTAGGTGACCATGAGGGCGCCCAGGTCCTTGGCGTGCTGCTGGGCCTTGGCCTTCAGGTCGGGGATGTCCACATTGCCCATCGTGTCGCACTTGACGGGCACGACGCTGAAGCCGGCGATGACCGCGCTGGCGGGGTTGGTGCCGTGGGCGCTGTCGGGGATGAGGCAGACGGTGCGGTGGTGGTCGCCGCGCGACTGGTGATACGCGCGGATGACGACCAGCCCGGCGTACTCACCCTGCGAGCCGGCGTTGGGCTGCAGGCTGACGGCGGCGAAGCCCGTGATATCCGCGAGCCACGCCTCCAGCGTGCGGAACAACTCGGCGTACCCGCGGGTCTGCTCGGCGGGCGCGAAGGGGTGGATCGCGCCGAACTCGGACCAGGTGACCGGGAGCATCTCGCTGGTGGCGTTGAGCTTCATGGTGCACGAGCCCAGCGGGATCATGCTGTGGGTGAGGCTCAGGTCGCGCCCCATGAGCTTGAAGATGTAGCGGGTGAGTTCGTGCTCGCTGTGGTGGGTGTTGAAGACCGGGTGGGTGAGGTACCCGCTCTGGCGGGCAAAGGCCGGAGGCAGGGCCACCCGCGCGCCGGCGGCCAGGGCCGCGAGGTCCTCTGCGCCGCCGCCGAATGCGGCGAGCAAGTCGCGCAGATCCGCGGTGGTGGTGGCTTCGTCGAGGGCCACGCCCAGCGTGCCGTCGCCGAAGTCGCGGAGGTTGATGCGCTTGGCGCGGGCGTTCTGAATGACCTGAGCCGCGGTGTGCTTGCCGGCGACCTTGACGCGCAGCGTGTCGAAGACCAGGTCCTCGGCGATGGCGTGCCCGAGCTTGAGCAGCCCGGCGCGGAGCGTCTGCGTGAGCGTGTGGACGCGCAGGGCGATGCGCCGCAGGCCCTCGGGCCCGTGGTAGCAGGCGTAGAGGCTGGCCATGATCGCCAGCAGGGCTTGGGCGGTGCAGATGTTGCTGGTGGCCTTGTCGCGCTTGATGTGCTGCTCGCGGGTCTGGATCGCCATGCGCAAGGCGGTGTTGCCCTGGGCGTCCTTGGAGACACCGATCAGGCGGCCGGGCATGCGCCGCGAGTGCTCGGTTTTGGTGGCGATGAAGGCCGCGTGCGGCCCGCCGAAGCCCATGGGCACGCCGAAGCGCTGCGCCGAACCCACGACGATGTCGGCCCCGCCGCCGCCCCATTCGCCCGGGGGCTTCAGCAGCGTGAGCGCGAGCAGATCAGCCGCGGCCACCACCGTGGCGCCGCCGGCGTGCACGATCTCGCACACGCGGTCGAAGCACTCCACTCGCCCGTCGGTGGTCGGATACTGCACGAGCACGCCGCAGACCTTCGACAGGTCGAGCCCCTTGAGGCCCGCATCCGGCCCGCCGCGGGGCAGGGTGACGGTCTTGATCGTTACGCCCAGCGACTCGCCGCGGGTCTTGACGACCGCGATGGTCTGGGGGTGGCAGTCGTCGGCGATCAGGAAGGTGTCGCGCGCCGAGCCGTGACCGCCGCTGATCGAGTAGCACATCGCCATCGCTTCAGCGGCGGCGGTGCCCTCGTCCAGCAGCGACGCGCCCGCCAGCGGCAGGCCCGTCAGGTCGCTCACCATCGTCTGGAAGTTCAACAGCGCCTCGAGGCGGCCCTGCGCGATCTCGGCCTGATACGGCGTGTACTGCGTGTACCACCCCGGGTTCTCCAGCACGTTGCGCTGGATCACCGGCGGGGTGATCGTGCCGTGATAGCCCATGCCGATGAATGAGCGGAAGACCTGGTTCTTGCCCGCGATAGCCTTGAGTTCGTTCAGCAGCTCGTGCTCGCCGCGCCACGGGCCCACGTTCAGCGGCTTCTTGAGGCGGATGTCGGCGGGCACCACGGCGTCGGTGAAGGCGTCCAGCGAGGGGTAGCCCACTTCGGCCAGCATGTCGGCGATGTCGGCCTCGCTGGGTCCGATATGGCGGTGGATGAAGCCGTCGGTGGGCTGCAGCGGGGCCGGGTCCGGGTGGCGGAAGGCGGCGTGGCTGTGGGAGGCGGAATGCCCGTTGGCGGCGGCCGCGCCGGACGCGGCGGAGGCGTGGGTGGGGGTGGTGGACATGGAGGTCTCGGTGGGGTGCGTGAGTTTGCGGAAGGATAGGAGCGGGGAGCGCGCAAGACATGACGCGACGGGTGCGCGGAGGTGGCCCTAGCCCCTTCGAGCACGACGCCCGGGCGGATGTTGATAGGGTGTCGGACGGGATAGGAAAGAACCCCCGGCTGAAGTCGGGAGCTCTGATGGGGCTGGGTTGTGGGCGAAGTCCCGCTTAAAGATTGCCCCGCCGCGCCTGCTCGTGCTCCAGAGCCTCGAACAGCGCCTTGAAGTTCCCCTTCCCGAAGCTCTGCGACCCGCGGCGGCAGATGATCTCGAAGAACAGCGTGGGGCGGTCCTGCAGGGGCTTGGTGAACAGTTGCAGCAGGTACCCCTCGTCGTCCGCGTCGACGAGGATGCCCAGGTCGTGGATCTTCTTGTGGTCTTCCTTCACCTCGGGCTTGCCGTGGGTCTTGAGCGTGCCGTTCACGCGGTCCCAGACCTTCTCGTAGTACGTGTCGGGCAGGGTGAGGAAGTCGACGCCGCGGGCGCGCAAGGCGGCGATGGAGTGCAGCTCGTCATCGGTGCGAAGGGCCAGGTGCTGCACGCCGGGGGTGTTGCTGTGCCAGTCGAGGTACTCCTGCACCTGGCTCTTCTTCTTGCCCGGCGCGGGCTCGTTGATGGGGATCTTGATGAGGTTGTTGCCGCTGGCCATGACCTTGGACATCAGCGCCGAGAAGTCGGTGGCGATGTCCTTGTCGTCAAAGTGCTTGAACATCGAGAACTCGAGCACGTCCTCGTAGAACTTGACCCAGTAGTTCATCTTGCCCAGTTCGACGTTGCCCACCAGGTGGTCCACGTACTTGAGCCCGCAGGGGTTCTTCTTGTTGTACTCATTGATGGACACGACGGGCGAGATGGCCGCGTTGTGGCCGCTGCCGCCCATCTCCATCTTCCGGAAGCGCGGCTTGAAGAGCCCGCCCTGCTTCACCTTGGTCAGGTCGTACGCCCCGGTTCGCGACACAAACGTGTGCACCACGCGCCCGAAGGTCTTGATCGCCGCCATCCTCACCGTGCCCTGATCGTCCTTGTACACCCGCGGCTCGTACGCGCTCTCGGCGCCGTTCTTCACCGCGCGCTCGTAGGCCTTCTCCGCGTCAAACACGGTGAAGGCGATGTCCTTTACGCCGTCGCCGAACATCGCCACTTCCATGTTCGACGGGTGCGTGGGCGACAGGCCCGAGGTGAGGATGAACCGGATGTTCCCCTGCGTGAGCAGGTAGTGCGCCGCGTCGCGATAGCCGCTGGTGAGGTCGCCCACCTGCTCGATCTGGAAGCCGAAGCAGTGGGCGTAGAAGAACGCGGCCTGCTTGGCGTTGCCGACGTAGAACTGCACGTGGTCAACATCGATGAGCTGCAGCGGGTCGTTGCTGGGCTTCACGTGGGCCGCGGGCGCGGGGGACATGGTGGTCATGGCGGGGCTCCTTCAGCTTCATTTTAGCGCGTGTCCGGGTGGGCAGCCTCTCCGCCCCTCTCGGGCCCTACAGCAGCCGCAGGTCCTTGAGTTCCGGCTCCACCTTCGCGCCGCCCCCGAAGGTGGAGATGGCCGGGCAGACCACCGCGTCCACCCGTTGCCCGCTGACCAGTTCGGCTCGGCGCGGGCCCCAGTTCCAGCCGACCACGCGGGTGACACTCACCTGCCCGGGCGCGCGGAGCGTCATGGCCAGGTGCTTGCCCGTTGCGCCCAGCGGCGCGGGCGGGGCCGCGATCTGGGCCCCGCGCACCAGCACACTCACGCCCGGGTTGCCCGCGCCGTGCGGCTCCAGTTGCTCCAGGCTCTTCACCGCGCCGACGGTGAGTTCGCCCAGGTCCGCCGCCGCGTCGATCGTGAGCGTGGGGGTGAGCTGCTCGACGCTGATCGCCGCGTTGGCGTGCGCGGTGAAGGCCTCGACGAACGCGGGCACGTTCGCGGCGTCCAGCGCCAGGCCCGCCGCCATGTCGTGCCCGCCGAACTTCGTGAGCAGCGGGGCGGCGGAGGCCAGCCCGGTCACGATGGGGTAGCCCGGGATGGATCGGCATGAGCCGTGCGCCGAGCCCTCGCTGAGAGCGAGCAGGATCGCCGGCCGCCCGAACCGCTCCACCAGCCGCGAGCACACGATGCCCACCACGCCCGGATGCCACTCGGCGTGGGCGAGCACCACCGCGCGGCGGTCGTCGCGGTCCATGCCCGCGCGCGCGGCCATCTCCGCGGCCTGCTCAAAGATCTTCGCCTCCACCGCGCGCCGCTCGTGGTTGTGCTTCTCGAGGTCCTCGGCGATCTCGCGGGCACGCTCGGGCGTGGCGGTGGTGAAGAGTTCGACGGCGGCCGCCGCGTGCGCCATGCGCCCCGAGGCGTTCAGACGCGGGGCCAGTTTGAATCCCACGTCCCACGAACTCACCTTCGGCGCATCGAGACTGGAGGCCCTGATGAGCGCGCCCAGCCCCGCCACCGGCGACGATCTCATCCGCCCCAGGCCCGCCCACGCGATCACGCGGTTCTCGTCCACCAGCGGCACCACGTCGGCGATCGCCCCCAGCGCCGCGAAGGGCAGCAGGTCCAGCAGCAGCGTCTGCAGCCCCTTGTTGACCTTGATCGCGCCCGAGTGCATCGTCGCCAGCCGCCAGGCGAGTTTGAATGCCACGCCCGCGCCCGAGAGTTCGCCGAAGGGGTAGCGCGAATCCGGCCTCCGCGGATGCACCACCGCGAAGGCCTCGGGCAGGTCTTCCAGCCGCGCGGGCGGGTTGTGGTGGTCGGTCACGATCAGGTCCAGACCCAGTTCGCGAGCCCGCTTGGCGGGGGCGATCGCCGACACGCCGCAGTCCACCGTCACCACCACCTTCGCACCTTGCGCCGCGAGCGTCTCGAGCGCCGCGGTGTGAACGCCGTATCCCTCGTCCACGCGGTGGGGGACGTACGTGCTCACCCGGGCCTCGGGGGCGATCGCGCGGAAGGTGTGGAACAGGATCGCCGTAGCGGTCACGCCGTCAACGTCATAGTCGCCGTAGATGACCACCGGCTCGCCGGCCTTGAGCGCGTTCAGCAGGCGTTCCGCCGCGCGATCAAGATCAGGGATCAGCGACGGATCGTGCAGGTGCGTGAGTTTGGGTTCAAGAAAGCGAGACGCCGCCTCGCCGGCCAGCCCGCGAGCCAGCAGCACGGCTTCCGCGAGCCCCTCGCCGCCGGCGCGGGGAGAATGAACAGGGCTGCGCCACGCCCAGCGGCGCAGCAGCCCGCGCCCCGCGCCCGCCTCCGCCGACCGGACTTCGCCCTTCTCCCGCACCCGGTACACTCCGCTTGATCCCGCCGCTGTGCTCGTGACGCTCACGGCAACCTCCTGTCGCCCGCGCTGTCGAAAGGCCGACCCATGGTCAAGCTCAACCGAATATACACCAAGACCGGCGACGCCGGCACCACCGGGCTGGGCGACGGCAAGCGCGTCAGCAAGGATGACCCGCGGGTGGAGGCCTATGGCACGGTCGACGAGGCCAACGCCGCGCTGGGCGTGTGCGTGAACCTGTGCGCCGCCGCCAGCCCGGGCAGCGCCACCGCCCGCATCGGCGACCTATTGCGGTCAATCCAGAATGATCTCTTCGACGTGGGCGCCGACCTGTGCTGCCCCATCGACAAGGCGGAGAAAGGCGACAAGGCTGGCGCCAAGTCGCGCCTGCGCGTGCTGCCCTCGCAGACGCAGCGCCTGGAGGAGGCCATCGACCTCTACAACGACCGGCTTGCCCCGCTCAACTCCTTCGTATTGCCCGGCGGCTCGGCCCTCGCCTGCGCCCTGCACGTGGCCCGGACGGTGACGCGCCGCGCCGAACGCATCGGTGTCACGCTGCTCAGCGAGCAATCCGAGAGCACGAACCCCGAGACGATCAAGTACCTCAACCGCCTGTCGGATCTCCTCTTTGTGCTGGGACGGGTGGCCAACGACGACGGCAAGGGCGACGTGCTGTGGGTCCCCGGCGCCAGCCGGAAATGAACCCGCCCAGCGGGTCTGGCCCTTGCCCTGGAGCAACAATCGACCATGTCACACCGCGTCGCCATCCTCGGGCCCACGGGCTACACCGGTCTTGAACTCATCGAGAGTCTGCTGCGTCACCCGTCGCTGCGGATCGAGTGCCTGGGGAGCGCACGCGACAATCCGCCGCGGATCGACGCCGAGTTCCCGCGGCTGTCGGGCCGCCTGCAGGCCGTGGGCGTAAACCCCCAGTGTGAGAAAATCGATCACGACGCGATCGCCAAGCGCTGCTCGCTCGCCTTTCTGTGCCTGCCCCACGAAGCCGCGATGACCCACGCGCCCGCGCTGCTCAAGCGCGGCGTGAAGGTCGTGGATCTCTCCGCCGCCTACCGCCTGCTCGACCCCGCGGTCTACGCCGCCGCCTACGGGCATGAGCACCACGACGCCGCGGGCCTGGAGCACGCGGTCTACGGCCTCACCGAGCACGCCCGCGACCGGGTGCGATCCGCCCGTCTGGTCGCGAATCCCGGCTGCTATCCCACCGCCGCGGCGACCGCGCTGATCCCTCTTCTTCGCGCGGGGCTGGTCGATCGCACAGGCATCATCATCAGCGCCGCCTCGGGCGTCAGCGGCGCGGGGCGCGACCCCAAGCCCAACCTGCACTACCCCGAAGCCAACGAGAACTTCAGCGCCTACGGCATCGGCGTCCACCGCCATCAGCCGGAGATCGAGCAGACGCTCCGCATGCTGGGTGGTTCGGCCGACCAGGGGCGAGAGGCCTCCGCGCTCTTCGTTCCCCACCTCTTGCCCGTGACACGCGGGATTCTCGAGACGATCTACGCCACCCCCGCCCCCGGCGTCACCACCGAAGCACTCATGAGCGCTCTGCGCGAGGCCTACGCCGGCGAGCGCTTCGTGAGCGTTCGCGCCGACGCACCGACCCTGCGCGACGTGCAGCACACCAACCAGGTCCACGTCAACGCCCGCGTGGTCCACGGGCGGGCGGTCATCATCGCGGCCATCGACAACCTCGTGAAGGGGGCCAGCGGCCAGGCAGTGCAGAACGCGAATCTGATGCTGGGCTGCGCGGAGTGGGAGGGGCTGGGGTGAGCAAGCCTTGCGGGGTGAGCCGGACGGTCCCCGCCTTCATTCATCTCACGTCTTCACCCCATCCTTCACGCCCTTCACCGTGTACTTCTCCAGCGCCTTGCTCATGTCCACCCCGCTGATGTTCGCCAGCGTGCACAGCCACGCGAACACGTCGGCGAACTCCTCGCTCAGGTTGGCCTTCTGTTCCGGCGTGGGGGTCTTGCCCGGCCCGTTCTCGGCCAGCGCGGTGGAGAGCTCGCCCACTTCCTCGATGAACCACATGAACGTCGCCGGCACGCCGCGGGCGCTGTCGGTGGCGTAGTACTTCTCGCGGATCAGGTCTTGGAACGCGCGGACGGTGAGATCAGCCATGAAGCAGGGTAGAGCGGGGCTTCGCTCACTTCCCGCCGCCGGCGATCCACTCGTTCACACGCGTCTCCAGCACGTCCTGCGGCAGCGGTCCCGCGCCCAAGATCGCGTCGTGGAACGCGCGGATGTCGAACTTCGCGCCCAGTCGCTCTTCGGCCCGCGCCCGCATCTCGCGGATCTTCAGTTCGCCCAGTTTGTACGCGCACGCCTGCCCGGGCCAGGCGATGTAGCGGTCCACCTCGCGCTCGATGTTCACCCGAGTGAGCGCGGAGTTGGCCGCCATGTACTCGATCGCCCGCTCGCGCGTCCAGCCCTTGGCGTGAATACCCGTGTCCACCACCAGACGCAGAGCCCGCCACATCTCGAACGACAGACGCCCGAAGTCGTCGTAGGGGTCCGCGTACATCCCCAGCCCCAGCCCGTCATCGAGCTGCTTCTCGGTCAGGATCGGCCCCTCCATCTCCAGCCCCAGCCGCTCGCTGTACAGCCCCCAGCCCTCGACGAACCCCGTGAAGCTCAGCATCGACCGCAGCGGGTGCAGGCCTTCGAGCTCTTCGGTCAGCGCCCGCTCCAGGTGGTGCCCGGGCATCGCCTCGTGCAGCGTGAGCGGGATCATCTCGTACTTGGGCCGCTGGTCCAGCCGGTACGTGTTGGCGATGAAGAACCCCGCCACCCCGCTCTTGAGCGAGCCGCTGTAGTAGTACGCGGTGGGGGACGTGGGCGCGGCGAACTCCGGCATCGCGCGCACGCCGTACGGATTGCGCGGCAGCAAGCGGAAGAACCGCGGGAGTTCTGCGTCCGCCCGCTTGGCGATCGCGCGGTAGCCGTTCAAGAGGTCGTCGGCGCTGGTGTAGTAGAACCGCGGATCGGTCCGCAGATACTCGGTGAATGCCGCGAAGAGTTCGTCGCCCTTGAGCGCGTCCTTCTTCGGGAAGTCGCTGCGGGCGATCACCCGGAACATCTGCCCCCGGATGCGGGCCACTTCCTTCAGCCCGATCGCGTGGATCTCGTCGGCGCTGAGGTTCGTGGTGGTCTGGTCGCGGAGGGCCAGTTCGTAGAGCGCGGGTCCGTCCACGCCCTGCGACGCCCCGATCGTGTCGCGGCACGCCGGGACGTACTCCTTCTCCAAAAAGTCCGCCAGCCGCCCGAACGCCTCAGCCACCGGGCCCTTGAGCGCGGCGCGGGCCCGCTCCTTCAGCGCGTCGCCGTCGGGCCGGCCCTTCAGAGGCTCAAAGAACGCCGACAGGTCCGACCGGCCCCAGATCTGCATCTTCGCGTGCTCGCGCGCCTGCTCCGCCACGCGCGTCACGGTCACCTTCGGCGGCACCCGCCCCGCCGCCAGGCCCGCCCGCATCTGCACGATGAGCTGGTCGAGGTAAGCCGGGATCGCCTCCAGCCGCGACACGTAGTCCGCGCGGTCCTGCTCCGTGCTCATCGGCACGCGCGAGCCCAGTTGCGGCAGCCACACCGCCGGCCCGCGCCGGTCGTCCATGGGGATCTGCTCGGGGCTGAACCTCTCCCACGCCAGCGACCGCTCCAGCTCGCCCCGCAAGAGCGCCGCGTTCAGCCTGTCCGCCTCGTTCAGAGCCGCCACGTCGATCGCCTTCAGCCGCTCCAGCCGATCGCGGTGCGCCGCCCGCCGCGCGGCGTACGCCTCCGGCGACTCATCCCTGAGCAGGGCGTTGTAGCGGCGGTCGCCGCGCGTGCTGGCCGACTCCGGGTCGTCCCGCAGCCGCTGCTCCACGTGCTCGTCGAGCAGGGCCTTGAGGCGGTCGGCGGCCGAGGCGGGGGCCGCGGCGGAACCGGCCGCCG
>JALHNL010000015.1 GCA_022843545.1 Phycisphaerales bacterium | reverse complement strand
CACAAATCCTCCGGCCCCGCCCCGCCCCCCCCGCCGCCCCCTCCCGCCCCTCCCCTCCCGCGCGACCGCGCCGAGGTCGACCGCATCCTCGCCAAGATTGCCGCCTCGGGCGTCGACAGGCTCTCGCCCGCCGAGAAGCAGACGCTCAAGAACGAGACGGAGGCCCGCCGCCGTGGCTGACGCCGTCCGACTCGATATCCTCGCCCGCAGCCGGGTGTCGCGCGCTCGGCTGGGGCGGCTCGTCACGCCCCACGGCGACGTGCGCACACCCGCCTTCATGCCCGTGGGCACCCGCGGCAGCGTCAAGGGCATCCTGCCCGATCTGCTCGAACGCTCCGGCGCCGACATCTGCCTCGCCAACACCTATCACCTGCTCCTGCGCCCCGGACCGGAGATCGTCCGCGACCTGGGCGGCCTCCACGGCTTCATGAACTGGCCCCGCCCCATCCTCACCGATTCGGGCGGGTACCAGGCCTATTCCATGGCCGACCTCAACCGCGTCGACGACGACGCCGTCACCTTCAAGTCCATCATCGACGGGTCCATGATCACCCTGCGCCCCGAAGACTCCATCGCCGTTCAGAACGCGCTGGGGGCGGACATCATCATGGCGTTTGACGATTGCCCGCCGCCGCTTGCGGCCGAGGCACCGCCCGCCGCCGGGCCCGAGTCCGGCGCCGATCCGGTCGATCCGCGCCTGGCCCGCGTGCTGAAGCGCGATGCCCGGGGGCGCAAGCAGTTTGACCTGCGCGAGCGGCTCCGCGTCGCCAACGAGCGCACCGTCCGCTGGCTGGAGCGCTGCAAGGCCGCCCACGCCCGGGCCGCCGACCAGGCCCTCTTCGGCATCGTCCAGGGCGGGACCGACCCCGAGGCCCGCGCCTGGTCCGCCTCGCGCATCACCGCCATCGACCTGCCGGGCTACGCCATCGGCGGGGTCGCGGTGGGGGAGTCGCCCGAGGACATCGCCGCGGTCGTCCGCCACACCGCGCCCTTGCTGCCCGACCACAAGCCGCGCTACCTGATGGGCGTGGGATACGAGCGCGACATCCTCGCGGCGGTGCTGGCCGGGGTGGACATGTTCGACTGCGTCCTCCCCACGCGCAACGCCCGCAACGCCAACGCCTTCACCCCCACCGGGCAGATCCGCCTGCGGAACGCCAAGTTCGCCTCCGATCTCGAGCCCATCGAGCCCGGGTGCGACTGCCCCGCCTGCATCGGGTGGCCCTCGACCACCGGCGCGCCGTCCCGCCCGTTTACCCGTGGGTACCTGCGGCATCTCTTCCTGGCTGAGGAGATGCTGGGTCCGATCCTGGTGACGCTGCACAACCTCCGCTACTTCCAGCGGTTCATGGGCGCGATCCGGGAGGCCATCACCAAGGACGACTGGGCGGGCTTGGTCGGGCGTTTCCCGGTGGCCGCCCCGGCCTTGGTCGGCTCGGGCGTCCCCTGAGCGGGCCTCGGTTCGCGCCGGACACCCTCGGTTCGCCTAACCTTGCGGCTCGACTCCCGGGCCCGCGTCGGCTTGGCCGCGCGACGGGTTCGATCCGCCTTACGGAAACCGACTCATGTCGATGACACTCGTGCTCGCTCTCCAGCCCACCGCCCCCGCTCCGGGCGCGGGCCCCACGGTCTCGCCTTCGGCCAACCCTGCGCCCGCGGCCACCGCGGCCCCGGCCAGCGTGGCGGGCATGCCCGCGGGCGCCCAGAGCCCCACGGCCGCTCAAGGCACGGGCGTGGTGGGCCAGCCCGGCGCGACTCCGCTGCCGGCGCAGCCCCCGATGAGCCCGATGCAGAGCCTGATGCCGCTGCTCATCATCGGCGGCCTGTTCATCCTCATGATCGTGATGACCTCGATGGCGGGTCGCAAGGAGCGGAAGAAGCGGGCGGAGATGCTCGCGAGCCTGTCCACCGGCGACCGCGTGCAGACCGTGGGCGGCATCCTCGGGCACATCGCGGAGATCCGCGACGACGAGGTGACGATCCGCGTCGACGAGGTCAGCAACACCCGCATCAAGTTCGCCCGTTCGGCGATCCAGTCGGTCACGCGCCGGGCCTCCGAGAAGGCCGGCTCGGCCAGCGAGCCCAAGCCCGCCGGGGCCAAGGTGGGCGTGTAACGCCCGAGTCACGACCGGACCTTTCCCCCGCACGCCGATAGCCGCGATCTCTCCATGCGACACCTGTACCGCAACACGATTCTCGTCCTGGTCATCATCCTTCTGTCGGTGTACGCGATTCTGCCGCCCGACACGCAGCTCCGCCGCGCCAAGGACCTGGCCGGCGGCGTGAGCCTCGTGTACCAGGTGGAACTGAAGCCCACCGACGCCAGCGACACGATCTCGCGGATGATCGACCTGCTCAAGGGCCGCGTGGACCCGAGCAACCAGTTCGACATCACGATGGAGCAGCTGGGCTCCAGCCGCATCCAGATCACCATGCCCCTGCCCACGCCGAAGGTGCAGAGCCTTCGGGCGGCGTACGACAAGGCGGTGGAGGCTCTGGGGCAGGGTGCGCTGTCGGCGGAGCAGTTCGCGAGCGTGATGACGCTGCCGGCCGACCAGCGCGGCGCTCGTCTGACCGAAATGGCCGCGGGCGACGCGGAGCGGCTGAAGCTGCTGCAGGCCGCGGCGGCTGCGTATGACGCATCGGAGGCGGCCCGCGCCGACTTCGCGGCTCGCCGGGGCGACCTGCAGAAGGCGATCGACGAGGCGGAGGCCCGGCTGAAGCAGGCGCAGGGCGCCGGCGCGCCGGTGACCGAACTTGACCCGCTTACCAAGGCCCGCGACGACGCGGAGGCCGCCTTCACCGGCGCGGCCCGCGCCGTGGCCCAGACCCAGGCCGACTTTGGCAAAGCCCGCGACGCGGCCCTGGCGACCGCGATCGACCCCGCCAGCGTGCGGCGGATCTTTGAACTGTCCGACAAGGACCTGCCGCTCCGCGAGCGCGGGCCCGACGGCAAGTTCATGTTCATGGAGTCGCCGCGCAAGCAGGCGATCGCCCGTCTGAAGGCGTCGCACCCGGCGGCGTCCGCCCGCATCGACGAGGTGATCGCGCGTCACGCGGAGTACGCCAAGTTCCGCAAGTCACTGGACGACCCCGAGGACCTCAAGCGCATGCTCCGCGGCGCGGGCGTGCTGGACTTCCGGATCGGTGTCCGCGCCAGCGACACCATCGTGAGCCCCGACCGCATCGCCACCCTGCGCGACCAGTTGTCGCGCGGGGGCCCGGGCGCGGTGCGCGACCCGGAACTGGGCTGGTACCGCCTGAACAAGCTCGAGGGCTGGTTCGACAGCCGGGCCGACGCCCAGGCCCTGGTGACCGACCCCATCTCGTACTTCGCCTCGCGCTACGACATGGTGGCGACGTCGTTCGACGGGCAGATCTACCTGCTGCTGTGGAACGCGCCGGGCAGCCGCCTGACGCAGAACGAAGGTTCGTGGCGCGTGTCGAGCGCGCGGCAGTCGGCGGACCAGCTCGGCCGCCCGTCGATCGCCTTCAACATGGACGCGCTGGGCGCCGACAAGATGCGGCGTCTCACCGGCAACAACATCCGTAAGCCCATGGCCGTGCTCCTGGACGACCAGGTGTACACCGCGCCCAACATCAACGGGGCGATCGGCGGCAGCGGCGTCATCGAGGGTTCGTTCACCCCCGACGAGATCAACTACGTCGTGCGCGTTCTGGCGGCCGGGTCGCTGGCCGCGAAGCTCTCGCCCGAGCCGATCAGCGTGCAGACCATCGGGCCTGAACTGGGCGCCGACAACCTTCAGCGCGGGCTGTACGCGGGCGTGGTGTCGTTCGTGCTGGTCGCCGGGTTCATCGTCGTGTACTACTGGTCGGGCGGGGTGATCGCGGTGTTTGCGCTGGCGGTCAACGCGCTGCTCATCCTGGCGATCATGGCCATCAACCGGTCGGCCTTCTCGCTCCCGGGCATCGCGGGCATCATCCTCACCTTCGGCATGGCGGTGGACGCCAACGTGCTGATCTTCGAGCGCATGCGTGAAGAACTGCAGCGAGGTCACGACCTGCGAACGGCGGTCCGCCTGGGCTACGCCAAGGCCATGTCGGCGATCGTGGACGGGAACATCACGAACCTGATCGTGTGCGTGGTGCTGGGGTTCATGGGCACGCAGGAGATCAAGGGCTTCGCGATCACCATGTCGATCGGCGTGCTGACGACGCTGTTCGCTCAGCTCTACGTCACCCGCGTCATCTACTTCTGGCTCATCGAGAAGGCCCACTGGCGCAAGATCGGGATGCTGCCCCTGGCCATCCCCGCGCTGCAGCGGGCCATCACCCCGAACATCGACTGGCTCAAGTACCGCTACTTCTTCTACGTCTTCTCCATCATCGTCACGATTCTGGCGGTGGGCGTGGTGGTCTCGCGCGGGGCGTCGGTGCTGGACACCGAGTTCCGCGGCGGCACCAAGCTCACGCTGCAGTTCCGCAACGACGACGCGGGCAACCGCCTGACCATGACGCGGGCCGAGGTCGAGAACCGCGTGCAGGCGATCACCAGCGACCGGCTGGACGCCGAGGGCCTCAGCGCCCTGCGCAGCTCCGAAGTGCTGGCGATCAACCCGGCCGCCGACCGGGTGACCAGCGGGACGTTCCAGATCAAGACCACACTGCGCGACGCCGAGGCGGTGCGTGACCTGATCACCCAGACGTTCAAGGACAAACTGGACGTTCAGGCCAAGCTGCGTTACGTGGGCGCGGGCGAGCCCGAGCTCGCCGCTGAGCGCGTGCTGCCCGTCCCCGTGGCCGATCTGGCCCGCGTGCTGGAGCGGCTGAGCCCCGCCTCCAAGGGCTGGCGGACGGACACGGTGATCCCCGACCAGTACATCAACGGCGCGGTCGTGGTGCTCGAAAACATCTCGCCGGGGCCGGTGAGCATCCGCCAACTCGAGCAGCGCATCAACGCCTTCCGCAATGACCCGCAGTTCTCCACCGCCGCCACGCGGGCCCACCAGTGGGTGGTGCTGGATGGTGACGAGAACAACGTCAAGTCGGTGGCGTTCCTGGTGTCTGACCCCACGGTCCGCTACGCCGACGACCAGCAGCGCTGGAACCGGGAGATGCGCGACCGTGAGTGGGAGCTGTTTGACGCGGCGCTTGGACGCGACCAGTCCATCGCCAGCGTCGAGGAGTTCTCGGCCGCCATCGCCCGCACGTTCGTGAACCAGGCGATCGTGGCCATCCTGCTCAGCGCGCTGATGATCACCATCTACGTCTGGGTGCGGTTCAACAGCTTCCGCTACTCGCTGGCGGCCATCCTCTCGACCCTGCACGACTGCTTCGTGGCGGTGGGGGCGATCGCGGTCGCGGAGTTCATCTACGAGAGCAGCCCCGGCGCCGCCGCCACCCTGGGCATCCTGCCCTTCAAGATCGACCTGAACGTCATCGCTGCGGTGCTCACCCTGCTGGGCTACTCGCTCAACGACACGATCGTCATCCTCGACCGCATCCGCGAGAACCGCGGCAAGCTGCCCTACGCCAGCCGGGCGATGGTGAACCTGTCGGTGAACCAGACCTTCAGCCGGACGATCATGACCGGCGGGTCGGTCATCGTGGCGACGCTCGTGATCTACCTGATGGCGGGCGAGGCCATCCGCCCGTTCGCGTTCTGCTTCCTGGTCGGCGTGCTGACGGGCACCTACTCCTCGGTGGCCATCGCGGCCCCGCTGGCGTGGAGCAAGAAGCTCGACGTGACCGCCGGCGGCCAGCCCCCGGCCGCCCCCGCCGGCCCGGGCCCCGGCCCGGGCGCGCTGCCCTCAACCTGATGCCAAAGCCCGCAAGACCCGCCCTCAGCCCGACCGATAAAGGGGGAGGAGGAAGCACCCGACATGGCCGCCAGTTCCGCCGCAAAGCCCGTGGCCGTCTTCGCGCTCCTGCTGGGGGTGTGGGTGGTGACGTACTGGCTCTATGAGCCCGGGCCGCCCCCGATCACCTTCGCCGACGCCCCGCCCGCGGCCCAGCTCGCTCAGCCCCGCACGGCGGTCCCCGCGCCGCCGCCGGAGCCGGAGCCCGCGTTGCCGCCGGTGGTCGTGCCGCCCAAGCCGGTTGAAGTGACGGGCGTGGTGCCGCCGAAGTTCACGTCATACACCGTGCAGCGGGGCGATACCTCGCTTGAAGTGATTGCCCGCAAGCTGCTGGGCCATGCCAAGTACGCCGAGGCCATCTCCCGATCCAACCCGCTGGTGCCCCCGACCAAGCTGATCCCGGGGCGGACGGTGCTGAAGATCCCCGTTGACCCTGAGAACATCCAGGGCCGCGTCGTCACGGTGAAGACCACCGACGACCAGGTTCCGGAAGGACTGCGTGAATCGGCCCGCCCGGTGCCCGCTCCGGGTCCGGGCGGCGGTTCGCCGGTGCAGGAGACGGTGCACACCGTGAAGTCGGGCGAAACGCTCAGCAGCATCGCCAAGCAGTATTACTCCGCCCCCAACGGGTACCTGAAGCTCTACGAAGCCAACAAGGACAAGCTCAGGAGCCCCGACGAACTCAAAGTGGGCATGCAGCTCCGCGTCCCCCCGGGCCCATGACCCGGCCGGCCCGCGCCGACGCGACGGGCCCGGGGCGGCAATACTTCACGCCGCAGAACACCCCGCCCCCCGTCCTTGGTCCCCATGCCCAACAGCGTCAAGCGCATCCTGGTCACCGGCGGAGCCGGCTTCCTCGGCTCGCACCTGTGCGACCGACTGGTCGAGCGCGGGCACGATGTGATCTGCATCGATAACTTCTTCACCAGCCAGAAGGACAACGTCTCCCATCTGCTGGGCAAGGCCAACTTCGAGCTCATCCGCCACGACGTGACGCACCCGCTGTGGCTCGAGGTGGATCAGATCTACAACCTCGCCTGCCCCGCCGCGCCGGGCCACTACCAGTACAACCCCATCAAGACGATGAAGACCTCGGTGCTGGGGGCCATCAACGTGCTGGGCATGGCCAAGCGGTGCCGGGCCAAGGTGCTCCAGGCTTCCACCAGCGAGGTCTACGGCGACCCCGAGGTGCACCCGCAGACCGAGAGCTACGTGGGGCACGTGAACCCGATCGGGCCCCGCGCGTGCTACGACGAGGGCAAGCGCGCCGCCGAGACGCTGTTCTTCGATTACCACCGGTCCAACCGCGTCAACATCCGCGTCGCCCGCATCTTCAACACGTACGGCCCGCGCATGCACCCGTACGACGGTCGGGTGGTGAGCAACTTCATCCGCCAGGCGCTCCTGGGCGAGAATCTCACGATCTTCGGCACCGGGGCGCAGACCCGCTCGTTCTGCTATGTCGACGATCTGGTCGACGGGCTCATCCGCCTCATGGAAGGTCCCGACTCGTTTGTGGGCCCGGTCAACATCGGCAACCCCACCGAGTTCACCATCAAGCAGCTCGCCGAGATGGTCTTCGAGATGTGCGGCGCCAAGTCCAAGGTCGTGTTCAAGCCCGCCGTCGCCGATGATCCGCGCCAGCGCCAGCCCGACATCACGCTGGCGAAGAAGGTGCTGGGCTGGGAGCCCAAGACCCAGCTGGCCGAGGGCCTGCGCAAGACCATCGACTACTTCAAGTCGATCGACATGAAGCGCTTCCGGGCGCCGACGCCGAACTACTAGGCCTTCGGGGCCCCGAACAGATCGCGCAGCGCCGCGCCCGCTTCCGGGAACCTGAACGAGAACCCCGCGCCCTCCAGCCGCTTGGAGATCACGAACCGCCCCAGCAGGGCCAGTTCAGGATCGGTGTTCAGCACGAAGCGCGAGCCCAGGCGCACCAGCGGCGCGGGCGCGGGCAGGCCGATGAAGCGACCCAGCCCGCCCACGGCGCGGCGAAGGTGGCGCATGAACTCGCGGTTGCTGATCGGCCCGGGCGCGGTGAGGTTGAACACGCCGCTGATCGAGGCGTCGCGCAGCGCCAGTTCGTAGAAGCGGTTGAAGTCATCCTGGTGGATCCACGAAATGCCCTGTCGGCCTGAGCCCACCGTGCCGCCCAGCCCCCAGCGCGCCAGCGGGGCCAGGCGTCCAAGCGCGCTCGCGCCTGCCGGCCCGCGCCGCCCCAGCACGAAGCTCAGACGGGTGATCACGCGCCTCACGCCCGCCGGGCAGCCCTCGTCCAGCGCGGCCTCCCACGCGCGCCCCACGTCGGGCGCCAGGCCCACGCCCGTGGGGGTGCTCTCGTCACAGATCACGCCCTCGGGGTCGCCGTAGATGTGCGCCGTGCTCATCTGCACCCACACCGCGGGGCGGCGCGCGGCGGCGGTCACCGCCTGTCCGAGCGCACCGGTGGACATCACGCGCGACTCGAGGATCTCCCTGGCGTGCTGGGCAGTCTTGCGGCAGTCCACGCTGCGCCCGGCGAGGTTCACCACCGCCGCGGCACCATCGATCTCGAGCGCCCACGCGCCGAGGGTGCGCCCGTCCCACGCCACGTGCCGAGCGGCGCGGGTTTGCGGCGCCGACCGCGACAGGATCACCACCTCCCAGCCCGCGCGGGCGAGGTGATCGGCCAGGCTCAAGCCCAGAAAGCCGCTCCCGCCCGCGATGACGACGCGGGGTCGCGCCTGCCCGCTCGGCATGAGTGAGTGGGGGAGCATGTGAAAACAGGATACGGCCTGCTTTCTTGACTTTCAATCATTTCTGAAATAAAGTGTCATCGACTGCTTCGGGTGTTCCACCTCATGCTTCACGCTTCACCATGCCCACGCTGACCACATCGCAAACGCTCAGGGCCCCGCTCGACCGCGTCTTCGAGTTCTTCGCCGACGCGGGCAACCTCGAGGCCATCACGCCGCCGTTTCTCCGCTTCCGCATCGTCACGCCCTCGCCCATCCAGATGCGCGAAGGCGCGTTGATCGATTACCGCCTGCGTCTGCACGGCGTGCCCATCCGCTGGCGGACGCGGATCAACGCCTGGGAGCCGCCGGGCACGCGCCCCGCCCGGGCCGACGGCGTCGTCGCCCGCTTTATCGACGAGCAGATCAAGGGCCCGTACCGCCTGTGGGTCCACGAGCACACCTTCACGCCCGTGGACGGCGGCACGCTGGTGCGCGACACGGTGGAGTACCGGGTGCCGATGGGCTTCCTGGTTCACTCGTGGTTCGTGCGTCCGCGGCTGGATCAGATCTTCGCGTACCGGGCGGAGGCGACGCGGAAGTTGATCGAGGGGTGAGAGGACGGTCGCACAGAAGAAGACGCCCGGCGTCGGCCTCGCCCGAGTCAAGGACGGTGGTGTGAAGGATCACCCGCGGGCACGGCGCGAGGAGCGCCCTTTCGGCGCGGCGCGCCAATTCTCCGGTCGGGACCCTCTCCCGACGAGGGTTCGCAACTCGGCCACGCCGAACCCGATGACCGACGCCGCGCGTTCCATTTCGTTCACGAGCCTGCGGGTGTGCTTCTCGGTGGGCTGAAAGACGATCAACGGCAGTGGTGCGGTCTGTTCGCCCATGGACTCGGCGCCGGGATAGAGCTCGTTGCATCGACTCGATGCGTTCACCAACGCCAGGAGCAGCGATTGCAGACCGTCCACCCCAAAGGCACGGTCCGCGTGCCGATGGCGTCCCCGGCTGAACTCAAACCCGCACACACAATCCCGCCCGGACGCTCGCGGTTGGAACAGGCGAAAGCGCACGTTGTGCTTGCCGAACCGGAACGAGGTTTCGGCGATGACATGGTCTCCCGTTCTGGGCCCGGGGGACTCTTCGCGGGTCTTGGGAATCCGGCGGGGCATGACCAACGTTACCCCGGATGACGCGACCGAAGGCCGGCGTCATGCTCCGGCGGATTCAGGGCCCGCCGGCTATCGACTAAGGGTGTCCGGCGGACTTCGGCAAGGGACCGTATCCTTTGATGGTGGAGAAGCGATCTGGTCAGCCTGACTTTCGCCTTGACCGCACCAAGTTCTCGGTGTCGAAGCTGACTGACCAGAGTGATGAAGGGGCGTATTGGCGAACCAAGAGCCCAGAAGAGCGCATCGCCGCGCTCCTGTACCTGCGGAGCGTGGCCTATGGCTCAGCGGCTTCCGGACGACTTCAGAGAGTTTTTGGAGTTGCTCGCCTCGGCGAACGTTGACTATCTGGTGGTCGGCGGCTTCGCGGTCGCCCATCACGGCTATCCCAGGCCGACGGGCGACCTTGACATCTGGGTGGCCACTGATGCGGCGAACGCGGCTCGTGTCGCGGAGGTGATTCGTCGCTTTGGCTTTGAGAGCGCCGGGGTTGAGCCGAGGATGTTCGAGCAAACGGGGCAGGTGATTCGGATGGGCGTGCCGCCGGTGCGGATCGAAGTGTTGACCAGCATCAGCGGGGTGGACTTCAGAAGTTGTGCCGCACGCGCCGTCGAGTGCGTGCTGGATGGGGTGCCGGTACGGGTGATCAGTCGTGGGGACCTGATCGCCAACAAGCGAGCGGCGGGACGGGCCAAGGACCTCAACGACCTCGAAAACCTGCAGCAGTAGCGCACCCAGGCGCTGGAGTGTCAAAAAGAGAAACGGGCGGCGAACGCGCCGCCCGTGCTGGTTGTGTTCCCTTGGGCTATCTCCGCTCAGCGGTGTTGCCGCTTGGCCGTGTTGGCCGCGTTTACTTCTTCACATCCACCGACGCGGTGAACACCGGCGCCAGCGGGCTGCCGGCGTATTCGACGATGACCGCGGGCTTGCTGGCGTTGCGGCCTTCGTCGATGGTGATCGCGCCCGTCACGCCCGGGAAGTCCTTGGTGGAGTTGATCGCGGCCGCCAAGTCCTTGCCCGACAGGCTCGCCGAACGCTTCATCGCATCAAAGAGCATCTTGGCGGCGTCGTAGCCCAGCGCGGCCAGCCCGTCGGGGGTCGCGCCGCCGTACTCCGCCTTGTACTTGGTCACGAACTCCTGCACGGCGGGGGTGGGCTGGTCGGGGCTGTAGTGGTTGACGTAGTAGGAGCCCTTGATGGCGTCGCCGGCGACCTTGGGCAGTTCTTCGGAGTCCCAGCCGTCGCCGCCGAGCATGGGGACGGTGATGCCCAGCTTGCGGGCCTGGAGCGCGATGTTGCCCACGTCGGTGTAGTAGCCGGGGACGAAGAGGATGTCGGGGTTGGTCTCGCGGATGGCGGTGAGCTGCGGGGTGAAGTCGCGGTCGCCCTGCGTGAAGGCCTGGGTGGTGGTGATCTCGCCGCCCATTTCCTTGAAGGCCTTCTGGAAGTCGTCCTTGAGGCCCTTGGAGTAGGCCGCGGCCTGGTCGAAGAGCACGGCGACCTTCTTGGCCTTCTTGTTCTCCCAGGCGAACTTGGCGGCGGCGTAGCCCTGGAAGTCGTCGGTGAAGCACACGCGCGAGACCATATTGCCGATCTTGGTCACCGCCGGGTTGGTGCTCGAAGGCGAGATCATCGGCACGCCGTACTGCTGCGCCACGCGCCCGCCCGCCAGCGAGAGCGAACTGGCCACTTCGCCCAGCACCGCGACGACCTTGTCGGAAGCGACCAGGCGGGTCACGGCGGTCCCGGCCTCGCGGGCCTCGCCCTTGGTGTCGTACTCGATCAACTCAACCAAGCGGCCGTTGAGACCGCCGGCGGCGTTGAACTCCTTGATGGCCAGGCGGATGCCGTTGGAGGTGCTCTTGCCGAAGGTGGCTTGAGCGCCGGTGAGCGAGCCGTAGTGCCCGACCTTGATCGGGTCGGCGCTCTCGCGCGCGCAGGCGACGTTGGTGGAAGCCAGGCCCATCAGGGCCACCAGACCGGCCAGCGAGGCCGCCATCAGGGAACGACGGTTGAACATGGGGAACTCCGGGGAGGGGCGATGAGTGCTGAGTGCTGAGTGCTGAGTGCTGAGTGCTGAGTGGGATGGATGAAGGACGAATCTGCGATTGCCGATTGCCGGATGCCGACTGCCACGGCAAGCCTACCGACTTTCACGGGCCCTTGGCATTCGCCGGGGTGGGGGCGGCGGATGCTGCGCCCAGTTCGGTTGCGATCTTGCCCACCTGCTCCAAGGCCGAGGCGTGCACTGCCGCCCGCGACCGCTTGAGCGTGCTCCACATCAGCCAGGGCACGAACGGCACGGTCAGCGGAAGGTACCAGTACCACGTGGTCCGCCACAGCCAGCCCCAGCCCGGCAGCAGCGAGGCGAGCATCGACTCGGTGAGGACCACGCCGGGCCAGACGGTCACGATCAGGATCGCCAGGAAGATCGCGGGCATCTTGGGCTTCAGCCGGGTGGAGAACCGCACGACCGTCTGGCTGCCCGACCGGCTGACCTCCCCTCGAAGCTCGCCGTCGTAGGGGGTGCCGAAGGCATCGGCGACGAACCCGCCCGCCGTGGACCCTGGCATACGTAAAAACCCTGGCAGACGACCGCGCCGGGCGGCCGTCTCAAGCCGTTCCAGAACCTGGGCCTCGGCGAGTTCCGTGCGGATCTCGGGGAGCGGCTGGGCGGGGGTGGGAGGGGTCTGCGCGTCGGCCATGCGGGCGGAGAATAGGGGGTGGTGGGAGGGGGAAGCGGGGGGTGGTGGAGGATGGGCCGTGCCCGGGGTGTCGGTTGCGCTTGGGGCGTGCCGGCTGGCATCTCCCTTGCCCTAGCCTCCTTGACGCGACCTTCCATGACTCCTGTCCCGCCCCAACCCGGCCAGACTCCGCGACCCGGCACCACCGACCGGCCGACGCTGTTGCGGCTGGTCAACACCACTGTCGACCGTCCGCACCTGTCGCGTGATCTGGGGCGACAGTCGCCGCGCTCGGCCACGCCGCCACAGGTGCGCCCCGCGCCGGGCGGCACCAGCTGGTCGGCCCGAGCGGCGGTAACGGCGGAGAACCTGGCGGCGGCGAACTTCGCGGCGGGGACTGGGGGCGGGGGCCCTGGGACCGGGGCGGGCGTGGGGAACACCGACCCGCGCTGGCTGCTGGCGGTGAAGACCAGTTCGCTGCTGGAAGGCGGGCGGGCGGCGCTCTTGCGTCCTGACCGCCGCAAAATCGTGCTGGATCTGGCCCACCACATGGGGTTGCGACCGTTTGACGCGAACCTGGTGATCGCGGTGGTGCAGGACTCGGCCCGGGCGGGTGAGGGTGCGCTGAGTGGGGAGGTGCGTGGGCGGCTGGGGTTGGTGGGTGGGGTTGGGTTGGATGGGGTGGGGGACCCGGAGCGACCGGTCAGGCGCGAGCCGACCAGCATCGCCGGCCCGTTGATCGCCGCTCTGGCGATGGGGGCGATGCTGGCGTGGGTGCTGGTGGACTGGGTGCTCGGGAGATGACCGGAATCGGCGCGTGGGATCATCGCCCCCGGGGGGTGCTCCGAAGTGGAAGCACACCCTGGAGATGACACCATGCCGGTTGCGCTGGGTTCCACGTTCCCCGACTTCACGCTCCCAGATCAGAACGGCCGCCCGGTCCGCCTGCGCGACCTGAAGGGTCCCCTGGTGGTGTACACCTACCCGGAGGCGGGCAGCCCGTCGTGCACCAAGGAAGCCTGCGCGTTTGACGCGGCTCTTTCGCCGCGGGGCGTGCCGGTGGTGGGGATCAGCCCCGACCCGGTGGCGAAGGTGGCCAAGTTCGTGGCCAAGCAGGGGCTGAAGATCACCCTCCTGGCGGACGAGCCGGCCGGCGGCGTGCCCAAGACCATCCAGGCCATCGGCTGCTGGGGCCAGAAGAGCATGTACGGCAAGACGTACATGGGCGTGATCCGCACGACGTATGTGCTGGACGCGGGCATGAGGGTCGCGGCGGTGTGGGAGAATGTGCGCGTGCCGGGGCATGACGAGCAGGTGATGGGCGCGTTGGCGGCGTTGAAGGGTGGCGGAGGCGGGGGCGGTTCGGGGGCGAAAGCCTCAGGGAAAGAGGTGACCAAGAGCGTCACCCGGAAGCCGGCGAAGAAGGCGGGGACACCGGCGAAGCGCGTCAAGGCGGGCAAGCCCGCGGCGGGTGCGGCGCGCAAGAAGTGAGTTCCCGGCGCGAGGGTGGTCCGGGTGTTCACGCGCCGCCGAAGAGGTGGCCGATACACTCGCCATGTCCGCGCTGCCTATCCCGCCGTCCTCACCGGTCCCGTCCGCCGTGACCCCGCTTCATCTGCATGCCGCCGACCCCGCGCTGACGGCGCGCACCACCCCATGGGCGGTTCGTGGTCGTCGTGCGTACCTGATCGGCATCGGCGGGTGCGGGATGTCGGGCCTGGCGCGGATGCTCAAGGCCCGCGGGGCGGTGGTGAGCGGGTCGGACCTGTCCACCGGGGAGGCCACCGACGCGCTGATCGCCGAGGGGATCGCGGTGGGCTTTGACCAGTCGCGGGCGTGGCTGCCCGAGGCGACGGACCTGGTGATCGCGTCCGCGGCGATCAAGCCCGACCACCCGCAGATGCTCGCGGCGCAGGAGCGGGGGATCGAGACGCTGACCTACGCCGAGGCGCTGGGCAAGTGCATGCTGGGTCGCACGGCGATCTGCATCGCGGGCACGCACGGCAAGAGCACGACGACGTCGATGCTGTCGTGCGTGCTGAGCGACGCGGGGCTGGACCCGACGTCGATCGTGGGGGCGGTGTGCGAACAACTGGGCGGGGCCGACGGGCGCGGGCCCGGCGGGTTCAGGCTCGGGGGCGACGTGATCCCCGCGGGCCGGCTGGCCGGCGCGCCCGGGCTGCTGCTGGCGGAGAGCTGCGAGTTCAACCGTTCGTTCCACAACTACCACCCCACGGTGGCGACGATCACGAGCGTGGAGGCGGACCACCTGGACATCTACGGCTCGCTGGACGCGGTCGTGGAATCGTTTGCGCACTTCGCCAAGCTCATCGCGCCGGCGAGCGCGGGCGGGCTGCTGATCATCGCCCACGAGGGCGCGCACCGACGCGAGGTGGCGGCGGGCGCGGCGTGCGCCGTGCAGACCATCGGCTTCTCGCCCGAGGCCGACTGGGTAGTGAGCCACGACGCGGGCACCCGGCGGACCACGCTTCGCGGACCGCGCCCCGAGCTGCGGGCGGAGTGGACCACGCTCATGCCCGGCACGCACAACGCCATGAACGCGGCGACGGCGGCGGCGCTGGCGCTGTCAGCGGGCGCTGACCCGGAGAAAGTCAGCGCGTCGCTCTCACGCTTCCGCGGGGTTGACCGGCGGATGCAGTTCCTGGGCGAGCGGGCCCACCCGCTGGGCGGCGCGGTGCGCGTGTACGACGACTACGGGCACCATCCCACCGAGGTGGAGTGCACGCTTCGGGCGCTGCGAGGGGCCGAACTGGCCGGGCGCAAGGGGCGGCTGATCTGCGTCTTCCAGCCCCACCAGCACAGCCGGACCAGGCACCTGCTCGACGAGTTCGCCGCGGCGTTCAGCGAGGCGGACGTGGTGATCGTGCCGGACATCTACTTCGTGCGCGACTCGCAGATCGAGAAGACGAAAGTGTCGGCGGCGGACCTGGTTGACCGGCTGCGCGGCAAGCGCGTGACGGCGATGCACATGCACCCCTTCGAGGCGATCGTGGAACAACTGGAGAACCTGACGCGCCCCGGCGACGTGCTGCTGGTGATGGGCGCGGGCCCGGTGTACCGCGTGGCGGAGGGGTTCTTGGGGGAGAAGTGATCAGTGATCAGTGATCGGTGAGGAGGCATCGGCGATCGGGCATCGGGCACTTGCCCAGGGCGATCGCTGGTGCTTCGCGATTCGTAACGACTCGTGTCTCTTGTTTCTCGTATTTGCCGCGTTTGCGTATTGGCCCCCTCTGCCCCGTTCTTTGCCACGCACCACGCACCACGCACCACGCACCACGCACCATTCGCCACTCGCCATTCGCCACTCACCCCCCGCTCCCCCATGCCCACCACCACCATGGACATCCTTCGCGATCAGCCTCTTTCGACGTGGTTTGGCGTGGGGGGGCGGGCCAAGCGATTGGCCAAGCCCGCCACGCTGGATGAGTTGCGTGAGTGCCTGCGGCTTGACCCGCGGCTGCGCATTCTGGGCGACGGCGCCAACCTGCTGGTGCGCGACGAGGGCGTGGAGGAGTTGGTGGTGTCGCTGGCGCAGGGCGAGTTTGCTCAGGTCAGCGTCGCCGATGCGGGCGCGCACGCGATCGTGTCCGCCGGCGCGGGCGTCAAACTGCCGCAACTCATCAACGATTGCGTGAAGCAGGGTCTGGCGGGCCTTGAGGTGCTGGGGGGCATCCCGGCCTCGGTGGGCGGGGCGGCCGTGATGAATGCGGGCGGGGCGTTCGGCGAGACCGGCGCGGTGGTCCACGCGGTGCACGGCCTGCTGCGCGAGGGCGACGGCGGCACGCCCCGGACCTTCACCAAGGTGCAGTGCCACTTCGGCTATCGGCACACGCTGCTGGGGATTGACACGCCCCGCGGGCCGGCGGGCGCGGTGAAGGACTTCATCATCACGCGGGTGGACTTCCGCCTGAAGAAGGGCGACCCGGCGGCTCTGCGCAAGCGGCTGCTGGAGGTGATGGAGTACAAGAAGAAGTCGCAGCCGCTGGCGGAGAACTCCGCGGGGTGCGTGTTCAAGAACCCGACGCTGACGGACGAGCTGCCGGGGATCGCGGTGGCGGGGCGGACGGTGTCGGCGGGGATGCTGATCGACAAGGCGGGGTGCAAAGGCATGAAGGTGGGCGGCGCGGAGGTGAGCTCGGTGCATGGGAACTTCATCACCACCAAGCCCTACGCCAAGGCGGCGGACGTGATCGAACTGATCGCGCAGGTGCGGGCGAAGGTGCAGGCGACGTTTGCGGTGGAGTTGCAGACTGAGGTGGTGATTTGGTAGAACGTGGTGCGTGGTGCGTGGTGCGTGGTGCGTGGTGCGTGGTTAAGGACAGGGCGATACGAAGCGCGGGGCATCAGCGAGCGCCTTGGGTGAGTGCCCGCTACCTGATGCCCGCTTCCACAGCCCCGGCCTCACGCGGGCTACGTTTGGCTTCGCCTTTCAGGGAGAGCAGCGATGGCGAAGACGAAAGTGCTGGTGCTGGGCGGCGGCCCGGACGGTGAGCGCGAGGTGAGCATCAAGAGCAGCACCGCGATCGCCGGTGCGCTGCGTGCAGGCTCGGCGTACGACGTGGAACTCAAGATCATCCAGATGATCACGCCCGAAGAGCTGCGGTCGATGAGCGCGGACGTGATCTTCCCGTACCTGCACGGGCCCTGGGGCGAGGGCGGGCCTTTGCAGGACATTCTGGAAGCGGACGGGCGCCCGTTCGTGGGCTGCGGGAGCCAGGCGTCGCGCATCGCGATGGACAAGGTCTCGACCAAGATGATCGCGCTGAAGCTGGGCCTGATGACCCCGCCGTCGTTCGTGCTCACCACGCGCGACGCCAAGCCGCCGTTCAAGCCGCCGGTGATCGTGAAGCCGATCCACGAAGGCTCGACGCTGGGGCTGCGGGTGGTGAACAGCCGCGAGGACTATGAGCGTGTGGTGAAGGAGATCGAGGCGGAGTACGCCCGGGGCGACGTGAAGGCGTACATGGTGGAGCCGCGCGTGGCGGGGCGCGAACTGACGGTGGGGGTGATCGACACGGAGGCTCTGCCGATCATCGAGATCAAGCCCAAGAGCGGGCTGTACGACTACGAGGCCAAGTACAACCGCAACGACACGCAGTACATCGTGAACCCCGAATTGCCCGCGGGCCTTGGCGCGAAGCTCCAGGACGTCTCGGTGAAGTTGATGCGGGCGGTGCAGGGGCGGCACATCGCGCGGGTGGACTACATGCTCGACGAGAAGGGCTTGCCCTGGCTGCTGGAGATCAACACCACGCCGGGGTTCACCGACCACAGCCTGGTGCCCAAGGCCGCGGCGGCCAAGGGTGTGGGCATGACCGAACTGTGCGAGCGGCTGGTGGGCCTGGCGCTGCGGGACTTTGACCGCACGAGCCAGTGGCTGGGGGCGCGCTAGCGACGTACGGGAGAGTTTCGGGTCGCCAAAACGCGAGGACGGGGCCAAGGCTGGCCGACGTATTCCGGTTGGACCGGACAGCAGGGATGCACCATGGGCAAGTCGAAAGCAAACGAAGCTGAACGCGTGCGCAAAGCCGGCAATTGGCTCAGCGCGGCGCTGGTGATCACGGTCGTCGCTGGCGCGGCGGTGGGGCAGCACTTTCTGCGGCGGGCGGTGTCGAACGGGCCACACCAGCCGGTGGAGGTCGCCTTCGCCTGGCCGCTGGTGACCACGCCCGAGGGCCAGACCGTGACGTGGATGAGCGAGCCCATCCGCCGGTCGATCGAGCGTGTCGCGCTGCTGAACCTGACGGCCGATCCGCTGGACTCGACAGCGCTGAAGTTGACCGCTGACGCGCTGGCGGGCACGGGCTGGTTTGACGCTGCGCCGTCGGTGCGGCGGGTGCCCGGCGGGCGGGTTGAAGTGCGCGGCGCGTGGCGTGCGCCGGTGGCGGTGGTGCGCCATGCGACCAAGGACCACCTGGTCTCGGCCAAGGCCCGGCTGCTGCCTTTGTCCTACGCCGCGGGCACCAGCGGGCTGAAGTTCATCGACAAGCCGTCAACCCCGCCCCCCGCGCAGCCGGGCGAGCCCTGGCTGGGTGGCGACGTTGATGCGGCGCTGGCCCTGCTGGGCATCTTGCAGAACACCCCCGCCGACGCGCAGGTGGCGGGTATCGATGTTGGGGAGTATGTCGCGGGCAACAAGAAGCGGCTGGTGATCATCACCGACAAGGGCAATCGCATCATTTGGGGCATCGGGCCCAATGAGGTTGGGCTCGCGGAGCCCACTACCCAGGTCAAGCTTCAGCGGCTGCTGGCCCTTCGCAGCGACTCCAAGCATGGCTGGCGGATTGACGCCGACCACCCGGTGATCGACCTGACCAACCCGCGCGGGATCATGGTGCAGCGGATGGCGCCCCCCTCGATGCAGGGAACGGGCGGTCCTGACGCTGATGCACCGACGATCGACCGCGCCAACAACACCGCCCGTCGGGCCCAGGACGAGGCCGCGGGTGGGGGGCGGGTGGTGCGGACGGCCAGCCGGGACCGGTAGGGTCTGGCGGGCTAACCTCAACCAGCAGGCCGGTTTGGATGGGGTGGGCGTGGGGTCCGTGAGCACTCGGGCCGCCGGCACCGGCTGTGAACCAAGCAAGTCTGAACTGGGCCCGCGGGCTCCAGGCAAGAGAGCGGAGCGATCACATGGAAATCCTGACCCGTGGCGAGAAAGAACAACTGGAGACCCGCCTGGCCGGTCTCATCGCCAATCGCCCGGTGATTTCGCAGCGGATCGCGGAGGCCCGGGCCCTGGGGGACCTCAAGGAGAACGGGGACTACCACGCGGCGCGCGAGCAGCAGGGCATCGAGGAGGCGGAGATCCGCCGGCTGGAACAGCGGCTGGCCCGGGTGGTGATCGCGGAAGAGGGTCAGGGCAAGGCGGCGGGGGTGGTGTTCCTGGGGGCGACGGTGCGGATTCACGAGGAAGGGCGCGATGAGGACATCGAGATCTTCCGGATGGTCGGGGAGTTTTCGGGGCAGGACACCGGGGATGTCACGGAGGTGACGCCCAGTTCGCCCTTTGGCGAGGCGTTAATGAAGGCGCGGGTGGGTGAGGTGGTGGTGGTGCGGACGCCGCGCGGGGTGAAGCGGTTCAAGATCGTGGAAATTCTGTAGGTCGAGTTGGGAGCCGCCGGCCCGGGCGATGCGGATAGGCAGGCACCCGCGGCATTCTGGCCGCGTGGGTGCGGGCGACTCGCTAGACTCCCTTTCCCCCGGTTGAGGCCGGGGTGGGGCGGGGGGATTGGCCGGTCGTTCTTGATTTGGAGCGGGCATGACGCAGATGGCTCATGATGGCTCGCCGCTGATGATGCTGGCGAGCGAACCGATGGTTCTGGTTTCCTTCTGGAAGCCGCTGATCCCCTTGGTGATCCTGGGGGTGTGGGGTTGGATCGTGTCGACGGTGCTGGACAAGCACGCGGCGCGGTTCTTCCTGAACCGGGAGCGGTGGGGGGCGATCCACCTGACGATGGGGTTCGTGGCGTTCGCCGGGGCGTTCCTGATGCCGATGGCGGGGCTGGTGTCCTTCATCGCGGGCGTGGGCTTCATGGTGTCGGTGCTGGTGGCGAACGTCATCATCTATGTGACGATGACGGGCAAGGACGAGCGCGTGCCGGCCCAGCATCGCCTGGGCTGGAACGTCTTCAAGAGCATGCAGGAGAAGAAGGCGGCGAAGGCCGAGGAGAAGAAGCAGGGGACGGTCAAGCTCACGATCAAGGGCCCCAACGAGAAGGGCCAGCCCACGGTGCTGGTGCCCGCGCCTTTGGCGGAGTCTCCCGAGTTCGCCGTCCGCACCGCGTCCGAGGACCTGTACCTCAAGGCGATGGTGTCGCGTGCTTCGCAGGTGGATGTCCTGCCCTCGGGCAAGGACCAGTCGTACCAGGCCTCGATGCTGGTGGACGGGGTTCGCGTGGCGGGCGACACGATGCCGGCGCAGAACGCGTTCAAGATCATCGACTTCTGGAAGGCCTGCGCCAAGCTTGATGTCGCCGACCGGCGCAAGCGCCTGGTGGGCGACATCGTCATCGAGCAGTCCGGCAACAAGAAGAAGGTGCGTCTGACCAGCGTGGGCGTGCCCGGCGGCATGCGGCTGACGATGCTCTTTGACCCCGACACCTCGGTGCTGCGCAAGCCGGCGGAGCTGGGCTTCCTCGAGCCGCAGATGGCCGAGATGCAGGAGCTGGTGAACCAGACCGTCACGAAGAACGACGACGACAAGCCGATCCGCGGCGTGGTGCTGCTGGCGGGCCAGCCCGACGGCGGGCGGACCACCATGATGCTCAGCGTGCTGCAGATGCACGACGCGTATACGCAGAGCGTGCAGTCGCTGGAGATGGAGATCCAGGGGACGCTGGAGGGCGTGCGTCACCAGGCGTTTGACGCGACGGCGGAGGGGGCCGACTTCGGCACCACCGTGCGGTCGATCCTGCGGCGCGACCCGGACGTCTTGGGCGTGGCGGAGATGCCCGACGCGACGACGGCGCAGATGGTGGCGAAGAACGACCACGATCGCACGCGTGTGTACCTCTGCGTGAAGGCCGACAGCGCGATGGAGGCGATCGAGAAGTACGTGCAGGCCGTGGGCGACCCGGCTTTGGCGAGCAAGGGCCTGCGCGGGGTGGTGGTGGGCAAACTGGTCCGCAAGCTGTGCACGAACTGCCGGGTGGGCTACCCGCCCGCGCCCGACATGCTCAAGAAGATGGGCGTGGGCGACGCGAAGGTGCAGCAGCTCTTCAAGAAGGGCGGCCAGGTGCTGATCAAGAACAAGCCCGAGGTGTGCCCCACCTGCGGCGGCGGCGGCTACCTGGGTCAGGAGGGCGTGCTGGAGGTGTTCATCCTCGACGACGAGGCACGCGAAGCGGTGGCGCAGAACAACATGGCCGCGGTGAAGGCGGCGATCAAGAAGCGCGGGCTGCCCTCGCTGCAGGTGGCGGCGGTGCAGAAGGCCATCAAGGGCATCACCAGCGTCGAGGAGATGCAGCGGGTGTTCGCGGCCAAGTCCGCCGCGCCCGCGCAGGCGGCCCCGGCGAAGGCGTGATTGAAGAAGTGACGGAGTGACGAAGTGACGAAGTGAGCATTCCCGGCGGCGTGCGGCGCCGGGGTGAATGGGAGTTCGGCGATGATCTTCTCGGCGATTGTCATCCTGTTTGTGCTGGCGGTGGGGTACATCTGGGCCAGCAAGGGCTTCTTCAGCGCCATGCTGCAGATGGCCATCGTCTTTGTCTCCGGCGCCATCGCGTTCGGGCTGTGGGAGACCATCGCCGGGATGCTCATGGACAACGTGACCGACACCGACATGCAGAACATGGTGTGGGGCGTCAGCCTGCTGGTGCCCTTCGCGGTCTGCATCGTCGTGCTCTCGGTTCTGGGCACCGCCCTCATCCGCTTCAACGTCAAGTGCGACAATCTGACCAACTGGATCGGCGGGGGCGTGTGCGGGCTCATCGCCGCCGCCATCTCCGCGGGCGTCATGTGCCTGGCCATCGCCCAGACCAAGCAGGGTGACGAGTTCCTGGGCTACAAGACCATCACCTGGGACAGCGGCGGGAGCATCCACTCCAGCGGCGGGCTGATCTTCCCGGTGGACACGCTGACCGCGGGGCTGTACGGCTACGTCAGCGAGCGTTCGCTGTCGACGGAGACGCCGCTGGCGAAGTGGCGGCCCAAGATGGTGGAGTACGCCAACGCCCTGAACCTTCAGCCCACGCCCGAGACGATCGTCCGCTATACGGTGAAGCCCGGCGACATCGACGTGCTGGGTCGCTACACGGTGGGCGAGAACGACGCGCAGGCCAAGGTGTCGGAGATGCTGGGGGACAGCAAGGCCGTGTACATGCTCGACGGCACGCAGATGCCCGCGGGCTCGGCGGCGTATATCGAGGCGTATGTGCTGCAGTTCAAGGCCGGGGCGCGCGAGAAGAGCGGCCAGGTCTCGATCATGCCGGGGCAGTTCATGCTGGTGCTGCGCAATCAGGCGGACGACCAGACCCTGGCGCTTCTGCCCATCGCGGTGATCGCCAACGCCAAGGGCGACGTGCCGATCTTCGGGCGATTCCGCTTTGACGGTCAGGACGTGTGGCTGGGCTCCGCCGGCCCGCGGAGCAACCCGATCGCGGCGCTGGAGTTCCTGATCCCGCGCGACGGGCAGGGCTGGCGTCCGATCGCGTTGTACGCCAAGGGCGTGCGCGTCGCCGAACTGCTGGACACCAGCACCGAGCCGGCCAAGGAGAAGTTCCAGCCCGAGCGCTATTCCGATCGCGTGGAGGTGGACAACCTCGTGCTGGACGGCAGCCTGATCCGCCGGGCCACGCAGGCGCAGGCGCTGGCGAGCGGCACGGGCATCACCAACGCGAACGACGCCATCGCGCTGAGCAACAACATGCCGGGCATCCGGCTCAACAAGTCGTTCACCCGCGGGCTGGAGCTCTTCACCACGTCGGGCAAGACCGCGAGGAACTTCATCGTCAACGGCGAGGGCCGCTACCGGCGCAGCGAGCTGATGGACCGCGGCGCCGACCGCAGCCTGGAAGTTTCGCTGATCCTTCCGGGCGATCAGTCGCTCATCGTGCAGGCGAATGTGAGCCGCGGCTCTCCTCTGGTGATCTTCGAAGGTGACTCGGCGGATGCCGACGGGCGCATGTACCTTGAGGACGCCTCGGGCCAGCAGTTCGACTGCGTGGGGTATCTGTACGAGGACGCGGGCGAGGTGCGGGTGAGGTTCACGCCCGGCGCGCCGGTGACCAAGCGCGACCTTCCCAGCATGACCCGCAGCCGCGACGACCAGAAGATGCAACTGGTCTTCCGCGTGGCGAGCGGGGTGAAGATCGTGAGGTACGTGATCGGGCAGAAGGTGATCGCGACCTTCGAGCCGCCGATTGACGCGCAGAGCGCCAGCCAGGTCGTGCGGTAAGGCATCTGGCGAGTCATCTACCGAACAATTCCCGCCGCCGCGCAGGACCTGCGCGGCGGCGGTGTTTTTCAACAGAGGTTGTCAACAGCGCATCCCCGCACATTTTCGGGGACGAAAAGTTGCAGTCTGTCATGAAATGTCATAAAGTGTCATACGTCGTTACCGGAGGGCACGCCAGTGTTGCTGACGGGAACAACCGAGCACACGGTGGACCCGGCCAACTACCGGTTGTCGATCCCGGCGCGGATCCGCGGTCAGTGGCAGGCGGAGCGCGACGGTGGCGGTTGGCTGTGTCTGCCGGGCAAGGGTTGTCTTCGGCTGTACACCGAAGGCGGGTTCAAGGAGTTGTTCCAGCCGCTGATGAAGAAGGGCATGCCCCGAGCGGATCTGGCCCAGCTTCAGCGGCAGGTGTTCGGGCGGGCCAAACGGCTTGAGGAGGACTCGGCGGGTCGGGTGGTGCTTCCCAAGGAGCATCTGGCGGCGTCGGGGATGAAGATCGAGGGCAAGAGCGAGATGGTGCTGGTGGGGGTGGGCAATCGGCTGGAGCTGTACGAGAAGGCCAAGTGGCAGGCTGAGGAAGCGATGGACCCGGCGGCGCTGCAGGAGTTGATCGACCGGCTGGAGAGCGGCGGGGAGTAGGAGGAGGCGGGGGGGCGGGAGGAAGGTTGAAGGATGGAGGATGAACGCCGCGGTCACGGATGGACCGCGGCACTCAGGAAGCCAAGGACGGTTGACAAGGCTTCATCCTCCATCCTTCTGCCTTCCACCAGACGGAGGGGAGAGAGTGGAGCCCCGCATCGCGCGGAGACGTGCGGTCCGGGATTCGCGTGCAGACAGGGGACCCGCAACGGATGCGTTTGTCCCCGCCCGGCGACCTCGTGCGAAGCGAAGGACGCGCCCGCACACCCGAGCGTGCTCTCCCCGGCCAGGGCGGGCAGGCCCGGGTACAACAGCCTTCACCGGGTCAGGGACCGAACCTGTCTGAACACGCACTCCGCCCGGACGGCATGACGCCGACCGGGCGGCTTTGTTTTTGGGGCGGGCCTACCTTGCGTCATGCTCACGCCCGAAGCCTGCCGCGGCTGGTTCGCCAAGGCCTTGCCGTTTGATCGCTATCTGCAGACCGCCAGGCCGCACGAGCGGACGGGGTGGACGGCGTTCGCCGACAAGGTGGTGCTGACGCCCGCCCAGGCGGCGACGGCGCGCGGCATCGAGCGGCGGGTGAACATTCTGGTGATGTCGGGGACGTGGTGCGGCGACTGCGTGCAGCAGGTGCCGATCCTGGCGAAGATCGAGGCGGCGCAACCCGCGCCGCGGGGCGAGCCCGACGCGCCGGGGATCGACCTGCGGATCCTGGACCGGGACGAGCACCCGGACCTGGCCGGCTGTGTGCGGATCTGCGGGGGTAACCGCGTGCCGGTGATGATCTTCCTGAGCGAGGAGTTCGACTTTGTCTCGCTGGCGGGCGACCGCACGCTGTCGCGGTACCGTGCGATGCTGCGTCGGCACATGGGCCCGGCGTGCCAACTGCCCGGCGCGCCGGTGGACAGCGATGAACTCGGCTCAACCGTGCAGGACTGGATGAACGAGGTGGAGCGGGTGGCGATCATGCTGCGGTTGTCGGGCAAGTTGCGGCAGAAGCATGGGGACTAGGTGAAGTGAGGAGCGATGAGGGGTGAGTGCTGAGCAGCGCGAGGTGAAGAATGAGGCGTAAAGGGGCGGGGAATGTGGGCCAGGAGCTGGCGGGTGTTGTGGCCTTGAGTTGACGGCGGCTTGCGGAGTCGCCGGACGCTACGCTGTGGTCATGCCCCCGCGAACCCCCGGCCGATCGCCCACGAAGCTGACGTACGCCCAGGCGGGCGTGGACCTGGAGTCCAAAGACGCGTTCACCGAGTCGATCCCGGCGATGGCGCGGCGGACGTTTGGCCCGCGGGTGATCGACAACCCCGGCGGGTTCGCGGGCCTGTTCCGCCTGGACTACAACGAGCGGCTGTTTGCGCGCAACTTCCGCGACCCGGTGCTGGTGGCGTGCGCTGACGGCGTGGGCACCAAGCTCAAGCTCGCGATCGACCTGCAGAAGTACGACACGCTGGGCATCGACCTGGTGGCGATGAATGTCAACGACATGATCGTGCAGGGGGCGGAGCCGCTGTTCTTTCTGGACTACATCGCCATCGGAAAGGTCGACAAGTCGGTGTTGACGGAACTGATGAAGGGGATGGTGGAGGGGTGCCGGCAGGCGGGGTGCGCGCTATTGGGCGGCGAGACGGCGGAGATGGCGGGGATCTACCAGCCCGGCGACTTTGACCTGGCGGGCTTTGCGGTGGGGGTGATGGACCTGGAGCGGGCGATCGACCCCGGGCGCGTGCAGGTGGGCGACGTGGTGCTGGGGCTGGCGTCGAGCGGCATTCACAGCAACGGTTACTCGCTGGTGCGCAAGATCGTGGGCGAGGCGGGGCTGGACCTGCGGGCGCGATACGACGAACTCGTCGAATCGCCCGACCGCAAGAAGAAGACCGGCAAGAGCAAGAACGGGGCGGGGGCGGGCCTGCCCACGCTGGGCGAGGTGCTTCTGACGCCCACGCGCATCTACGTCAACTCCATCACCAAGATGCTCCGCGCGTACAAGGTGAAGAAGGTCATCGGCGGGATGGCGAACATCACGGGTTCGGGCATGGCGGGCAACCTGTGCCGCGCGCTGCATCCGAAGGTTGACGCGGTGATCGACACCCGCTCGTGGCCCGTGCCGGCGGTGTTCCGGTTTCTTCAGGAGCGGGGCGGGGTGGAGGACGCGGAGATGCGTCGCGTGTTCAACATGGGCATCGGCTACACGCTGATCGTCCGCCCGACCTTCGCCGACTCGGTGGCGGAGCAGCTCGAGAAGCTGGGTGAGCGGGTGTACACGATCGGCAAGATCGTGAAGGGCACGGGGCAGGTGAGGGAAGAGTGAGCGTGGTGTCCGTCGCAGGTCCGCGACGGCCATGAGACCATGGACAGCATCCTCCGCATCTTGGACGCCAATCTGAATCGCGTGCGCGAGGGGTGGCGCGTGATGGAGGACGCGGCGCGGTTTCATCTGAACTCGGGCGAACTCTCTGCGAAGATCAAGGACCTGCGGCACGGGCTGCAGGAGGCCGTGAAGGCGGCGCACCTGGATGAAGCGATGCTGCAAGCGGGGCGTGACACCGCGGGCGACGTGGGCACGGGCAACAAGACGGCCACGGAGTTCTCGCGGGGCTCGCTGCGCGACATGGTGGTGGCGGCGGGCAAGCGCGTGGGCGAGGCTCTGCGCACGATCGAAGAGTCGGTGAAGATCAGGGCCTTTGGCCCGCGTGGGGAAGCGGCTATGCCGGGCGCGGCGCCCATGGGCCCGCCGCCGTCGGAGCGCTTTGAGAAGTTGCGGTACAGACACTACGACGTTGAGAAAGTGATGGTGCTGGCGATGGGAGCGGCCAAGGCTTGCCCGCAGTGGCGGTTGTGCGTGATCATCAGCGAGAAGCTGTGCCGGAGGCCGTGGCAGGAAGTGGCCCGGCTGGCGAAGGCGGGCGGGGCGGACTGCCTGCAACTGCGAGAGAAGGAGATGCGCGACGCGGAGTTGCTCCGGCGAGCCCGGGAGTTCGTGGAGATCGCGCATGAGCGCACGCCGGTGTCGGTGTTCGATCCTGATCCCGAAGCGCAGCCGGGCGAGATGGCCCACGCGATCATCAACGATCGGCCGGACATCGCGCTGCTGTGCGGGGCCGATGGCGTTCATGTGGGACGGCAGGACCTGCCCATCCGGTCGGTGCGCCAGATCGTGGGCGAGCGGATGTGGGTGGGCTTTTCGACGCACTACTTGAACGAAGCGGCGCAGGCGCGCGATGAAGGCGCGGACTACTGCGGCGTGGGCGCGATGTTCGCCACGTCCACCAAGGCCGAGGTGGTGACCGGGCCGGCGTACCTGAAGACGTACCTCGACGCCAACCCGCACATCCCGCACCTGGCGATCGGCGGGATCACGCCTCAGAACCTGCCCGAACTCATCCGCGTCGGCGCGCGCGGCATCGCGGTGTCGAGCGCGGTCTGCCAGGCCGAGGAGCCCGGGCTGGTGTGCGCGGAGTTGCGGCGGGCGCTGGACGCGGCGGCGAGCCAGAGGGGATAGGGACGGTGAGTCGCGCGAGTGCGGGGTGAGTGCGCCGGGTCGCCTTTGCCTGCGGAAGGACCGAGCCGATGAAGCTTGACGACGTGCAGCATCGACCGTGGCCGATGCCGAGTGGCACGCCGGCGATGTTCATGCGATGGGAGCACCTGGCTTTCTTGCACTGGCGGATTGACGCGGAGTTGATCCGGCCCCTTGTTCCCGCGGGGCTCCGGATCGACACGTTTGACGGAGCGGCCTATCTGGGGGTGGTGCCGTTCATCATGAGCGGTGTGCGCCACTGGCGTTTGCCCGCCATTCCCGGGCTTCGGTGGTTTCCGGAACTCAACTTGCGCACGTACGTCACCGACGGCGAGAAGCCCGGCGTGTGGTTCTTCAGCCTCGATGCGGCGAACCGTCCGGCGGTGAGGGCGGCGCGGTTCACGTTTTCGCTGCCCTACTTCGACGCGGCGATGTCGGTGGAGGAGGGGGCGGACGGGCAGGTGACGTATCGCAGCCGGCGCACGCACCGCGGCGCGCCGGGGGCGGTGGTGGAGTGCTCGTATCGTCCATCGGGCGCGGTGTATCGGGCGGCGCCAGGGTCTTTGGACGCGTTTCTTACGGAGCGTTACTGCCTGTACTCGGCGCGGGCGTCGGGTGTGATTCTGCGGGGCGAGGTCCACCATGCGCCGTGGCCGCTGTGTCCCGCGTCGGCGAGCGTGCGTGCCTGCACACTGCCTGAGGCCTCGGGCCTGCCCGGGGTGAGCGGCGAGCCGATCGCGCACTACGTCAGATCGCTGGACGTGGCGGCGTGGTGGCCGAGGAGAGTGGGGGACCGGGGCGATCAGGCGCCGACGTAGCGTGCGTAGAGCGAGCGGGCGAGTTGCACGTCGGTGGTGCCGGAGATGATGGCGCGCCCGTCGGCGAAGACGGTGAGCCCGTGACCGCCCTCGAGCGCGCAGCGCACGAGCGATTCGGCGTGCTCCAGCCGCTGAACGCCCGCGCGGCGCAAGTGATCGTGGAGCGCGAGCAGGTCGCCGCTCATGGGGCGGGTCGCGCCGATCTGCACGGAGTTGCGCCCGCACAGCACCGTTGCGCCGGAGCCGCGCCGTGCGGCAAGGAACTCGAAGCGCCGCTGCCCGCAGCAGGGGCAATCCGGATCGCGCGAGCCGCGGAGGTCTACCCGCCGGCGCTGGTTGGCCATCAGGTCCATGCTGAGCAGCGTGCCCGAGAGCAGGTCCGCTCGCCCCAGCAGCAGTTTGATCGCGTCGGCGGCCTGGCAGGCGGCGACGATCATCGAGACGGGCGCGAAGATCCCCGCCGTGTCGCACGTTCCGCCCGCCGCGGCCGCGCCGCCCTCGGGCGGTTCGCCCAGCACGCAGCGCAGGCACGGCCCGCCCAGCGCGGGCGTGAAGGTGCCCTGCGTCCCGGCGGAGCCCACCGCGCCGGCGTAGACCAGCGGCACGCCGTGCTTCACGCTCAGGTCGTTGAGCAGGAAGCGCAGTTCGAAGTTGTCGGCGCCGTCGATGAGCACGCCCGGGCGGGAATCGGGCGGGCCCAGCAGGCCCAGCACGCGCTCGGCGACTTCGCCGTGGAGGTCTTCGATCTCCGCGTACACCCGGCACGACGAGTTGATCGCGCCCAGGCGGCGAGCGGCGGCCTCGACCTTGGGCGTGCCCACATCGCGCTGGTCGTACAGCGTTTGCCGCTGGAGATTCGTGAGTTCCACCACGTCGCGGTCGACCAGCGTGAGCGTGCCCACGCCCGCGCGGCAGAGCAGATCGGCGACGACCGAGCCCAGCGCGCCGACACCCACGATCGCCGCGTGAGCGCTCGCGAGGCGGCGCTGACCCTCAACACCCACCGCCGGAAGCAGCATCTGCCGGTGGAAGCGGGCGAGTTCGGGGGGGAGGCTCGAGGGGTCCACGGAGAACGGTAGAGCGCGGGCGGGCTCGACGGGTCCTCGCGGCCTTACCGTTAGGCATGACGCTCCAGAAGCCCGCACCGTGGACTCCACCCGCCGCCGTGCCCGACGTGCTGACCACGCCGCGGCTGGTCATCCGGCGATATCGGGACGGGGATGAGCGTGCGCTCAACGAGGCGATCACGCTGAGCCGCGAGTCGCTCTTGCCCTGGTTGCCGTGGGCCAAGAGCAGCCACCTGACCCTGAATGAGACGATCCACGACTTGGTGCGGTTCCGCCGGGAGAGCGAGAACCTGGGCGAGCACGACGCGCTGGTGCTGGGCGTGTTCAGGCGCGACACCGGCGCGCTGGTGGGCGGCTCGGGCTTTCACACGCTGAAGCGCGATACGCACCAGGGCGAGATCGGCTACTGGACCGACGCGCGGTCGCGCCGGCAGGGGTTTTGCACCGAGGCGACGCGGTGGCTGATTTCGTGGATGCTCACGCCGCAGGGCGAGGCGCTCCGCGGGGCGGATGGGCGCGAGGTGCCGGGGTGGGGCTTCAGGCGCGTCGAGATCCTGTGCGCCGGGGGCAACGCGGCGTCGGAGGGCGTGCCGCGGAAGATCGGTCTGCGGCTGGAACAGCAACGCGTTCTCGATCGCTGGGTGGATGGCGTGGGCTGGCAGGACACGCTGTCTTGGGGCATCCTGCGGGAGGAGTGGGATCGGGATGGGCATGGGGTGAGGGGGTCACGGAGTGACGGAGTGACGGAGTGACGGAGTGACGGAGTGAAAGAGGCGTTGAGTTGAAGAGCGCTCCGGGCCATGGGCTGAGATCGTCGCTCACGCTTGGGCCTTCGCTCTGGCTCGCGGGCTTGCCGATTGGGATGCGGCGCGTTCGCGCTCGCGGCCCCCTATACTCTCGGGTACGTCGATTCGTCGGGGCCGATGTGGTTTCGACCGAGCGTGCGAGGTGTGTGGTGGCGCGTCGTGGCGCCCGCTTGCCACGTAAAAAGCGGGCAAAACAATAGTTGCCAATAACAACTATGCTCTCGCGGCCTAATTAGGCTCGCAGGAACCGGTGGGGGCGGCCCGACAACCGCCGGTTCCATGACTTCGGGCTGGCGCTGGTGCGGGATCCCGGGGACCCAGCGCGAGAAACCACTGGGATCTAGCGCGGCGGGAGTGTGCTTGTGATCGCCCGCCGCTCGAAACCAAGCCACAAGCTACACGCGTAGAGGCTGCACGCTGACCGTCTCGGCACGGGGGTTCGATTCCCCCCGGCTCCATTCTTCCGAAACACCGGGACTTGCGGAAACTAGCCGCAAGTCCCGGAAATCTGCGGAGTTCCGCGCTTCAGCGCGATCCGCGCCATTCCCCTGTTTCTGCTCGTTTCCGGCCCCATCCGACGCCTTCCGCTGCGCCTGGCGCTGCGCGCAGGCCGTGGCGTTGGCCGCACGCTCGAAGAGTTCATCCGGGACGGCGTTGGCGTAGTGCTTGCCGCTGATGGTGATGCTGTGCCCGATCCACCGGCTCACGGCGAACTGCGGGAACGTCATGGCCCATTCTTTCTCGCACGACGAGCGAAGCGTCTGCCACAGCCGCGCCCACGGCTCCACGCTCGCCTTCGCCCAGATGCGACGCACCCGCCGGATGACGGCCCCCTTGCCGCCGATGGTGACCAGCGGCGTTTCGCCCTCGGGCATCGTCTCGAAGCGCTCCCGCAGCAGCGCCATCAACTTCGGCGTGATTGGGACCACCCGCTGGTCGTGGCCTTCCCAGCGCTCGGTCTTGGGGCTGTGGACGGTCAGGCGAGCCCGCTCGAAGTCCACGTCGGCCCAGGTGAGGCGGTGCGACTCGCTGGGGATACGGAGCCCGGCAAAGCGGGCGAGGCCGAAGAGCAACCGCCATTCCGCGTCGGGGCAGGCGTCGATGACCCGCTGGATCTCGTCGGGCGTGATGTACCGGGTGTACTTGCTCGGCGTCGGGCCGCTCTTGAGCGTGTCGAAGGGGTTGGCGTCGATGACCTTCCGGCGCTTCGCCTCGCCGAGCATGGTCTTCACGTTGCCGCAGTGCGTCCGGATGGCCGCCTCGGAGAGGCCGAGGTCCTTGAGCGACCGTCGCCACGCCGTCGCGTCCTCGGCGGTGATCTTCCGCAGCGACTTGTCCTTGTCGAAGAACGCCAGCAGTTTCGTCTCCGTCTGCCGGAGTTTGCGAGTGCTCTCAGGCTTGAGGTCGTCCTTCCGCTCCGCGATGTACCGCTCAACCAGCGTGCCGATGGTGGCGCTCTGCCGCTCAGGCACCAGGCCGACCGCCGCGAGTTTGACGTACAAGCGATCCTCGAGCGACGAGAGCCAGCGCGAGGTATCGTCGGTTGGCGAGTGACCGTGCAGCGCGGCCGCGGCGAGGTCCTCGACGCGGACCTTGAACGCCTCCGCGTAGCGCTTGGCGACCTGCCCGAGCGTGATGTGCCGCGGGTTGCCCACGGCGTCGTGGAAGGTGATGAACCGGCTGCCGTTCTTGCGGGTCGTGATGCTCGCCATCGGGCGGACCTCCGTGTCGCCAGTCAGGCTCGGACGGGCCGAGTGTCAAGCGGAACTGGGGGATTCGGGCGGAATGTGGGCGGAATCACCCACCGTGCGGCGGGGATGTGCCGCCTGACGCCGACGAAACCGACGGAACCCCGGCCGGTTGGCCACTCGTGGCGTTTGGGGCCGCCGTGGGCGGGGATGTGTCGGAGGCGGGGACGTGGGCCCGCAGGACGAAGCGCCGCGACGGCCGCCCGCCACGCGGCCCGGGTGCGGACCACGACCAGTCGCCATGTTCGGCCTTGGCCAAGGCGTCCAGTTCCGCTTCGGCATCCGTCGCCCGTGCCAGCGAGCGGAGGCGTTGCCAGTCGCGGATGCTGACCGATCCGCCGTGGCGTGCGATGAGGGCGAGGTGGCGGCGAACGGCGCGCTGCTCCGCAGGCTCGGTGATGCTGAGCCGCGCGTGGCGCTCCGACGCGGCGAGGTAGTTGGCCCACGCGATGGCGGCGGCCATCGTCTCGGCGTCGATGCTGCGCGCGTCGCCCGGCGTACCCGTCCGGCCCCACGTCGCCAGCGCGTGGAGCGTGAGGGCGATGCGGAGCGAGAGGCCGCAGAGTTTGCCGCCCCATGCGCGTCGCTCAGCCAGATCGCCGAAGCCCAGGGCGGCCTCGGTGCGGAGTTGGAACGCGTGGTAGAGGGCGTCGGCCTCCGGTGAGAGCGCGATGACGGCTGGGCCGGTGTCGGGATCTTCGCTCGGCTCGAACGACAGCAGGCGCGTCAGCGCGGCCTGCCAAGCCTCGCGGGCGGATGCGCGCACCGGCTCGGGGCGCACGTCACGCATGCCGACGAGATCGGGCGGGGCGATGACGGCGAAGCGAGCGAGCAGGCCACGCCCCTCGGCCTGCGGATCGCACCACACTGCCTCGACGGCCGCCCGCTGCACGCACAGCGCCACGGCCAGCGCCGGTCGGTCGATCACGTCGGACGGGCGGCCGACCCGCTGCGCACGAATCGGATCGCCCGCGTGCCCCTTGAGCATCGCGCCGTAGTTCCGCACGCCCGAGTATCGGCCCTGCACGATGTCCAGTGCGTCACCCTCGGCGCTGGCGAGCAGGGCGCGGCCGTGGTTCTCCTTCATCTGCCGCACGAGCGCTTCAGGCGTCGGTTCGCTGGCCAGCAGCGCCGGCGCGGTCGGCACGGGCGTCGCCTCCATCTCCTGGGCGAGCCGGATCGCCTCACCTTCGACGACGGCCCGCCTAAACGGGTCGGTCACCTTGCCCGCCTGGTCCTCAATCGCGCGGATGCGGCGCTCGGTGATTCGGTGCCGCTGAGCCGCCGCGGCGATGACGGGCCGCATCTCCCGGCCCTTGTCCGCCTCCCACTTCAGGATCGGCCGCAACAGTTCCGCGAGCACCGCCGACTTGCGAGTGCCCGGCTCGGAGAGCACCAGCGCCCACAGCGGAGCGGGCTCGATGTGATCGCCGTGCCCGCGAACGCACGCGACGTTGCAGATGCACGCCGACGCGACCGCCAAGCCCAGCAGCGAGGCCATGTCCGGCGGCGTCTGCGTCGAGCGGGCCAGGTCGGCGAAGTAGTCTCGGATGTCAGCGGTGGCGGCGGGGAAGAGCGCGGCGAGGTCGAACGCGGGGCGTTCGTCCGGAGTGATGCCCCCAGTTGCATCCGGTGCGACCGGCTCGGCTGCCACGGCGAGAGCGTCGATTTTCGCGTGCACCGCCTCGGCATCGCCGCCCTCCATCGCAAGCACATCAACGAGGTCGCCACCAGGTGGGACCGCGGGCCAGTGCTCGGCGAGCCGAACAATGCGGACTTCCTCTGCGCCAGCGGCGTGGCAGAGTCTCGCGACCTCTTCGGCATAGGCCTCACCCGCGGTATCGTGGTCAGGGAGGATCACCGCGACCTTGCCCTTCATGACCGACCAGTCGGACTTGCCCGCCGCCTTGCTGCCGCCAGCGCTGGTCGTGGCGACGAGGCCGATGGCCTGGGCCGCGTCCACGCACGTCTCGCCCTCGACGATGTAGACCCACGCGCCGTCGGGCAACCGCGACAACTCCGGCAGGTTCAGGAGTGGCCGCGGCTCCGGCATTGCGGCGATCACCCAGCCATCACCCCGCCGACTGATTGGGCGCACGACCTTTCCACCTGCGGGCGGGTTCCAACGGACCACCTCTCCAGCGGAGACACCCTGTGCGTCGGTGTATGCCCAGCGTGCAGCGCACGGTCCGTGCTTCCGCTCCAGCACCGCGACCGCTTCGTCGGAGGTGGTGAAGGTGGCATCGCTCGCGACCGTTCGCTGGGCGGAGAGTCTCCTCGCTTCGACCACAGGTGCTGGCATGAGGTCCTTCATCGCCAGGCCGAGCGTGCCGACGATCGCCTCGACCGGGCAACCGGCGTGGCAGTGCAGGAGGACTCGGGTGTCCGTGCCGACGCCGATCGACAGTGACGGATTGCGGTCATCGTGCGCCGGGCACCGGGCCGACCACGCCTCGCCGTGTCGCTTGGGAGGGCACCCCGCTCGCGTGAGCGCGTCGAGCACGACATCGATGGGCTCACCCATGGCCCACCCCCTGCGTCGCACGCTTAGCCCGATCGATGAATCGCCGCAGGTCCGCCGGATCGATCCTCACGCTGCGCCCGAAGCGCACCGCGGGCAGCGTCCCGGCCTGCACGAGCGTCCAGACGGTGCGCTGCGTGACGCCGAGCACCGTCGCCGCCTCGCGATAGGTGAGGAGCGGGTGCATGGCGGTCTGACCTCCGATCGTGTTCCTGAGCTCGTCCATGAGTGCGCACCCATCGCGCCGCCGCGATCGGCGCGGCGTGCGTCATCCGTGATCCGTGTGTGAGAAAGGCCGGGGGCAGCCCGCAACCGCCCCCGGCCGCACCAGCGCCGTCCGTTTACGCCTCGCCCTTGCTCCGCACCGCCGCCCGCGGGTCGCACAGGGCCGCGCCGAAGTCGAAGTACACGCGCCACGACACCGCCAGTTTGTTCACCGTCTGGTCGAGGCCGAAGAACTCGACCGTCGGCGTCTGCTGACCGTTGAGGAACCCGACGATGATCGGGCTTGCCGCCGGAGCCGCGAACAGGTACCAGTGCTTCGTCGAGGCCTTGGTGCCGTACTTCTTCGTGTTGCTCAGGCGCGGCTCGACCTCGAGGCCCACTGCGTTCCGCAGGCTGTTGCCGGTCGGCAGGTTCGTCTGGGCCGCGATGTACTCACTCTCGAGCACGGCGCGGGCCACCGTCTGGAGTTCCGGCGGCACGACCAGCCGGGTCGGCCGCAGGTCCAGGTCGTTGCCCTCGGCATCCCGCTGCGTGAGCATGGCGGTGATCGCCTTCGTCAGGCCGTCGGTGCTGAGGTTGGTGTCGGCCCCGGTGATGTAGTTGCCGTTGCCCGCGGAGAAGAACGCGCCGGCGTTCGACATCAAGGTGTCGTACACCAGATCGCTGAGTTTCCGCATCGCCGCCTGGCCCATCGCGCGGGCGACGCTGTCGAACAGCGACAGGTCGTCGTTGATGAGGTCGCGGCGGTCGATGGAGAACATCTTGCCGTAGGTGTCCACCTTGTACTGGGTCGTGGCTTCGTCGGCCCCGCCGTGCTTGAACTCGCCGCCGGGCGGGATCTGCTGCAGCGAACCCGTGAACGAGGGGCGGATCGCTGTGGCCGTCTTGAAGTCCGGCACGCTCCGCACGCCCGCGAAGGACCGCCAGGTGGCCGGGCTCTCCTGATAGCCGTCGAGCAGCACCTTGTTGACGGCGGCACCCAGCGCCTCGGTGAGCGTGTGCGTCGTCAGCGACGCTCGCACCATGCCCTCGCGGTCGGCCGGGGCGTCGATCCCTTCGTGCTGCAGTGCAGCGCGGCAGAGGTCGAGCGTGTGGGCCACCCGCAGATCGTCGGCCGCCTCCATGCACGCCGGGCCGAGGGCCTTCTCGGCGAGCGCCGCGAAGCCCGCCCGCTTGAGGATCGCCGCCTCGATCACCCGGGCACGCGGGATGTGGCCCGAGCCGCCGCCGGTGATGACGCCGGAGAACACAGGCCGCGAGGCCCGCAGGACCTCGAGCACGCCCGCGCGCAGTTCACTGACGGTCATGTCACCCGCGACGGCCTTGGCCTTCATGTCGTCCACTCGTTTCTGGTGCACGCCCCAATCCCGCTCGCTGCCACCCGCGAAGATGGGGCGGCAGGTCAACTCGATCTCCTTCAGTCGGTCGCGCTCATCGGCGCGGATCTGATCCTCGTGTGCGATGTCCGCCATGTTCGTCCGTCCTTGACGTGAAGCCGCGATGGCCACCGACGTTTCCGCGTCGGCCCCCAGCGGCGTGATGCTGACTTCCCGCAGCCGCCCCTTGCGCACAAGCGTGAACCCGCCCGGCGACGACAGCGACCGCCCGTTGATCTCGACTGACTGATTGGGCTTCACCCGCTCGTGCTCGGTCGGCGCGACGCCCACCGACGCCTGGAATTGGAAGCCCCCTCTGGCCATCTCCACGACATGCCGCGCGGGTTCGCCAGCGCCGCTGACGACGCCCGCGACCATCAGCCGTCCGTTGGCGACGGCGGGTTCGCCGTGGCCGACGACGCTGCCGACGGTGGCGTTGTGGTCGGCCAGCAGGGGCACCTGGCCGCCCGCTTCCAACCCCGCCAGGTCGATCGCGATGTCGCCCCAGCCGGGCACGCGCATGATGCGGCCCGTGTAGGCGACGACGCTGATCTTGGGGCGGGCGTCCTTGCCTGCGGCCTCGATCTCGACCTCGGCGGCCGTGAGCAGCAGGTCATCCTTGACCGCGTTTCCGTTCATGAAACTCTCCTTCAGAGACCACCTTGAACCCCTTGGCCAGCAGTTTCGGGATCAGCAAACCGAGCCGGTACCTGACCGTGCTCTCCTTCATGCCGAGCCGTCTCGCAGCCTCGCTGACGTTCCCATCGCACTCCATGATCGTGCGGCACAGCGCACGGCTGTCCTCGTTGTCGATGAACTCCAGCACGTCCTCCGTTGCCCAGGACGACTTCGACAGGCCGACCGTCCGGCTGCTGGCGATCTCCCGTCCTTTGGGATCCTCGTAGACGCCCTCGCTCGCGTTCTGTCTCGTGTCTGCGGCCACGCGCAGCGTCTTGAAGTTCCTGAGGGCACGCTCTTCTCGCTCCGCGTGCTTCAGCACCGCCGTCTTCACGATCACGAAGATCAACGTCTTCGGGCTCGCACCCCGGGCCGGGTCCCATACGGGCGGCTTGGCGATCAGGTGGAGGAGGGCTTCCTGCACAACATCGTCGTGGCTGACGCCCGGCTCGCAGTGCTGCTTGGCCGCTGCGAATCCAACCCGCCGCGCGTAGTCGAGCAGGTCGGGCGTGAGTTCAATCTCGATCGGAGAGGGGTCGGGCATTAGACCTCCTCGCCACGCTCGAGCCTCTCGCGGACGTCGTCGCACAATGTGAACGAGACCCGCGCCGGGGTGGTCGCCCTGGGCGGCACGACATGCAAGACGAAGTAGGTGTCGTCAGCGGGCACGGGCCGCCCGTACTTGGCCGTCTCACGCTCCGCAGCCTCTCGCAGGGCGAGAAGGAAGTCGGCGTACCTGCACCCAACGGTCATGCACAACGCCGCAAAGGGCGTGAGAATACTTGCCTGTTCAAGGTGATCCGCCGCGACGTCCACGTCGGCCCGCGTCCATGCGTCCGGGTTCGATGGCGTGACCACCCCCTGCCGGACCAGCGCGTCGAGGATCGCGGGGCGGCAGTCGTACCCGCGGGAGCGCAGATGGCTCGACGCGGCGGCCGTCGCCATCGGGAACATCCGGTCCCGTTCGTCCTGGGCCGCCTCATGGAACGCGGGGTCTGCGCCCGCCCGGGGCTTCACGCGGAGGTCGAAGTGCTCGTCGAGGGTCAGTCCGATTCGGGTCACGGTGGTCTCCTTGCCGGGGGGGCGTCGGGCGACAGGCCTACCCCCCAAACCCTTATTTCCGGCGCGGGAGCCGATTCGCAGCGCTGGCCACGAAAATTCCGCCTCTCGTGAGATGCGCACGCCGTGATGCCCCAACGGCAACGGCTACGCTGTACCAGGCCGTTTGACCAACCCGATCAAAAACCGTATACTGGCACCATGAGCGACTCCACCGGCGATTTGGCATTCGAGTACGACGCAACGGCCATAGGCCGATCCGTGGCACTGCACGCCGACTGCTTCGAGTGGATGAGCCGCTGCCCAGAGAACTCAATCCATGCGATCGTGACCGACCCGCCATACGGGGTGAAGGAATTCGACCACGACCAACTGGCCAAGCGTGCGAACGGGAAGGGTGGGATTTGGCGCATTCCACCATCCTTCGACGGGCACGTTCGATCACCACTCCCCCGGTTCACCGCGCTCGACGCGAAGGAGCGCGAACGGTTGCGGGCGTTCTTCCGTGAGTGGAGCGTGTTGGTCACGCGGGCGCTGCGGCCCGGCGGACATGTGTTCCTCGCGACCAATGCCTTCGTGTCGCAGTTGGTTTTCGACGCCGTGATCGAAGGCGGTCTCGAGTTCCGAGGAGAACTGATCCGACTCGTCCGAACGCTTCGAGGCGGCGATCGCCCGAAGAACGCCGAGGAGGAGTTTCCGGGAGTGTGCTCGATGGCCCGGGGCTGCTACGAGCCTTGGGGCATCTTTCGCAAGCCGATGGGATCGCTGAAGGTCAGCGATTGCCTGCGTGAGTGGCAGACAGGCGGACTGCGGAGATACGCGAACGAACTACCCTTCGAGGATGTGATCGAGAGCGAACGCACGCCGCAGCGCGAGCGAGAGATTGCCGATCACCCCAGCCTCAAACCGCAGTCGCTAATGCGCCGGCTCGTCTGGGCGTCGCTTCCCCTCGGCGAAGGGGTGGTTGTCGATCCATTCATGGGCTCGGGGTCAACCGTGGCAGCAGCCGAGGCCGTCGGCGTCCGCGCGATCGGCGTCGAACGGTTCAGGGAGTACTACGACCTAGGCATCCGCGCCATCCCCAAACTTGCAGCGGTCCGTGTTCCAGAGTTGGATACCGTGGTCGGGTCAGTCGTCGAACCGGCGTTATTCCGCCGGTGACCGATAGATCCAGTTCGCTTCCATCTTCTCAAACCCGCTGGTGGTGACGCTCGCCGTGATCGTGCGTCGGCTCGTCTCGGAACGTCCCGAGAATACCCAGTCCTGTTCGGTCAACTGGGCACCGACCACCTTGAGGAATCGAAAGGGCATCGGGGCCACGTCATTGCCCTCATCGCGTGCCCGGTTCGCCTCAAACACAAAGACCATCAGCCAGACGCACTCGGCATTGTGACCTTGCCAACCACGGAGGTATCTCGACGCCTTGATCTCGATGCCCTGGTCTCCGTGCAGGATCGAGTCACCGGTGAATCGACCGGTCGGGACGAGGTCGGGATGTCCGTTGTGATACTTGTTCTTGGCAAGCGTCTTGCAGTGCTTGGGGATGCTCGCCGACATGAACTCGCCGACAATGCTGCTGAAGTTGGCCGGCATTAGAAAAGTCTCAAGCCGCGGGATCTGCTTAGTGTTCAACTGGGTGTTGATGAACTCGAGGAAGTCGAGGAAGTCGTTCATCGCGGCGCAGATGTGCTCCACAGTGCACCCGTGGGGGATCTGAGCCCGGCGGTTGAAGTGCTCGGGTCGTACTCGACACAAACTGCAAGCCAACTTCTCTGCTTCGGATCTCGACATCCAAGCAGGGTAGCAGACAGCTGAATGCACAGGGTCAACCGGCCAGTCCAATCACTCGCCGAGTCCCCGCACTGTCAGTTTGGCAGTCGCCGCGCGGTGCAAGTGGGGAGTGGAACAACGAGCGGGTCGTGTTCGGTATGATTGGAGCGGAAGACCAAGGCCCGGAGGTCACTTGATCCGGTGCCACCCATCTGCCGATCGGCACGGCGAATGCTGCGGGGAAAACCCATGACAAGCGCGCAAATGCAGTTGACCGGGTTCAAGGTGACGAACTTCCGCTCTGTGAAGGACAGTGGCTGGATCGACGCCGCGGAGATCACGGCGCTCATCGGCACCAACGAATCCGGAAAGACCAACCTGGTCGTTCCGTTGTGGAAACTCAACCCCGCCAAGGAGGGCGAGATCAAGTTGATCGCGGATGCGCCACGCAAGGACTACAACGCGATCCGCCAGGCGAAGAGTAAGCCCGTCTTCATCACCGCCCGATTCACATTGACGGACGCCCTCGCTCAGCAGGTGGCGGCGACGGCCGGCGTGCCCGCCAAGGAGGTTCAGGAGGTTGAGGTCAGCCGTGACCTGGGCGGACAGCGGTATGTGCACTTCCCCAAGGCGAAATCGTCGCCGACTGTGGCGAAGTCGGAAGTCAGCAACCTGCTTCAAGCCGCGAAGACCGAGATCACCGGTCTTCAACCGGCAGATGACGCGGATGGAACGCGAAAGACGAACGCCGTCGCGGCGATCGACAAGGCGGCCGCGTTGATGTCCAAGATGGCAGATGGCCTCAAGACCGCGGAGTTGGACCAGGTGAAGGCGGCGATCGATCCCGCCGTGTCCAAGGACGCGGGCGCGGCATCGGTGATTGCCGCTCGGTACAACCAGCTCATCGCGGTGCTGGCAAAGGCGGCGCAGAAGGCGGGCAAGCCGGGCGCGAACGACTCGGCCCCGGCCCGCAAACTGGTCATGGACAACTTGCCGGTGTTCGTGTACTACACGACCTACGGGAATCTCGACTCCGAGATCTACCTCCCGCACGTCATCGAGGACTTGAAACGCACGGATCTGTCGGGCAAGTCCGAGGCCCGCGCCCGGACGCTCCGCGTCCTATTCGACTTCGTGCGGCTCAAGCCCGAGGAGATTCTTGAACTGGGCAAGGACTGGAACGAGCAACAGGGAAAGCCGAACGAGGCACAGATTCAGGCGCTCAACGAGAAGAAGAAGGAGCGCAGCGTCCTGATGCAGTCCGCTGGAACCGAACTCACCAAGAAGTTCCGGGACTGGTGGAAGCAGGGCGAGTACCGCATTCGGTTTGAGGCGGACGGCAACCACTTCCGCATCTGGGTCTCCGACGACAAGCGACCGGAAGAAATCGAACTCGAGGGACGCAGCACGGGCCTGCAATGGTTCCTGAGTTTCTACCTGATCTTTCTGGTGGAGAGCAAGGCGGCTCACAACGGCGCGATCCTTCTGCTCGATGAGCCCGGGCATTCACTCCACCCGCTGGCGCAGAAGGAGTTGTCGAAGTTCTTCGACCACCTTGCGCAGTCGAATCAGATTGTCTACACGACGCATTCGCCGTTCCTGATCGACGCGGACCACCTGGACCGCGCCCGAAACGTCTACTTCGAGGATGACGGCTACACGGTCGCCTCGCCCGACTTGCGTGCGGGGCCGGTCGCGGCACAGTCCAAGTCCGTGTACGCAGCGCACGCTGCTCTGGGGCTGAGCATGTGCGACTCGCTGTTGCAGGGCTGCCGCGCGGTGGTCGTGGAGGGTCAGTCGGACCAGTTCTACTTGAGTGCGATCAAGAATGTGCTCATCGCCGCGGGGCGATTCAAGCCGACGCGCGAGGTGGTGTTCGTGCCGACCTCCGGGGCGAAGGCAATCAAGGTCTCTGCCGCCATTCTCGGCGGGCGGGACGATGACCTGCCCATCGTGCTGTGCGACGGGGACAGCGCGGGCGTCAATCTGGCAAAGGCGCTGAAGGAGGAGATGTATTCTGCGGTGCCGGACCGGGTTTTGATGGCAAGCGAGTTCAACGGCACGCAGCACGGGGAAATTGAGGACCTGTTTCCGAAGTCATTCCTCGCGCCCATCATCGATCGTTACCTGAGGGGACCACACGACCATCCGTTCGTCGCGACCGACGCCGCCGGTGCGATCATCCCTCAGGTCAAGGCCTACGCCGCGAAACACGGGATCACACTGGTTGATGGCTGGAAAGTCGATGTCGCCCGACTCGTGAAAGCCAGGCTGGCTGAGGCCGTGTCGCAAGGGAGTGGCTGGGCGCACTCGCTCGACTCTTGGGAACGGCTGTTCGCACGACTCGCGGGACAAGTGTCCCCAGAACCCGAGTTGAAGCCCATCGTGGTAGGTCCAAAGACGGCCGTACCGTCGTGATCGGTTTGTCGGACATCCGAAACAAAGTCTGTCGATACCCGTGGCTGTTCCCGCAGGCGTCACTTCCGCGAGCCCGGCGGGAAGGAACCATGCCGACGTTGCCGCCGACGGAACGGTCGGCGATGGCGTGCCTCGTCGCGGCATCGCGGGTTTCGTCGGTTCTGTCGGGTGTCGGGCGGGGTCAGCGGGCAGGCTTGGCCGTCCGCAGTGCCGCGACGATCCCGGCACGCACGTCGGGGGGCAGGTTGGCCCACGCCGCCACGAGGCGGGCCAGGTCGGCGTCGGGCGGGGCGTGGTTGCCCCCGGCCACAGGCCGCGACGTAGGCGGGACTGCGCCCCGTGTCGGGTCGCCCGTTCGTTCCCGTCCTGCGCCCCGCTTTGGCCCCGGTGCGGCCAGCGCTGCGCCTGGCGCTGCGCGCTCGTCGGAATCGGCGTATTCTCCCGGAGATTCCGCGAGTGCTCGGGGGTTCGATTCCCCCCGGCTCCATTCCACCTCCCTCTCTCTCTGTTTTCCTCTCTCCTCTTCCCGCTCCGCTTCCACTCCTCCCGCTCCCATTTCCACAACCTCTTGGCCCACCACCACTTGCCAAGCCCCCCGCGGCTCCCACTTGAGCCTCCGATCCCGCAGGGTCAGGTTCGAGCCGACCTTTTTGAACAATCCAGCCGCTTCGGCGGGTGAACCGCCCTCAGCGACGCAAGTCGCTTTCAGGGATTGAGTTACGAGCGACTTGGCCGGTTCGAGCCATCCCGTCACCCCGCTTTGGATGTGTGCGATCTCCTCGGCCAACCGTTTGGCCTCGTCGACCAGCTTGTTCTTCAGCTCGCGGTACTCTTCCACCGAGATCGCCTGATCGACGCAAAGCTCGTTCAGGCGCTTCCGCTTCGCCTCACAGGACTCCAAGGCCCGCTCAAGCCGCTCACGCTCCTTCGCTACGGCCGCTGAGTCATTTGCCGCTTCGCGGTCGAGTGACGCCCACAGCCTTTGAGCGAACGGCTCGCTGATGCCCGCGATCCGCAGGGCGTCACGCATTTGTCCGATCACCACCTCCTCGCGGGTGTACGGCTGCGAGCATGGGCCACGCTTTTTGGTGCATCGCAGGTAGCAGTGCCCCTTCTGCCGCTCCATGGTCACGGCGCAGCCGCACACACCGCACCGCATCAAGCCCAGCAAGAAATAGGGACGGCGAGAGGGCCCCACGTTGTTGCTCCGCTCGTTCATGACTTCGCGGCAGCGGTCGAAGATCGCTTGGGTTGTCAACGGTGTGTGCTTGCCCTCGTAGTACTCGCCGCGGAACCGCATCACGCCGTAATAAAACGGGTTCTGGAGAGCGTGCTGCACGCGAGCGAGCGACAACGGGCGCCCTCGCCGTCCTCGAAGTCCGCGATCCTCCATGATCGCTCGGAGATGCTGGATCGTGTAGTCACCTGAGGCATAGAGCTCGAACATCTCCTTCACCAGCGGGGCATTCACCGGATCGGGCACGATGCGTTTGGTGCCCGGCTCCACCATGTAGCCCGCCGGCGCGGAAGAGGGCCAGTACCCATCGAGAATCTTGCGGCGCTTGCCACGGCGGATGTTCTCGCTGAGATTGTCCACGTAGTACTTGGACTGCGAGAACATCATCCCCAACATGAACTTGCCCTGAGCACTGGGCTCGAAGGTGAACGTCGGGAACCGCAAGTCCACCAACTTCCCTGCATCCAGAAGATGAATGACCCGACCGCCATCCACCCAGTTCCGGGCGAGCCGGTCTGGGTGCCACGCGATGATGCCATTGGCCTCGCCGCGTTCGATGCGGTCGAGCATTTCGTTGAACACCAGTCGCCCGGGGACCTTGGCACTCTGCCGCTCGACAAAGGTCTCAACTACTTCGAGACCTGCTCGATCGGCGAGATCCTTGACCTCGCCGATCTGGTCCCCGATCGACCGAATCTGCCTCGACGAGTCGTCGGTAGACTTGCGGGCGTACACAAAGTAACGGGCTCGCGTGCTCATGGATGAGTCCTCCCTGACGGAGAATTGTTGAGCACGCTCGCGGTCGAGACCACCGCGGTGTACGGGCGAATGGGCTGCGCCGCCGGTCGCCACAGGCGACGACGCCCGAGCACCGCGGTGGACAGAACAAGACAAGATGGATTCATGGGCTTGTCCCAGTGTCACGCGCGGCGCTCCGACGTGACAAGCCTGAAGTCCGCGAACGCTGACCCAGCGGGCTCGGAGGCATTCGTGGGCGCCGCGGATAAGACGGAAATCCGAAAGGGGCTTGTCGCGTGGTGGTGGGCCAAGAGGTTGTGGAAATGGGAGCGGGAGGAGTGGAAGCGGAGCGGGAAGAGGAGAGAGGAAAACAGAGAGAGAGGGAGGTGGAATGGAGGTTACTCTCCAACGCTCGAACGATCCGAGCGTTGGAGGCCTCTGTGTCAAGGGAGCCCTTGACGCGCCCCTGCCCAACTGGGCACGAACAGCCGGGCCGAACAGCCGAACAAACAGGCCCGGCAGGGGCTTAGGGGAGAAGTGTGGTGCTGTGAAGAAGAGGCGGGAACGGGAAGAGGGAGGTGGCTGGAGCCAACGCCTGGCGGACCAGACCTCACCCCCCTCACCCCCACACCAGCGGACGGGGTCGAGCGCGGACAGGCGGACGCGGCGGGCACAGCGGAGGGCCGTCATCGAAGGCGGGCCGGCGGGCTCATTCGCCACCTGGGCTCAACGCTCGGACATCGAACGGGCAGCCGGACTCCAAGCCTCGGCAACCCACACGGGCAGGGCCGCCAAGCCCGAGCTCGGATAGACGAATGGGACCGCCGGACGCTGGATGCAAAAAGTCAACACTGCCTTTGGCGTCCGATGCGTCTTCATAGAGGCGAGACGACAAGTGGTGATGGGAGCTACCGGGAATCTAGACAAGATGACTACCGCACTGAATCCATCTTCGCCGCGCGCCACACTTTTTCCGGAAGGCGCGTTGCTACATCAGGATCCATACGTTGCATCCAGACTAGCAGTACGTGCGACTTCTCCCTAACGCGAGAAGAGCTTTCCATTGCTTCAACTAGTTCGTCTTGACGAGTGAATATCGACTCCCAGTAGATAGCAATATCTTTGGTGATTTCCGCCTTACCGTACTCGGTCAAGAAACCCGAAGGCCAAAGGTTCCGGTCAGGGTCCTGTCCGGCTTTTCCTGCATGAGCAGCATCAACGGCAGAGCCGTTGTAGGAAAAGTCATCTGGCAAGCTCTCGCACCAGTCTAAGAGCGGAAAGGGAACATCAGCAATGCCTACAAGCCGGTACGCGAACTCGTGGTGAAATGTCCGTGTGATGGTGAATGCCGAATAGTCTCCGCGAATGGAGTCGCCGCGGGCCAGCCATACTCCATTGTGTGTGTAGGTTCCCGCAGCGTATAGACTGAAGAACTCAATCTGTTCGCAGATAAACACACGAGTTAGATACTTTTGTATTCGATCACAGTAAGTGGAATACTCACGCTGAGCAATACGTTCAATGAAGTCAGCTCGAAGGGGGTCAGAGATTGGGAGAATCTGTAGACTGGTTGGAGGAGCTAGCCACTCTCTGGGCATGTCTGCGTTTGTCCCGCGAACGACTTGCAATTCGGGTGTCGACGAGTCAATTCCGGCATCTACTGACTCGCGTTGCTGGTATCGATAGGCAATGCACCCGGCAATCGCCAACGCCACAGAGCAGGTGAGTTCTCTACTCATGCCGCTCTCGAGTATGCCGGATTGACTGGCAGAAGTGGATTCATGCCTCCGCCTCCGCCTCCGCCTCCCGGCTTGGGGCACGGAGCGTTTGGCGAAGGAGCAGGAGCCGGGACTGGGGGATTAGTAATCGCCTTGCATCTCGCTCGTTGTTCCTCAACCCTGGAATAGCAACCACGCTGCGCATCTGTCGGCGGCGTACGCGGCGGGCCATAGCACGCCCCACAGCGCACGTAATTCATGTTCGCTTGCTCATCACAAGACATGCCGTTTTGCGGTGGAACCTCGACGTCTAGGCCACAGTTTACGATGGTTATTGGTGGCTGAGGAGAGACCGGTATGGGAGCGTTTGGGACGATGGCTGGTGGCGCAGGAGGTGCGGGCGGGCTAGTTCCCGGCACGAGTGGCAACGGAGGCACAGGCAAGTCGTCAGGTCTCAGCGGGGGTATGCCATACTGATGATGGCAATCGCTGAGCCGGCGTCTTGCATCAGCCAGCAGCTTTGTCAACTGGTACACATTTACGTACCAATTGGGATCGAATGTGTCATAGTTCATGTCGGCGAGCCGCCTTTCCAGTGCCTTGACAGCATCCCACTCGGCTTGACAGGGGTGGGCAGTTTGCAAACCCGATTGATCTGTGAAGGCAAGAGCTCTTGACCTCACATACTCATACAACCCCATCCCATCCACATACCCCAGCGGGTCGCGCCGGGTCCAGCGGCCGGTTTCGGAGTCGAGGACGCGGTTGCGCACGTGCCACATCGCGCGAGGCGGAATGGTGCCGTTGATGAGCGACGAGGCGTTCCATAGCCCCGGGTCGTACTCGTAGCCGGCGTAGCCCCGGCGCGAGTGGGTGCGCGACAGGAGGCCGCGGCCGGTGTTGCTCGCGTCGTCGCCATAGGCGTTGTAGAACGCGACCACGTCATCGACCGTCAGTTGCCCGTCTGGCGGCACGAGCTGGTCAGCGCCGCCGCCGATGCCGGTGACATCCGCGAGCAGGTCGTTGTCGTTGTACGCGTTGGAGAAGAGCGACGAATCGTCGACGGAGATCTGCCCATCAGGTGCGTAGAGATACGCGCTCTGGCCGATCGCGCCGAGGTCCGCCATCGACGTGCCCCAGGGCACGCCGTAGGAGGGGTAGCGGACTGTGCAGTCGGGCACGGGCCGCGGGCGGGTTGGACGGAGGGCGACCATCTGGGAAGAGCATACCGGATGTGTCAAGGGCCGGCCTTGGACGGTGGCGGAAGAGCACCGATGTGTTCCGAGGACTCCGGGCATCCGTGTCACGGCAAGTGGTGGCGGGAGTGACGAGGGTACTTCAGGACCGATTGCAAATCTCCGACGACGTTGAGGGCGTGGTCGTCCTGCCACACTCAGGGCATCGAACGAAGCGATGAGAGACCGGGTAGCCACAGCCAGCGCAATGTCCAACCAGATCCCTTCGCACCGATCTCCTGGCGGCGACCGCACCAATGACCAAAGCTGCACTTGCGATAGGCCACAAAGGAATCGAGAGCAAATACGAAACGCGTTGATCAAGCGATAGCAGGGTAAAGCCTATATCAGGCGATACAAGCTTGATGAACGGAGACCCGTCGTTAGCCCGAGCAAAATTGGCAACCGTTCTTCCGGGCGTGGTATCTTGATAAGTTACAATGCTAACGGCACCAGAAGAGACATCAATGCTACTCATATCAATCCAAATCAAGGTGTGCGATACAATCGTTGCTATATATAGCAGGATTACAACCAGGCACATCACTGCCACGGAGAGCATCGGCTTTGCGAATGTCACTCGAATCTCCCTTATGGCTTGCAGCTCTGAGAACCAACGATGCGCTTGATGATTTTCTTACCGTACCGGCGCACCAGTTCGTCCTCTGCATCGCGAGCCAGAATCGAAAGACACTCGGAGATCTTCGACGGGACGGCAACGCCATCGCAGCAGTCTTCGCAAGCCTTTATGAACCCGAGAATAGCTGAGCGACAGGGAACATCTCTGGTCCCGCAGGCTCCAAGATAGAGTGAGCCGAGTTTGTTACACTGCGTGAAGCAGTCTTCGCCTGTCCTGTTTGGGGGAAGTGGAACGTATGGTATCGTCGGGGGCGCAGGAGCAGGTGGCGGCGCGGGAGGGGCACTTGGCGTTGAACACGCCACATATGCGTCCCAGGCTTTCTGAATGCAGGTACTGAATGTGGGCGCAACCCAGAGGCCGGCGCAGCATGCTCTTAGTGCGCTGATAGTCGTGTTAGAGCAATCGGGGTTACTCTGACGCAGCTTGCCCCAAGCATCCCAGTACCAACGTGTGCACTCAGTCATCGTCTTCCATGGGATTCCACCAGCCAGTCCGGCGCTGTCAGTCTTAGTGGTCGGTGTGCTCCTCACATACTCATACAACCCCATCCCATCGACATACCCCAGCGGATCACGGCGGGTCCAGCGGCCGGTCTCGGAGTCGAGGACGCGGTTGCGGACGTGCCACATGGCGCGCGGCGGGACTGTGCCGCTGATCAGCGACGAGGCGCTCCACAGCCCCGGGTCGTACTCGTAGCCCGCGTACCCGCGGCGCGAATGCGTGCGAGACAAGAGGCCCCGGCCGGTGTTGCTCGCGTCGTCGCCGTAGGCGTTGTAGAACGCGACCACGTCGTCGACCGTCAGTTGCCCGTCGGGTGGTGTGAGTTGATCCGCCCCGCCGCCGATGCCGGTCACGTCGGCGAGCAGGTCGTTGTCGTTGTACGCGTTGGAGAAGAGCGACGAATCGTCGACGGAGATCTGCCCATCGGGCGCGAAGGCGTACGCCGTCTGACCGATCGCGCCGAGGTCCGCCATCGACGTGCCCCAGGGCACGCCGTACGACGAATACCGCACATGGTCCACCACCGCCGGCGCTGTGCTGGTCGTCGCCGCTTCGCGCACCGTGACCACCACATCCGCACGCCAGTTCTGCAGGTAGAAGAGCCGGTCTTCGAGGGTGCCGTCGGTGGCCTTGGACCAGGCCGGCCCGGCGGAGTCGCTCTCATCCGCGTCGCGCAGCACGACCTCGTCGATGTCACTCGACCCGCCCAGACCATCAAGCCCCGCCGCGTGGTTCACGAAGAGTTCCTTGGGCGTGGTGTCGCTTCCCGAATCATACGCCCAGCCGTTCACGGCCGTGGCCAGCACACGGAAGGACGCGAGCTGCTGCC
>JALHNL010000014.1 GCA_022843545.1 Phycisphaerales bacterium | reverse complement strand
GATGGGCCCGGCGTGCGCCCGCGGAGCAGCTCGCGGCGGCGGGCGAGCGCCAGCGCGTCGAGACGCAGCGCGTTCGGCAGCAACTGGGCGCGTGGGTTCCCGCGCCGCGGGGCGACCGGCTCCGCGTGCTGCTGCCCACGACGCGCTACTCCACGTACATCCAGCACGCCGCGGGCGACCTGGCCCACACCATCCGCGGTCTGGGGCACGAGACGCTGGTGGTGACCGAGCCCGACGACACCTCCACGATGGCCACGCTGGGGATGCTGCACGCCATCGACCGCTTCCGCCCCGACGTGGTGTTCTTCATCAACACCATCCGCCCCCAGTCGAGCGCCTGGCTGCCCGCGGGCGTGCCCGCGATCACCTGGGTGCAGGACCCGATGCCCGCGCTCTTCAACCGCGCCATGGCCCGGGGCATGGGCCCGCACGACGCGATCGTGGGCCACCTGCACCCCGAGATGCTCGAGCGTCTGGGCGTGCCGCGCGAGCGCACGCTCTACTCCACCGTGCTGGCGAGCGACGCGAAGTTCCACCCCGGCCCGGCCGACCCGCGCAACGCTGAACGCTTCGCCTGCGAGATCGCCTACGTCTCCCACCGCAGCGAGACCCCCGAAGCGCTGGCCCGCCGGCTGGCCGACAGCGACCCCGCCGGCGGGCTCACCCGCACGCTCACCGAGCATCTGGCCCCGCGCGTCATCGAACTGGCCCGCGGCTGCGACGTGCGCGGCCCCTCGCTCCTGCCCGGGCTGCTGGACCTCACGCGCGAGGCGCTCACCGCCCACGCCTCCAAAGACGCCCCCGAGCACATCCTCAGCGATCTGCTGCACCAGATCACCCACCCGCTCGCTGAACTCGCGCTCCGACACCAGATGCTGGACTGGGCGGCGGACCTCTGCGAGGCGCGAGGCTGGAGGCTGCACATCTACGGGCGCGGCTGGGAATCCCACCCGCGCCTGGCCCGCCACGCCCGGGGCGAACTGCCGCACGATGAATCACTCCGGGTCGCGTACGGCTCCGCCCGCCTGCACCTGCACACAGGCCTGGGCGGCGTGTATCACCAGCGCGTGCTGGAGTGCGCGCTCTCCGGCGGGTGCACACTCGCCCGCCTCAAGCCCGACGACCTGCGCCACCTGGAATGGTGGGCGCAGAACGAGATCACCCAGGACGTGCCCGCCGATTCGCTCGAGCCCGTTCACGTGTGCGGCGGCGATTTCCTGCGGCTGCCCATCGCCGACCATCCCGCGTCGATGATGGTGCAGGCACTGTACGACCGGCTGGGCATGAAGCCCCAACACCCGCTCACCGGCTGGCAGGTGGTGGGTATCGAGCAGGTGCGCGAAGCGCCGCGCCGACCCCGCGTCCCCTTGAGCGAAGCCTGGCTCATCGGCGACCCCGCTTCTTGCGGCTTCTGGTCGCGCGAGTCCTTCGAGTCCGCCGCGACCGCGGTGATTCTGAGCGACCGGCGACGCCAGAACCTGATCGACTGGCAGCGAAGCGCCGCCGTGCGGCACTACTCGCTGAGCGCATTCGCCAAGCGTGCCCTGACGCTCATCACCGCGCCAACTTCGACGCTGCCGGCGGCGGGGCCGTTCGCCACGAGTAGATAGGCACCACGGGCATCGCTCTGCCCAGTACGGCGTGCGCACGCTCCATCAGACGCTGCTCGTACGCGTCCGACGACACCAGCACGGCCCCAAACCCGCGCAGCCCGCGGGCCAAACGCCTCACCGGCACGCCGCCGAGGTGATCCACTCGCGGCTCGTCGTCCAGAATCGCCGCGACGCTCAGCCCGGCGCGGGCGATGGCCTCCATGGGCAGATCGCGCGTGTGCCTGCCCGCGCCCAGGATGGCGATCGACCGTGCACCCAGCGCCCGGCAGCGCGACAGCGCCAACTCGAGCAGCACCGCCCGCGCCGCGCCCGCATCGTTCAGCCCGCCGGGGAGGCTCACCGTCGGTGGCGGGGGCACCGCCGCGAGCGAGGCCGCCGCCACATGGGTCGTCGGATCGGTGATCGCCCAGCCGGCCTTCGCCAGCGCCGCCAGCAGGACGGGCAGAGCCCGCGGATCAACGTGTACACCGTCGGCGAAGTACGCCGGGTTGGGCTCGCCCGCGCGGGTAGCCAGTTCATCCCCGGCGCTCACGACGCGCGCGCCGACGGCCCGCGCCTCACGCTTCATCGCGTGGTTGAAGGCCTCGACCGCGCGCCGCCGCTGCGCAAACGTGCCCTGCGTGGGCTGGATGGTGTTGCCGTGCTGCGCCACCGTGGGCGGGGGCACAGCCATGAACGCCAGATCACGCCCGCGCGCCAGGCGCGCCGCCGCCCGCACATACGCCCGGGCCACGCCAGCCGCCACGCCGCTGATCCGGCGGTCGCCGGCGGCGCGCTTCACCACGTGGTTCCGGCAGTCGATCTCGCCGAAGCACATCAGCACGCGTGCGCCGGCCGGTGCGTGCGCCAGGCACGCGCGGACGCGCCGCCGAGCTTCGTGCCCCGCTCGCGACACGGAGAACGCGAGATACGCGCCGACATGCCAGACGCGGAAGCCCGGCATGGCCTGTGAGCGCGCCTCGTCGTAGCGCGGGCACACGCCGTGAAGGCCCGTGAACACCGAGACGTGGCTGTCGCCGATGACGTGGATCATGGGTATCGGCGCCTAGGCCTTGAGCAGTTGCAGCCGGGTGGTCGCGTCGGCCCCGTCAACGGAGCGCCCGTACAACCGATGCACCGCCACGCCCCGCTCGCGGAAGATCGCCGCGTTGTCCCACAGGCGGTCCTCGACGGACTGCCCGGAGAGGATGACGGCCTTGAGGCCCAGGCGCAGCGCCGCCTCGCGCGAGACCACGGGCATCCCCCACGCCACGCGCCCGTGATTGGCGGCGTTGTCGTCGATGATGCACGCGACCTTCACGGGCGGCTCGCGCAGCGCGCTGCCCGCCACCTGCGTGTGCAGCCCGAAGCCGTATATGCCCACCGGGTCCTGCCCCAGGTCGGCGCAGGTCATCAGCGCGCCGGCCAGCCGCTCGGCGTACGGGTTGTCGATGGCGACGCGGAACAGCCGCTGCTCCGCCAGCGTGAGCATCTCGCCCTTGGGCATGGACCGGTCGTACTCATGCGCCGCGCCGCCCGCCCGCGCGGCCGGCTCGTGCCCGGGGAAGTGACCGTGAACGCGCGAGTAGTACAGCAGGCAGTCGCTCAGGTCGCGCTGCTTCACGCTCGCCCAGTACTTGGGCTGCGCCCGCCCGTCGCGCGTGAAGTGATCGTGGAAGTGCGACAGGTCGTCCCGCGCCCACAGCGCGCCCAGGCCCCGCGCCACCCAGTACAGCTCGTTGTCCGCGTAGTTGTGGTGATACCCGCCGTGCATCGGGCCCCGCCCGCCGTACATCCGCTCGAAGAACGCCCGCCCGATGAACGGCGACCCGCAGTAGCGCTTGGCGCACATGAACTCATCGCCGTGGGGCTGCATGACGCCGAAGCCGTCGGGGAAGCGCTCGAAGAACTGGTCGGCGAGCTCGGCCGCCGTGTGGTTCGGGTCGGGCAGCATGTCGTCGCCGCCGGTCACGATGAGCCGGCAGTCCTTGGGCACGATGTCCCGGCAGAGGATGTTGACGCTCTCGGGCCAGCCGGGGTACGCGTCGAACCACCGCACGATGTCCGCCGGGATGTCGCCCCGCTCGAAGTTCTGCAGGATGGCGATCTTGTACCCCTGCTTGCGCCACACGGGCAGCACCTTGCGGCACTTCTCGGGGCTGGCGCTGGGGATGGCGAACCACACGTCGGTCGTGCTCATGGGGGCTCCCGCCCGGTCTGGGCCCAGTATCCATCGGCCCGACCGCCCCGCGGCTATCGCGCATTCGGCCCGAGTTGAGCCCTTTCCGCCCGAACCGGCGCAATCTCCGAAATCCGCGCGTCACTTCCCGCACCCGCCTCAAGACCCCCCCTCCCCGGCTCCGATAATCCGAACAGCCCCCGTCTCCCGAACCCTCGACCCCCGCCCCCTTGCCTCGACCGACCAGGAGCGTCCATGCGTCAGTTCGAGTACGACTGCTACAGCTCCATCGCCCGCGTGTTTGACCGCGACCGGGCCCTGGTCATGGTCGACGTGGGCGCCAACGAAGGCCTCACCGTGCGCCGGATGCTGGGCGAGTTCCCCCACGCCCAGGTCCACGCCTTTGAGCCTGCGCCCGAGACCTATCAACTGCTCCTCCGCGGCGTCCACGGCCTGCCCGGCGTCCGCACCTACCCCCTGGCCTGCGGCTCATCCTGCGGCTCGGCGGACTTCCACGTCACCGACAATCACTGGTGCTCGTCGCTCCTGAAGCCCAGCGCGCTGGGCAAGACCTACTACGGCCAGTGGTACCAGACCCGCGAAGTGGTCAAGGTGCCCGTGGTCACGCTCGACGCCTGGGCCCACGAGCACGGCATCGCTCACGCCGACTTCATCAAGGTGGACGCCCAGGGCTTCGACCTCGAAGTGCTCAAGGGCGCCAGCAACCTGCTGCAGACGGCCTCCGCGGTGAACTGCGAGTGCCAGTTCGCGCCCGAGTACGAGGGCTGCGCCACCTTCTCGCAGATCGACCAGTTCCTCACCTCGCGCGGGTTCATGCTCCACCAGATCCATGATCTGGTGGTGAAGGGCAACGAGCAGCAGACCTCCTACGCCGACGCGCTCTGGCTTCGCGCCGACGTGCTCGCCGCCCTCCGCGCCCGCAAAGACCTCCCCGACCTCTCGCCCGCCGGACGCATCGGCGATGCCCTGCGCCGCGCCCGGGCCAATGGCCGGCGCCGTGCGGCTCTCTACGGCGCGGGCTCGCACACACGCCGCGCGATCCAGCGGCTCGACGGCGCGCCCCTGCCGATCGCCGCCATCCTTGACGACCGCGCCGCCGCGGCGGGCGCGACCCTCGGCACGCTCCCGATCATCAGCCCCTCGGCCGCCCGGGCCGCGGGCATCGACGTGGTTGTGCTGTCTTCCGACGCCCACGAGGCCGCGCTGTGGGAGTCGTCGGCCTCGCTCCGCGCCGCGGGGATCGAGGTTATCCCGCTCTACGCCCGCTACGCCAGCGCCGACCAGCCCGCCGCCACCCACGCCGCCTGAACCCCGAGGACTTCCGCCATGCCCGCCGTCGAATTCGCCCACTGTGAACGCCAGCTCTTCTCCCGGCTCAGCGCGCTGGGCTTTTCGCCGCGGGTGGTGTTTGACGTGGGCGGCTCCAACGCCGCGTGGTCCACCTCGCTGCGCGACGTCTTCCCCGAGGCTTCGTTCGAACTGTTCGAGCCCCTCGCCGGTCTCCGCCCCGACTATGACCGTGTTCTGGAGTGGGCCCTGCGCAACAACCCGTCTTTCCGCCTGCACAACATCGCGCTGGGCGAAAGCAACGGGCACGCCCCCTTTTGGTCCGAACCCGCCGGCGTCGGCAGTTCCCTGCTCGTCGGCAACGTCCCCGCCGAGCAGAAGATCAACGTCCCCATCCGCCGCCTCGACGACTTCGTCGCCGAGAAGCGCCTCCCCCAGCCCCAGGTCATCAAGGTCGATGTGCAGGGCGGCGAACTCCAGGTCATCCGCGGCGGCCTCAAGACCTTCGAAGCCGCCGACATGCTCCATCTGGAGTCGTGGCTCACGCGCGGTTACGGCAAGCAGACGCCGCTGCTCCCCGAACTCATGGACGCGCTGCGACCGCTGGGCTTCGTGCTCGTCCAGATCGGCGACTTCTGGCGCCGCCCGGACCAGGAACTCGCCTCGGTGGACGCCTTCTTCGCCCACCGCCGCCTGATCCAGCGCCTCGCCGAAGCGGGCGACGGCTTCCCCTGGCCCGCCAACTGGTCACCCGAATACTGAACACGCCAACTCTCAGAGGACTTCGACATGAACGTGCTCGTCACCGGCTCTTCCGGCCTCATCGGTTCCGAGGCCGTCACCTTCTTCAACGCCATGGGCTTCCGCGTGCTGGGCGTGGACAACAACATGCGCGCCGACTTCTTCGGCCCAAAGGGCGACACCACCGCCAACCGCCGCCGCCTGCAGGCCCAGTGCGCCAACTTCGAGCACGTCACGCTCGACATCCGCGACCGCGCCGCCGTGGGCGAGCTCTTCCGCCACGAGCCGATCGAGCTCGTCATCCACGCCGCCGCGCAGCCCAGCCACGACCTGGCCGCCAAGCGCGTCTTTGACGACTTCGAAGTCAACGCGATGGGCACGCTCAACCTCCTCGAGGCCTGCCGCCAGCACCGCCCGGACGCGGTCTTCATCCAGGTCTCCACCAACAAGGTCTACGGCGACGCCCCCAACCACCTGCCCATCATCGAGCACGAGACCCGCTTCGACTACGCCCGCCCCGATCTGCGCGACGGTATCGACGAGTCCCTCTCCATCGATCAGAACACCCACTCGCTCTTCGGCGTCAGCAAGGCCGCCGGCGATCTGCTCGCCCAGGAGTACGGTCGCTACTTCGGCCTCAAGACCGGCATCTTCCGCGGCGGCTGCCTCACCGGGCCCCAGCACGCCGGCGTCGAGCTCCACGGGTTCCTCAACTATCTCGTCAAGTGCGCCGTCGAGGAACGCCCCTACACCATCTTCGGCTACAAGGGCAAGCAGGTCCGCGACCAGATCCACTGCCACGACGTCATCAATGCCTTCTGGCACTTCGCCCAGAACCCCCGCCCGGGCGAGGTCTACAACCTCGGCGGCGGACGCGCCAACGCCGCCAGCCTCATCGAATGCGTCACCCTCATCGAGCAGCGCTGCGGCAAACGCCCCCAGCTCACCTACTCCCCCACCAACCGCGTGGGCGACCACATCTGCTACTACACCAGCATGGCCAAGTTCCGCGCCCACTTCCCGCGCTGGAAGCAAGAATACAGCCTCGACCGCATCATCGACGAAATGGTCGCCGCCGCCCTGCCCGCCAAGCCCGCCACCGCCGCCAAGCCCGCCGCGGCGGCGGCTTGATCAGCCCCTCAGCGATTCGCCCCGACTGAACGCGGAATCGCGACACAAAACCACTACTGTGCTTGACACAGTGCTATGTGAGGCTATACTGTATAGCACACAGCACTGGGCATCACATGGTTGACCGCGAGAACTCAGGCCTGTCCGAACTGCGACGAGGTGTGCTCGTGCTCGCCGTGCTCTCTCGGCTGCGCACGCCGCAGTACGGCTACTCGCTGCGGCAGGCGCTGGCCGAGGGCGGCATGCCGATCGAGGAGGGCACGCTCTACCCGCTTTTGCGTCGCTTGGAGTCGCAAGGGCTGCTCTCCAGCGAGTGGAACACCGAGCAGACGCCACGCCGCTACTACCGCCTGAACGCTGAGGGAGAGCGAACGCTGGCCGCGCTGACGGAAGCCTGGCGCGATCAGGTGCGTGTGATGGACGGGCTCCTGGATGGGAGACGGCGATGAACGCTCACGAAGTCATTGATGCGTATGTCCGCGACGTCGCCCGCTGCCTTCCGCGTAGTCGCCGCGAAGACGTAGCCCTCGAGCTGAGGTCCTTGCTGGCCGACGAACTCGCCGCCAAGACGCGGGCCGTGGGCGCAACGGCCGACCCGGGCACGGTGATGGCGCTGCTTCGGAGCTTCGGCCGCCCCGCCGAGGTGGCCGCGCGATACCACCAGCGCCCCGCGCTGATCGAGCCCGCCTACTCCCATCACTTCATGATCTGGTCGATGGCCGGCGCCATCACAGCCTCCGTGCTGGCGGCCCTGGACCCGACCAAGGCGATTGACCGGGGTGAGTTCTTTCTGAAGTGGCTCGGCATGCTGGTGGTGGCCTTCGCTCTGTTCGGATGGTGGCGACGGCATAACCCCACCGCTCTGCCTTGGAAGCCCAGGCACGGGCCCGAGCGGATGCCACGCTGGACCGCGGGACTTGCCTTCGCGGCAACCCTGGCGCTTCCGGTCTTCATGTACGCCGCACCCATGACCTTCACCCACACCGCCTCGTTCGGCCGGCTGCCCGTCGCGGGCCTGGAACTGACCGAAGCCTTTCGAACGGGCTGGCTGCGAGCGACCACCCTGGCCCTTTTCGCACTCCTCGCCCTGATGTACGCCACGATCCTGGTCCAGGGCCAGCGCCGCGCCTGGATCGGATGGATGAGCGCCGCGCTGCATGGCGCGCTGGGTCTGCTCATGGTGGCCCACACGCTCCCGGCGGCGGGCCCCGCCGCGAGAGTCTTCGCTTCCGCCGAGGCCGACGCCGTGGCCGCGCCGATCTTCCGCGCCGTGGGCGCACTGCTCATCCTGGGCGCTCTCTACGACGTCTACCGGGAGTGGATGAGGATCACCCCAGCCCCGCGCTGACGCCCAGCCGCGACGGAGCTTGAACGCCCGCGCCCCGCAATCCCGCTCGCGCGATTCCGATCAACCACCCTGTGCGTGACCGCGCCGCGTCGAAGCGCCATGCCAATCCGGAACACGAACCCATGACCCACCCGTCCGCGCCCGACGCCCGCCGCCACGACATGGACGCCCTGCGCGCGTTCGCCATGCTGCTGGGCATCGCGCTGCACGCCGCGCTGGCGTACATCGGGATCGGGTGGATCGTCTCCGACGAGCGGGCCTCGCTGGGACTCGGCATCCTCGTCGGCGCGATCCACGGCTTCCGCATGCCGCTCTTCTTCCTCCTCAGCGGCTACTTCAGCGCGATGCTCTGGCGCAACCGGGGGCTGGCTCACCTGCTGTCCCAGCGCGCCCGCCGGATCCTCCTGCCGCTCGCGCTTGGGTGCGTCACCATCATCCCCGCCATGTGGCTCGCTTCCGACTGGGCCGTCTCGCAGAAGTCGCTCCTGATGCGCGAATCCGCCGCCACCGCGCCCGCCCGCCGCTCACCCACGCCCGACATCTGGGCCGTCGCCGCCCACGGCGACCTCGAAGGGCTGCGGGCCTACGCCGCCGGATCCGAACTCCTCGACAAGCCCGACCCCATCCTGGGTGTCACGCCCCTGGGCTGGACCGCCATCAAGGACACCCCCGAGGCCACCGCGTATCTGCTCGAAGTCGGCGCCAACCCCAGCGCCCCCTACCGCGACCGCAACACCCCCCTGCACACCGCCTGCTTCTTCGGCCGCGTCGAGGTCGCCCGACTCCTCCTCCGCGCCGGCGCCGACCTCAACGCGCTCAGCGCCACCCGCGAGCGCCCCGAGGGCGCGATGCGCCACGATCGCCAGACCACCCAGTTCATCGCCAACCTGCTGAAGGTGCCCATCGACTTCGAGGCCGTCGCCGCCGGCCGAGAGCGCATCCGCCGGCTGATCGCCGGGACGGACGTCGGGCCGACCCCGACCGCGGCAATGGCCGACCGATCGCCGAGCGCCGCGGAATCGTGGCGCATCCTCGACCTCCTGCGCAGCGAGTTGCTCTTTCAGCACCTCTGGTTCCTGTGGGTTCTCTGCTGGCTCAACGCCGGCTTCGCTCTGGTCGTGCTGCTCGCCGACCGATTCCCTGTAGTCCGACTTCCTGCCGTGCTGGCCGGCTCGCCGATCTGCCTGCTGTGGCTCGTCCCGCTGACCATGGTCGCGCAGTCGTGGATGCATTCGGGCGGAACCGTCCCGGGCTTCGGGCCTGACGCCTCGGCCGGCCTCATCCCTCCGCCCCACGTGCTGCTCATGTACGCAACGTTCTTCGGCTTCGGCGCGTGGGTGTTCATCGCCCGCGGGCCCGGTGCCCGGCTCGGCCGATTCTGGCCCGTCATGCTGCTCGCCGCCCTCGTCATCCTCCCCTTCGGGCTCATGTTCGGCTACCACGACCAGCGGGCCGCCGCCCTGGTGCCCGCGGAGTCCGCACGACAGTGGATCTCGTGCGCTCTGCAGGCGCTCTACGCCTGGCTCATGACCCTCGGGCTCATCGGTCTGTTCGAGTCGCTGCTGGCCAAACCGCGTCCGTGGGTGCGATACCTCTCCGACTCGGCCTACTGGCTCTACCTCGCCCACCTGCCCCTGATCATCGTGGGCCAGGCGCTGCTGCTGCGGACCGACCTGCACCCCGTGCTCGAGTTCGCGATCCTCACCCTCACCACCACCGCGCTCCTGCTGCTCACCTACCGCTACCTCGTCCGCTACACCCCCATCGGCACGCTGCTCAACGGCCGCCGGACTCGGCTGAGCGGAAGGTGAAGCCGGGGTTCGCACTGGGTGCGCAGGCCGACGCCGACGGTGAAACCCAAGGCCATCACAAGTGTGCAAACAGAACGACAGGGCCGAGCCTCATTCCGTTTGCCGGTCGGGCGTCTACGCCATCGACCGAGTCCGGCAACCGACTCACGGCTTATCGCCCCGACCCTGTTGCCGCGTCACTCTCCGCCTCTGGCTCTCGCCTCGGTTCGGCGTTCATGAGGCGACGAACGAAGAAGTCGGCTCGGCGGCGCCGCCCGTACGGAGTTTCAGCCGCGCCGTGGCCCGCGCCCGGGATCACCAGCAGGTCAAAGTCCTTGTCCGCCTTCACGAGCGCATTGACCACCTGCATCGTCGAAGCCGGGTCAACATTGCGGTCCAGTTCGCCCACGATGAGCAGGAGATCGCCCGTGAGTTTGTGCGCGTGCGTGACGTTGGACGACCTCGCATACGACTCATCCACAGGCCAGCCCATCCACGCCTCGTTCCACCACAACTTGTCCACGCGGTTGTCGTGGCACCCACAGTCGGCGACCGCCGCTTTGTAGAAATCGCCATGGTGCAGGAGCGCGCCCAGCGCATTCTGCCCGCCCGCTGAGCCGCCGAAGATCCCCACGCGCGAGAGGTCCATCTCCGGATGCTGCGCCGCCGCGGCCCGCATCCACGCGATGCGATCGGGGAACCCCGCATCCGCCAGGTTCTTGAAGCACACATCATGGAACGCCTTGCGGCGATGGGCCGTGCCCATCCCGTCGATCTGCACCACGATGAACCCCAGCTCCGCCAGATCGTGCATCACGCCCAGGTGCGGGTCAAAGGCCTTGGGCACAAACGCGCTGTGCGGCCCCGCATAGATGTGCTCGATCACCGGGTACCGCTTCTTCGAGTCAAAGTTCGTCGGACGCACAATCACGCCGTAGATATCCGTCGTGCCGTCACGCCCCTTGGCCGCGAAGGGCTGCGGCGGCGTCCACGGCAAAGCGCGCAACTTCGCATCATCACCGCGGGCAAGTTCAACGATCAACGCCCCCGTCTCAGCGCTGCGCAGTTCCACGACCTCGGGCATGTCAACACGGGAGTAGCGAGCGATCAGGAATCGCCGATCGGGGGAGAACTGCGCCTGGTGCGTGCCGTTGCCGCTGGTGAGCAGCGTGAAGCCGGACCCGTCCAGATTCACGCGGGCGTAGTGGATGTAGTACGGATCCTGGTCCTTGTACACGCCCGCGACGCGGAGGATCGCAAACGGGTTGTCGCCGCCTTCCTCCACGTGCTCCACACCGCGCACCACGAACTCGCCCTTGGTGAGCTGCCGCTCCTGACGTCCCACACGGTAGAGGTGCCGCCACCCGTCGCGCTCCGAGAGCCACAGCGCCTCATCGGTGCCCTGCAGACGACGGAAGTACGACACGTTGGTCACGTCAACGAAAGTTGACGGCACATCCTCCGTCACCGTCGACGCGACCCCATCTCGCGAGACGCGCACGAGCCGCCGCACCGAGTGCCCGCGCTTGGTGTACACGAACGAAAACGAGTCCTTCGCCCACTCCAGGTGCTCGATCATCCGCGGATGCTCGAAGAGGTCACTCGCGATCGGAATCTCAACGTCCTTGGCCACATCGAACAGCCGCGGCATGGACACCGGCACCTCATCACCGGGCTTGGGGTACGAAAAAGAGTGAAGCTTGGGCTGCGTCTGGTCCGCGGGGGACGACTCGATGATGTGGACGAGCCGCTCCTTGCCCGGCGTCCTGAACCACACGACCACCCGCTCGCGATCAGGGGACCAGTGCGCGGGCCCGGTGAAGCGCCCGCCTTTGTCGCCCTCGATGCTCGTGAGCACCTTCTCGGCGCCATCACGCTCGAGGACCACGTTCCCCTTCTCAAAGCGGACGCGCGGCGTGGTCGGTGCGGGCTTCTCGGCCGGCGCGGGCTCCTTCGCCGGCGCAGGTTGCTTGGCAGGCACTTCCTTCGCGGCGCGATCCAAAAGCACGATGCCGGGCTTGTCCGCCGCTGGGCCCTCAAAGGCGGTGGACCCATCCTCGCGCACGATCGCCCAGCGATGCCCGCCAAAGGTGTGCTGGCGTCGCGTCGCGCCCGCCTCCACGCGCCCATAGGGCGTGCGTGCGCCATCGTGCAACCAGAACAGCGAGACGGCCTTGTCCGAGGTGTTGACGACGATGATCGCGCTGGACGCGCCCGTTCCTGCCGCTTCACCCACAGCCAGCAGAAACGGGTGCGAGGTCAGCGAGGCGACATCCACGGTCGACCACACCCCGCTCGCGCGGTCGAGGCGATGGATCGCCGCATCATCGCGCATGATCGCGTCGATGGTGGTCGGCGTGACGTGCAGCCGATCGATCGGCAGTCGATCCGCCGTGATCGTGCGGCCGACCGAAAGGTGCCTGGCCAGCGCAGCATGGTCGAACAGGTCCTGCGTGCTTCCTGTCAGCGCGTCCACGGCGATGCGCTTGGTGCGCCCATCGCCCAGATCCAGGGTGTACCACAAGGAGCCGCGGTCAATCCACTCAGCGCCGGTGATGAGATTCGAGACCTTCCCGCGGACGCGAGTGTGAAGCGACGCGGCTCTCTCAAAGTCCTCACGTGTCCCCTGGGCCAGCAGCGGCGACGCGAGAAGCATCAAGAGCGCAAGGGCGGAGACAAATCGCATTCGAGTAGTATTGACCGGCCGCTGCGGCGTCGCCCGGCACCCGCCCTGGCCGCGTCAGTGTCCGCAAAAACGCCGATGGCCCCGGCACTTGCCGAGGCCATCAGGGCTGCTCAATCGGGCTGGGCGGATTCGAACCGCCGACCTTCTGACCCCCAGTCAGACGCGCTAACCAAGCTGCGCTACAGCCCGTCCCTGGGTGGCACGCCCTTGCAGACGTTCCGACCCCTGACAGGACCCGGAGTTTAGGCCGGTTCCACGCCCCGGGCACGTTCCGTCGGCCGCCTCGCCCAAATCCCCGCCCATCACTCGTACGTCGAGATCAGCGACAGTTCCTGCCCGTCCTGCTCCACGCGCAGCCGGCCGTCTTCCGCCAGCCCCAGCACCCGGACCCTCTGCTTCACCCGGTCGGCCATGGTCATTTCGACGTACTGCCCCAGCCCGTGCAGCCGCCGGCCGACGACCTCCACCAGGTCGCCGGGCGGAGGGGTTGTGAGCACCTGTTCCACGCTGTCGAGCACGGCCACCCGCAGCGCGTGCAGGTCGATGTCGCGACCGAGGGCTTCGCGCAGAGTCTGGATGCTCGGGCGGATCTCGGGCGGATAGTCCGAGGCGGAGGTGTTGGCGTTGACGCCGATGCCTACCAGCACAGCCCGGGCGCCGTGCCTGACGATCACCTCGGTGAGCAAGCCGGCCACCTTGCCGCCGTCCAGGTAGATGTCGTTGGGCCACTTCAGCGTGAACCGCTGGCCCAGCGGGCCGACGACGCTCTCGATCGACGCCATCACGGCCCAGGCAAACCGCAGGCCCATCAGCGCCGCGCCCCGCCCGGTCGGCGCATCGGGCCAGTACAGCGTGAGCCACAGCCCGCCTTTGGGCGATTCCCACGGGCGGCCAAGCCGACCAATCCCGTCGGTCTGCTTCCCGGCGATCACCGCCAACGGACGTGTAGCCAGCCGATCCGATGCCAACTCACGCCGGACAAACCGGCTGGTCGAGTCCAGCGACTCGAAACTGATCACGTCAATCGGCATGAGACGTTTATACATCAATCGCCCATGCCGTGATGCATGCATACACCCCCGCCGTGCAAAATCCGGCAGATTTCACAAATTACCCGCCCGCGCTGCCCTCACCACCGGGCAGAGTCATGCTCCACGGGTTCAGCAGAGCATCCAACTCCTTGTCCGGCAAGACCTTAAGCTCGCGTGCCACCTGCCGAACCGTCTTGCCCTGCTTGTGCGCCGTCTTGGCGATCTCCGCCGAGCGGTCATACCCGATCGCCGGCACCAGGCTGGTGCACATCGCCAGGCTCCCCTCGATCAGGTCATTGCACCGCTTCTCGTCGGGCTTCAGACCCTTCAGCAGGTTGGCGTTGAACATCTCGATGCCGCGCGCCAGCAGGTGGATCGACTCCAGCAGATTGTCCGCGATGAGCGGCATGCACACGTTCAGGTCCAGGATGCTGCCGACGCCTCCCAGCCCGCCCAGCGTGACCGCCGCGTCATTGCCGATCACCTGACAGGCCACCTGGATCAGGCTCTCGCAGATCACCGGGTTCACTTTGCCGGGCATGATCGACGAGCCCGGCTGAACCGCCGGGAGGACCAGTTCGCCCAGACCGCACCGCGGGCCCGAGCCCATGAGGCGGATGTCCCCGGCGATCTTGGTGAGCGACACGGCGATCGTGCGCAGCTTGCCCGACACCGCGACGCAGCCGTCCTTGGCGTGCTGAGCCTCAAAGTGATTGGGCGCCTCCACGAACGAGATGCCCGTCGCCGCGGTGAGTTCGTCGGCCACCATGAGCCCGAACTTCTCGTGAGCGTTGATGCCCGTGCCCACCGCCGTCCCGCCGATCGCCAGTTCCGCCAGCGTCGTCACGCCCTGGTGCAGGCGGTGCTCGGCGTTGCGCATCTGCTGGGCAAAGCCGCCGAACTCCTGACCAAGGCGGATGGGCGTCGCGTCCATCAGGTGCGTGCGCCCGATCTTCACGATCCTGTCCCACGCCCGAGCCTGGTCATCGAGCATCGCGGCCATCTCGCGCACCGCCGGCAGCAGTTCGCTGTGGATCGCCATCGCCGCCGCGACATGGATCGCGGTCGGGAAGGTGTCGTTGCTGGACTGCCCCATGTTCACGTGGTCGTTGGGGTGGACGCCGCCGGCCTTGAGGTAGGCGGGGTCCTTGGACGAGCCGATGGGCTTGCCCAGTTCCAAACACACGAGGTTGGCGACCACCTCGTTCACGTTCATGTTGGTCGACGTCCCCGAACCGGTCTGGAAGACGTCGATCGGGAAGTGCTTCACCCAACCGCCGTGGTCCGGCAGGCCCTGGGCGATGGCGGCGCAGGCTTCGAGAATGAGCGCCACCCGCTTCTTGTCCAGCCGCCCGAGCTTGCCGTTCACCCGCGCCGCCGCCGCCTTGATGTGGGCGTACGCGCGGATCACATCAAAGGGCACCGGCCGCCCGGAGACCGGGAAGTTCAGCACCGCCCGCTGCGTGCTCGCGCCATACAGCACATCGGCGGGCACGGTCATCTCGCCCATCGAGTCCTTCTCGACACGGGTGGCGGCGGACTTGGACGCAGTCTTGGCGGCCGCCTTGGAGGCGGGCTTGGGCTTGGCGGGCATGGAGTGCTCCCTAGGGGAGGGGAGCGTACGCGCGAGACCGCCCAAATTCCGCCGCAAGCGCACGACAAAGCCCCGGGACCCGGCCCCGGGGCTTGATCACATCACCATCGGATCACCCCAGCCCGCTCGCTCACATCCCCGGCGCCGCGCCGCCTTCCTTCGCCTCTTCGGCGTTGGAGGAGCGCTTGATGTCGGCGGCGTGCGCCTTGCTGTACTGCTGGATGTCCTTGAACTTGCCGCCCGAGTCACGCTTGGCGTACAGCTTCTTGCCCTTGCTGCTGTACATCACGGTGCGCCGAGCCTTCTTCTTCGAGGCCTTCTTCGCTCCGCCCTTCTTCTTGGTGGACGCCTTCTTGGCGCCCTTCTTCTTGGCTTTCTTCTTGGCCACGGGGACCTCCCTGGTCGCGGGTGTCCACCGGCACCATCGCGCAGTGGTGTGCGACCGAAGGGCAATCTACCGCGCGGCCGCGCGATCCGCAAGCGGGCCGGCGGGCAAACGCTCCGGAGTGGATATCACCCCGCCGCCAGCCGGCGGGCCGCTCCGCGCGAGGCCGACCACAGGCTGATCAACCGGCTGATCTCCACGAACAGCAGCACGCCCGCCAGGCTGTAGAGCGAGGCGGTCGCGGCAACCGCGGCCCAGTCGCCCACCGGACGCTGCATCACGCCCGTCGGGTCGATCACCGCCGTCACCTGCTGCATGGGCGAACTGGCGAACAGCGCCCGCAGAGCCTCGCCCTGCAGCCACAGCCCGCCCAGAATGGCGACGATCAGCCCCCACTGCACCGCGATGAACCGCCAGTGCGCCACGCGGCTGCGCCCCTCCAGCGCCCGCACACCCTCGCGCACGGGCATCAGCGCCGCGAGAAGCAGGTAGAAGAGCCCGCCAATACCCGTACCAGGAAGTCCGTTGACCATGGGAGGAGTCCAGTGCTGAGTGCTGAGTGCTGAGTGCTGAGGTGGAGGATGAAGGATGAACGAGGAGGCTTGGGACAAGAGGGGCAGGAGGCCGCCGGGCTGGGGTTCGTCTCGGCTCTGCGACTGCCTGTTGCCGATTGCCCGCTGCCCCTTCTCTTCATTTGGCCCTTTGGCCACGTGGTGATTTGGACATTTCGCTAGTGCCCCTTCTCAAACGTCTTCAAACTCCTCCGCAGGATGATCTCGTTCCAGAACGCCGAGAGCACGAAGACGCCGTTCACCACGCGGAGCACGTAGAACCCCGGCAGACTCGCCAGAGCCTTGCGCACCTCGCCACGCTGATAGGCCTTGTACATCACCGGCACCAGGATCGCCGGCAGATCGATGAAGTAGCCCAGCAGGAAGATCGGGCTCACGAACAAGACCAGCAGCGGCAGGAGGATGAAGAACGCCAGCGTCGCCACCGTCGCGTCCCACAGGCCCACCGCCACGATCGACCGCAGGTACGGCACGTGCAGCAGGTCGTTCCAGTGAACGCGGACGCACTGGAAGAACCCGCGCGTCCAGCGCCGCAGTTGCCGCCGCATGAACGAGAAGTTGGGCGGCTCCACCGGGTAGCACACCGCCTCCTGCACGAACCGGATCACGTAGCCCCGCTCGTAGGCGGTCCACGTCAGGTCCATGTCCTCCGCCAGCGTGCGCGAGGGCCAGCCCTTGAGTTCGCGCAGCACGTCCGTGCGGTACATCGAGAAGCACCCCGACGCGATCATCGGGCGCTCGTAGTAGTCCTGAATCGGCTTGTAGATCGTGAACGCGAAGAGGTACTCGATGTACCGCCCGCGCTCCCACAGGCTCTTCACCCGCCGCGGCACCACATACCCGCACGCGCCCGCCACCTTCAGATCTTCCACGTCCGCCGCGGCCACCAGCCGCTCGATCGCGTCGGGCGCAAGAATCGTGTCCGCGTCGATCGCCAGCGTGAACGTGGACTGAACCGACTGCAGGCCGAAGTTCAGCGCGCCCGCCTTGGACCCGCTGTTGCTCTCCGGACGAACCACCCGAACGCCGAACGTCCGGGCCACGTCGCCCGTGCCGTCGGTGGAGCGGTCGTCCACCACGATCACGTCCTCGACGTCCACCGTCTGCTCCAGCACCGAGCGGATGGTGTCGGCGATGAACGCCGCCTCGTTGTACGCCGGGATCAGCACCGTCACCGGCACGCGCCGGCGCGTGTCCTTGCTGGGGGTGACGGGCAACGTCTGGGTGGTCGGCGAAGAGGCGAGAAGGGCCACGCCCACACCGGATGGATCAGGTGAAGTGCTCATGCGTACTCAACATGCCGAGCGACCGACCTGTCGCGCCGGGCACTCCTGCCAGGCACCAAGGCCGCTGGACCCCGCTTCAACCCGGACTCCGCCGGGGGGAGAGAAGGGAGGCGAGGTGCATTCGTCGCCCTAGGGAGATCAGATTCAGGCATATGCGCGCGCTCTGATCACGATCGGCGACGAGTTGTAGGAACTTTTACCTAGCCCTCACTGGGTTCCCTCAGCCTACCCTCAAACCCTTCTTCTCACGGAGAGTCTGATGCACCATGTCGCGCGCATGATCGTGTTGGGCCTGATGTCCTTGCTCATGGCCTGCGCCTCTGGCGCGGGCGCCTCTCGCGGCGATGGGCCGGCGGTTGTCGCCCGTGACGTCTTCATCGAGCCCGAGCAACTCACGGGGCTGATCGGCGGGATCGTGCCGCCCAAGGAACCCATCGTGATCCTCGACGTTCGCCCGGCGGACAAGTTCGAGGCCAAGCGCCTGGTCGGCGCGGTGAGGGTGGACATCGAGGACTGGAACAAGCTCGCCCGCTCGCCGGGGGGCGCGATGGACGCGCCGGCCTGGACCGGCAAGATCCGCGCGCTGGGGCTCAGCGGGTTTGAGAACGTGCTCATCTACGACGACGGCGCGATGACCCGAGCCTCTGCCGTGTGGTTCCTGCTCCACGACTCGGGCTATGACCGCGCCCGCGTGATCAACGGCGGCCTGCCCGAGATCGAGAAGGCGGTGCCCGGCAATCTGCTCACGAGCGGGCCGGCGACACCCCCCGCGCCCGGCACGTTCATCGCCAAGCCCGGGACGGGCACGCTGGTGCGCTGGGCCGATCGCCAGGAGGTGAAGGCCGCGCTGAACGACCTCGGCCGTCAGGTCTTTGACGCTCGCACCATGCGCGAATACACCGGCGAAGACGCTCGCGACAACAAGCGTTCAGGCCGCCTGCCCGGCGCGGTCAACGTGCCCCACACCACGCTCATGGACGAACGCAACCGCGTGCGTCCCGCCGCCGACCTGCGGGCCATGCTCACCGCCGCGGGCTTTGAGCAGGGCAAGGTGCTGGTGACGCACTGCCAGAGCGGCGCCCGCTCGTCGCTGGCGGCGATCGCCGCGCTGCGGGCCGGCTTCGTCCCCGTCGACAACTACTACCTGTCCTTCGGCGACTGGCAGTCCGACGAGTCGTGCCCGCTGGTGAAGTGACCGCTCGCGCGGCCGGAACGTCAGGGCTTCCGCTCGTCGATGTCCAGGATCAGGTCAAAGACCCGCAGCGTCTCGGGCTTGCCCGGGTGCATGTGCCAGCGCGTGCGCTCATCGGCGCGGAGGGTGATGACGAAGCGATCGCTGCGGGCTGTTTGCGGCTTGGTCGGCTCGCCCGCGAGGCGGCGCGCCATCGTCAGCAGCGCGTCTTTGTCCCACGCCTTGAGTTCCGCGGGCGCATCAGCGGCCAGCGCGGCGGCCTCCGGGGCGCGATCCACCCGCGGCGCATCGGTGCCCAGCGCCGCGCTGCCCGCGACGGGCACGTGCACGCCGGCTTGCGGGCGAGGGTTGAGCACGTCGCCGTCACCCAAGATGGAAGCGCGCGCGCCGCGGCGCGAGAGCCCGTCGCGCTTCATCTCCGCGCCGTCGATCACCACCGCCGCGCTATCGCCGATGGCGGTGAAGACTCCGCCCCGCGCGATGACCCCGCGATTCTCACACAGCCCGATCGCGAAGCGGTGCCCGGTAGCCTCAAGCGCCGCCACCATCCGCCCGTAGCGCCCGCGCGAGAGCGTGTGCGTGTCGATGACCACGCCCCCCACCAGCCCGAAGCCCGGGCCCATCTTCACGCCCCCGTCCTCGCCCAAGAGCGCCTTCTCGCTGCCACCGCCGGTGAACATCGTGTCGGCCATGACGGCGGCGCCCGCGCTGGTGCCGCCCACGACGGTGGCGTGATCGAGCATGCCCTGATGCAGCGCGCGCAGGACCGGGCCCTGCCGGCCGTCTTTCGTCAGGAAACGCTCGGTGAGCCGCGACTGGTCGCCGCCGGTGAAGAAGACCAGATCGGCGTGCCCGATGATCGCCGCGGCCTCGTCGCGCTGGGCGTCGCCCAGCGCGGGGTCGGGCAGGACGACGCAGTTCGCCCGGGGCCGGAGCGGCTGGAAGAGCTCGCGAGCGTTATGCGCCGCCCTCTCGGGCTCGCCCGAGGCATACGGGACGATCACGATCTTGTGGGTGTCCTGCCGGACCAGCAGCGCGTCGAGCACCGCGCGCCCGTCGGCCTCCAGCCCGCCCCCCACCAGCACAAAAGTGGGCATGGCGACCCGTGCGCAGGCCCGCTCCGCCCCGCCAGCGCCGATGACCATCACCACCAGCGCGATGAACGCCGCCGCCGCCCAGATCGCCGCATGAAGATGCCCTCGCGAGCCGATCATCCGGGCAGTCTACCGCCGTTCATCCCCCCGTGCCCTTCGCCCGTATCCTGACCCCGCATGAACCCCGTCCGCACACTCGCCGGCTGGCTGCGCAAGCGCAAGACGCTGGGGCGCTGGGCCCTGGCCGCCATCCCCGACGTGCGCCGCACCGTCCGCGTCGAGCGGATCGGGCCCTTCACCATCCGCCTCCGCCGCCACCGGATGTACTGGCTTCGCGACCCGCTGACGCACGAGCGCGTGATGCTCGGCGCGCTCTCGCGCCTGGTGCGCCAGGGCGACACCGCGTATGACGTGGGCGCCAACATCGGGCTCTACGCGCGGTTCATGGCCGCCTTCGGCGCGCAGCGGCTGGTTTGCTTCGAGCCCATGAGCGAGAACCGCCCGCTGCTCTCGCACAACCTCGCCCTGGGCGGGCTGGCCGACCGCGCGACCGTGCTCGACGTCGCCCTCGCCGAGCGCGACAGCGAAGAGGCCCTGCAGATCGACCGCCTCACCTCCGGGTCCGCCGCGCTCGACCGCGTCACCGGCGGGCAGGCCTCGGCCAGCCACCAGCAATACGGCGTGAAGGCCGAGGTGGAGACCGTGCGCGTCCGCGCGCTCGACGGGCTGCTCGCCTCCCGCCCCGACCTGCCCCCGCCAAACGTCATCAAGATCGACATCGAAGGCGCCGAGGCGATGGCCCTGCGCGGCATGCGGGCCACGCTGGAGAAGCACGCGCCACGCCTCGCCATCGAACTGCACTCGCCCGAGGTGCGGCGCGAGGTCGTGAACTTCCTGCACGACCTGGGCTACTTCATCTACGGCTTCACCTTCGCCGACGCACGCCGCGTGTACCGGCGCGTGACGCCCGCGACGCTCGACGAACTGGGCGATCTCTACGACCTGCACTTCGTGTTCGCGTCAAAGCGCGAGGCGGACGTGAGCGAGGCGATGCCGACGCTCCAGCAGAAGTAGCCGGCCCGCGCGAAAGCCCGTGCCCCCAAAGCACAACCGCCCGCGTGAAGCGGGCGGTTGCGAAATCACTTCGGTTGTGCGAATCGGGCCGACCTTACTTCCGGTCACCCTTGCGATCATCGCGCGAGCGACGCTCGAAGCGGGCCGGCATGTCGGGCTTGGTCGCTTCCTTGCCCCAGGTGCCGGGCTTGGGCGCCTCGGGCGCGGCGGCCGCGGGCTTGTCGCCCTTTGGCGCCTTGTCCGACTTCTCGCCCTTCTCCTTGCCCTCGGGCTTGGCGGTGCGGTCCTTGGGCTTCTTGGCGACGGCGGCCTCGGCGCCCTCGGGAACCGGCGCACCGGCCTCGGCGGCAGCGGCGGCGGGCGCGGGGGCCTCAGCCTCGTCGCGGGCGCGACGCAGGTCAAGCTCGCGGTCGGGCTTGATGTTCAGCTTGATCGTCGCGTCCAGATCGGTGTCGAACTTGACGTGCAGGTCGTAGTGATCGATGCGCTTGATCACCTGGCCCAGACGCACCTCGCGGTCCTTGATGCCCGGGAAGCCGGCCTTCTCCAGCGCCTGCGCGATCTCGTGCTGAGTGACCGCGCCGTACAGGATGCCCAGGTCGTTGCACGACCGGATCATCGTGAGCTCATAGCCCTCCAGCTTGGAGATGAGCGCCTCACGCTGCTTGCGCAGCTCGGCCAGCATCTTCTGGGCGTCGGCGCGCTTCTGCTGCAAAGACGCGAGCTTCTCCTGGCTCGGCGTGGTCGCGTAGTTGCGCGGGAGCAGGAAGTTGCGGGCGAAGCCCTTGCGGACCTTCACCACGTCACCGACGATGCCGGTGCCTTCGACGTTCTCAGTGAGCAGCAGTTCGATGTTCTTCGCCATGTTCGCTGTCCTTCCGCCTGTGGCGGGAGTTAGGAGCCGCACGCCGACCCGAACGCGAGTCGAACAAGCATTGGCCCCAGCCGGGTCGAGATGCTAGGCGGCAGGGAAGCTGTCGGCAATCGCCCCACTCCCGACTCCCCACTCAGCACTCAGCACTCAGCACTTCTTCCACCCCCTCACGGCCTCGGATGGTGCTGCCGATGCACGTCCTTCAGCCGCGAGCGGTCCACGTGGGTGTAGATCTGCGTGGTCCCGATGTCCGCGTGCCCCAGCAGTTCCTGCACCACGCGCAGGTCGGCCCCGCCGGTCAGCAGGTGCGTGGCGAAGGAGTGACGCAGCACGTGCGGGTGGACCTTGCTCAGCCCCGCCGCCGCCGCCGTGCGCTTCACGATCTGCCAGATCGCGATGCGGTCCAGCGGTCGGCCGTTGCGTGAGAGCAGGAGTCGTCCGCCGTCGCGACCCTTGGCGAGCATGGGCCGGCAGCCGCGCACGTACGCCTCCACCGCCGCCAGCGCGGGCTTGCCCACGGGCACCAGCCTCTGCTTGTCGCCCTTGCCGGTCACCAGCACCACGCCCGCGGCGGGCTTGATGTCATCGAGCCCCACGCCCGCCGCCTCGCTGGCGCGCAGGCCGCAGGCGTAGATCAGTTCCAAGAGCGCGGTGTCGCGCAGGTGCAGCGGGGCCTGTGCGCGGCGCGGGCCGGGCTTGGCGGCGCCATCGCGAACAGGCTTCACCTCCACCCGCCCAGCCGCCGACAGCAGGGCCTTCATCTGCGTGGGCGAGAGCACGGTGGGGAGCTTTTTCCATCGCGTGGGGCGGTCCAGGATTTCCGTCGGGTTCTTCTTGATCTGCTCCGTCGAAACCAAGAAGCGGCACCACACCCGCACCGTCGCCAAGTGGCGCAGCACCGAACTGCCCGTCATCCCGCGCTTCGACTTGAGCGCCGCGAGATGCTCCGACAGCACCCGCGGCGTGATGTCCGCCGGCGACTTGACCCCCGCGGAGTGAAGATCCGCCACCAGGTCGCGCAGGTCGCGGTCGTAGGCCTCCAGAGTGTTCTTCGAGAGGCCGCACTCCACACGCAAGTAGGCCATGAACCGAGCGCGCACCGAAGGCCACGGCGCGGGCAAGCCCGTCGACCAATCCGCCTTCCCCTCGCGCTGAATCCGCCGAATCGCCATCGCTCTCCCCATGCCCAGTGCCAAATGCCCAGTGCCCAGTGCCTAGTGCCTTCTCTCTTCCACCGCCACTCCCTCCGGCAGCGCCTTTAAGAACAGCCGGCCGTAACCCGTGGTCACCACGCGCGGGTCCAGGATCACGACCTGCCCGGTGTCGGTGTGCGAGCGGATCAGCCGCCCAAAGCCCTGTCTGAACCGCAGGATGGCCCGCGGCAGCGCATCGTCGCGGAACGGATCGCCCCCCGCCGCCTTGATCCGCTCCGCCCGCGCCTCCACCAGCGGGCGGTCGGGCGGGTCAAAGGGCAACTTCGTGATGATCACGTTCCGCAGCCCGCGCCCGCGCACGTCCACACCCTGCCAGAAGCTCGCCACGCCGAGCAACACGCTCCGCTCGTCCTCGCGGAACTTGGCCAGGATCTGCCCCGGCGGGCCGTCGCGCCCCTGCACCAGCACGGGCAGGCCCAGCCGGCGCATCGGCCCCGCGAGCGCGTCACCTAGGCGGCGCATGAGCGCGTTGCTGGTCAGCAGGATGAACGCCCCGCCATCGGTTGAGCGCACGTGCTCCTCCAGCCGCTCGGCGAGCGCACGCTCGTACGTCGCCTGGGCCTCGCGCGAGCCCGCGCCGTCGCGCGGGTTGGGCAGCGTGAGGTCCACGATCACGCGGCACTGGCGGGCGAAGTTGAAGGGCGAGCCCAGTTGCATGGCCGACGCGTCTTCGCACCCGATCCGCGAGCGGAAGTGCCCGAACGCGTCGCGCGTGGCCGCCAACCCCCGCAGCACCGGCGCAACTTCGTCCCGCGACGTCGGCGCAGGCTCCGCCCCCACTCTCGCCTCCGCCTCATGCTCCTCAAGTGAAACGACCCGCCTTGAGTTCTCTTCCTTCTTGTTTGCCGCCTTGGCCTTGTTGGTCGAGTTGGCCGAGTTTGAAACCGCCAGCGTCGCGCTCGTGAGCGTGACCGACCACTCGCCCCCGAAGAGCGCGCTGCGCAGGATGGGCCCGACCTCCACGGGCGCGGCGCACACCTTCATCCGCCGCACGAACCCGCGCCTTGCCGTGTGTTCGTGGTCGCCCGCGCCTTCGATCCAGTACACGCAGTCTTCCTGGGTCTGGTCCACCAGCGCGCCCGCGGCGAGCGCGAGCGCCTCCGCCCGCGACGCCCACGAGCCGATCTCCATCTTGAGTTCTTCGCCCTTCGCCACGTCGCGCACCAGCTTCAGGCACAGGGCGACCTTCTTCAGGGCCGCGCCCAGGGGCGTCACGATCATGCCCGGGCGCGTCAGCCGCCCGCTCTTGAGCACTCCGGAGCGTTCCAGCGCCAGCGCCTCGTCAAAGAACTCGCGGGACACGCGCTGCGCCGCGATGACGCTTTCGATCGCGTTCACCAGCAGCGTGCCGTCCTGCGAGCCGATCGCCAGGTCCAGCTGCGCCAGGTGACCCTTCATGCTGTCGGGCTTGTACAGCGAGCCCAGCAGCCGATCCACCCGCGACTCGCTGAGCGAAAGCCCGAAGTGGTCGCTCGCGACATCCTCGATGGTGTGCGCCTCGTCCAGCACCACGTGGTGATACGCGGGCAGGAACCCCGCCGCCGCTCCGCTCGCGGTGCGCAGCGCCAGATCGCTGAAGAACAGCGCGTGGTTGCACACCAGCAGGTTGCCCATCTCCATCGCCCGGCGCGACTTCTGGTAGAAGCACTCCGAATAGGTCGGGCACTTGCGCCCCAGGCAGTTGTCGCTGTCGCTCTGCACCGCGTCCCAAACCGCCCCGCGCTCCAGCGCGGGCAACGTGCTGAGCGAGCCGTCCTCGGTCGTCGCCGCCCAGTTCTGGATCACCGTGAGCGAACGCCGCTGCGCCTCTTCGTGGAAGAGGCGTCCCTGCCGCTCGACCGCCAGCCTCAGCCGCCGCTTGGAGAGGTAGTTCCCGCGCCCCTTCACCAGCACCGGGATCACCGCGCGCCGCTCCGACGGCGCCACGCCCCACGCCGAGCCGTCGCCCACCGTCGACAAGAGCAGCGGGATGTCCTTGGACATGAGCTGCTCTTGCAGCGCGATCGTGTGCGTGCTGATCACCACCCTCTCGTCGCTCGTCAGGCAGCGCAGGATCGCCGGCGCCAAGTACGCGAACGACTTGCCCACCCCCGTGCCCGCCTCCGCGATCAGACGCCCCTTGGTCGCCATCGCGCTCGACACCGCCTGCGCCATCGCCCCCTGCTGCTCGCGCGCCTCAAAGCCCGCGCCCAGCGCCCGGGCCACGGGGCCTCCCTGCCCCAGGATTTCTCGCACAGGCGACCGCACGCCTCAGGGTACCCGCGCCGCCCCCGAGTACCCTTGAGCCACCATGCCCCCGTCGCGTTCCAGCCCCGCCCCGGCCCAAGCCCCGGAACTCACCAGCCTCTGGTGCGTGCCTACCCCCGGAGCGCGAGTCGTCGGCGTCTTCGCCCGCGTCCGCGTCGGGAAAGTGCTGTGGACACACGTGATGCGCTGGAAGCCCGGCCAGCGCCTCGAGCACGGCGCGTGGACAAGGCTGAGTTTTCGCCGCACACATCTCCGTCTTGACGCCACCGGCGAGTTTCTGAGATATCACGCTCTGGCCCGCACCGGCTCCCCCTTCACCGGCACCTTCGGCGGCGGCTCGTCCATCTCGCGCTTGCCCTATGTGAGCGCGCTCACATCGATCTCCCACCGTTCCCTCATGATGACCGACTCGACCTCGGATCATGAACTCAGCCCAAAGGATCAGGCCGCGCTCCGCGCCCTCTTCCCACGCTCCACCGGAGCGGCCAAGTGGTTTCTGCATCAGCAGCCGGGCTGGCAATCCGAGCCCGCCTCGGACACACGCACACGCATCCCCAACTCGCCGTTCCAGTGCTTCCAGACCGAGGACCGCCCCCAATCGGACTCGCCGCTGCTGATCGCGACCATGAATCTCCATCGGCTCGGTGAACCCACGAACCGCATCCGCTTCTTCCTCACTCGCCACGAGCCCGCCGAAGATCCCGTCGCCATCCACGAACTCCCCGTCGCCTGGGCCTACCTCCGCCCCGCCGGCATCCTCCTCACCGCCTCGCTCCAAGGCGTGCTCCGCACGTACACACGCGAAAAGAGCACCGATCCCGTGCGCAAACCCAAGCCCGCCGACATCCCCGGCTGGCGCCTCCAGACTGAGCAGCCCTTGGGCGACCTCACGCCCGACCCCCAGCCCCCGCCCGCCTGGGCCTACGCCCCGCTCGATGGCGCCGCGCCCAAAGCCGCGCCGCACAACCCGCGCGCAACCAAGCCCGGCAAGCCCAGACCTCGCCACCGCGATCGCGAAGATCGCGAACGCGACTGGTGAAGCCGTCTTGCTCAAGCGCCAGCACGCCCCGCAGCGCGCTCAGATCCACACCTGCACGATGATCGTCTGTTCCTTCCCCAGCGCGGTGGTGAACTCGCCCACCGACATCGTCGCGAACTTCACCTCCGCCTGCGGGTGCGTGTCCAGCCAGTCGTTGATGTGCTTGTCCATGTACTCCAGGCCCGCCGAGTTCATCTTGCCCGTGAACGTCCGCACGTGCGTCGCGCCCGTCCCATTGGCGTGAAGCGGGCGCTTCCACCGCGACTCGATCGCCTCCGTCGGGCTCACGCCGCTCCCGATCGTCTTGATCTGCGGCTTCGCCTCCGGGCCCCCGCCCAGCCCGCCCAACGGCGAATCGGGAGCGTGCTGAAATCCCAGCGCCTCGGACAGATTGAACCGTGCCATGATGCGCCTCCTGTGGGTTGGATCGACGATCGCCAGTATCCCGCGCCGCCCCCGCCTCCGCAAGACGCCACCGGGCCCCCGCTTTACACTCCGCCCATGAACTACTACGACATGTGGGTCGATCTCCGCGACTCGCGCCAGGACCTGGCCTTCTGCCAGGCCGTCGACGCCTACCTCGGCCACCTCAAGGCCCAGGGCAAGCTCGAGTCCTGGACCCTCACCCGCCGCAAGTTCGGCTTCGGGCCCGAGGGTCTGGGCGAGTTCCACATCCGCGTCGCCTTCAAGGACCTGGCCCAGCTCGACGCCTGCTTCGGCGTGGTCGCCACCCGCGCCGGCGAGGTCGAACGCCTGCACCACCCGGTCTACAGCCTGGTGACCAACTTCAAATCCGCCCTCTACCGCGACTTCCCCGACCCCCAGCGCGTCGCCTGAACTCCGGAAAGCCCCCATTCACGCCGCGCGCGCACAACCCGCGCTGTCGGCAGCTTTTGCAGGCCGATTTGACTCTTGGCCGATAATCGCCTCCACTTCAGCGCTTGGGCGGTCGGCTTGGAAGCCGATCCCCGTGCGGAGTTTTCGCGGACCCTGGCGCGCAGGGCCCGCGGCGCAAGGAGGTCGGTATGGCTCGTTCCTGGATGATGGTCGTCGGTGTCTCGTTTGCGGCCCTGGGCCTTGGCCTTGGCGGCTGCCAGAACAAAGAACAGCAGATGCAGATGGAGCAGATGGCGGCTCAGAACGCCCAGCTCCAGCAGGAGCGCGATGCCCTGGCCACCCAGGTCAACGACGCCAACAGCCGCGCCGCCCAGGCCGATGCCGCCCGCGCCGCCGCCGAGGCCCGCGTCGCCTCGAACCCCCCGCCCGCTCAGCCCGGCTGGGGCACCGACACCGGCAGCGGGAGCCGTCCCGCCCCCAAGCCCGACGTGGTCATCGCCATGGCCGGCGACGTCTCCTTCTCCTCCGGCCAGGCTGAGCTCACCGCCGCCGGCAAGAAGGAACTCGACGGCATCGCCCGCACGATCAACAGCCGCTACACCGACAACTTCATCCGCATCGAGGGCTACACCGACAACACCCCCATCCGCAAGAGCAAGTGGGGCACCAACGAGGCCCTCTCCCAGGCTCGCGCGGAGGCCGTGATGCGCTACCTGGGCAGCAAGGGCATCTCCTCCAGCCGCATGGAGGCCGTGGGCCGTGGCTCCGCCAACCCCAAGTCCACCAAGGCCGCTTCCCGCCGCGTCGAGATCCACATCCTCGGCAGCTAAGTGGTACGTCCAAAGGCTTAGGTTGAATAACCTAGTTCTCCTTGCCGAACCGACCTCGGACGTACCGGGGTCGGTTTGGTTTTTTTGAACACCCACTTGAGCCCAAACCTAGTACCGACACCAGTTTAGGTGTAAGACCAGCGTTAATGTAGGGAAATTGCACCCCCTTATCAGCCGTTGGGGTGCAATCCGGCCATTTCTGACGTACATTTCAGATGGCCGGACGAAGCGTGCCTTACTCGGGAACGCTCACCGGCCCGGCTCGTTGTTCGAGCCCGGCGGGCGAAAGCCCGCCAGCCCACACTCTCAGGGCAAAGCAGACTTTCCATTAGGAGATAGAGACATGAAGACGACCGCTCTTTCCATCTTCGCGCTCTTGGCCTCTGCCGGCACGGCGATGGCCCAGACCAACGGTGACATCATCTTCACCGACACCGTCAACGGCCCCAGCGGGACCAGCAGCAACTTCGTCAAGTGGTGGCAGACCGGCGGCGGCGGGGTGAACACCATCTTCACCTACGCCAACAGCCAGGACCCCCTCCAGTTCAACCGCCCCACGACTCGCCTCTCCGACCTGACTTTCGGGCCCAACGGCTCGGTCTTCGTCGGCAACGGGCCCAGCCAGGTCGGCAACGGCACCACCAACACCGTCGGCAACATCTTCCGGATCGATAACCCCTTCAGCGGCGCGGCCACCAGCAGCACGCTGGTCACCGGCGGCGATGTCCAGAACCCCATCGGTCTCTGGTATGACACCGCCAAGCAGCGCCTCGTCTACACCAACAACCCCACCGAGGGCCCGCTCGCCGGCCAGAACAAGGGTGTCTACGCGATGGACAACGGTGGCGCCACCACCCGCCTCTTCGCCGAGCCGCCCATCGCCGCGGGCCTGCCCCGTCCGGCCAACAACGCCTTCGTCGTCCCCAGCCCCCAGGGCAACGGGGACTACTACGTGGTGTCCACCAACGGCGGCAAGTTCCTGGTCCCCCAGGGCAGCCTCCCGGCCAACCGCAACTTCAGCAGCCAGGTGTACCGCTTCGGCTTCGGCGCCAACCCGGCGCCCGACTCCGGCACCTACAGCCTGACCGTGGACTTCGCCGACATCGGCCCCACCTTGGCCAGCGGCAATCTGCCCGCCCCGCTTGATGCCTTCACCAATCCCTTCGGTGATGGCACCCTGCCCCAGGTCCTCACCGACGTCCGTGGCATCACCACCGGCCCGTCGGGCAACCTCTTCGTCACCGACCAGCTCACCGGCGGCATCTACGAGATCACGCTCAACGGCGTGGGCGGCTACGGCAGCATCCGCACCGTGACCACCGGCCTCAGCAGCCCCGAGGCCATCGCCTACGACCCCTACAGCAACACGCTCGTCTTCGCCGAGCACACCGGCCCCAGCGGCCCGCGCATCGCCCGCATCAACCTCGACGGCTCGGGCCTCTCCACCGTCGTCGCTGATGTCTGGGTCCGCGGCATCCGCATCGTGCCCACCCCGGGCGCGGCGGCCCTCATCGGCCTGGGCGGTCTGGTCGCCCTGCGTCGTCGCCGGGCCTGATCGGCCTCGCGTCCGACCACATCCTGAAGATCACAGCCGGCCCCGCCACGTAGGCGGGGCCGGGTGGTTTTTGGGCAAGGGCGCCAGGCGTGGGGCGAAAGGCAGGAGGCGATCGCCACGAAGATCGGGCGGAATGTCCCCGCCATCCACGCACCCACACTCTTCCGGCCTCATCTGTTCGTGCCCGGCGATGGTCCATGGCCAGTCGCGAAGCGCGCAAGGCTGATCCCCCATGGCCATCACCGGGTTATCCGGCCAAATCCACGCCTGAACCGCCCCGAGTCTCTCGCCAGCCCGCACAGGTGGACAAGTCGCATGCCCCGCGAGCGCACGACGTGAACGCGGGGGCTTGCCACGTCGATGTTGAATCGCACAGTGGGACCGACGCTCGCGTCCCACCGAGCACGCAGCCAATCCCGCACTTCCCGATTGGGCGCGTGGCCCCGGGGGGGCAAAGGACGCGGAAGCGGCAAGGAGCATCTGGCATGATTACCCGTAACGTTCGCAAGGCCTTCACCCTCGTCGAAATCCTGATCGTCGTCGTCATCCTCGGCATCTTGGCCGCCATCGTCATCCCGCAGTTCACGCGGGCCAGCGAGGACGCCCAGGTGTCCAACGTGGAGAGCCAGCTGCAGACCATCCGCAGCCAGATCGAGCTCTTCCGCGTCCGCAACAACGGCCAGGCCCCCGCGCTGGGCACCCTGGGCGCCACCGGCTGGGGCGACCCCGCCGGCGCCGCCGCCGCCGACCGCGGCCTCTTGGGCGAGGAGTTCCTCCGCACCCCGCCGATCAACCCCCGCACCGGCACCTCGAACATCGTCGCCGGCGTGCTGGCTGACAGCGAGGTCGAGGCGGTCGCTGGCGCGGCCGACGCGTGGATCTACGACTCCGCCAACCGCACCGTCTACTGCATCGGCTTCAACGAGGACTTCCGCACCGACGGCTCGAACGACCCCTGGTTCCCCGTCAACTAACTCTGAACTCTCACGCCCGGGCCGTCTAACGACGGCCTTGGCGCTTCGCAGGTCGGATTCGTTGGAGGCGTGTCGTCCGGTCGGTTGGGGGTCCCTGTCATGCCCGCAGCAAGCACCCGCGCTCGCACCGCCTTCACCCTCGTCGAGATCCTCATCGTCGTGGTGATCCTCGGGATCATGGCCGCCATGGTTATCCCGCAGTTCGCCCGCGCCGCGCAGGACTCGGCCGTCACGGCCACTCAGACCGAACTGAGCAAGATCCGCCGGCACCTGGAGATGTACCGCATCCGTCACGCCAACCAGGCCCCGCAGATCGCCGAGGGCGACGGGACCTGGGGCGAACTGGTCGGTCCTAACCACCTGCAAGGCCCGCCCAGCAACGCCTATGTGGGCGGCTCGATCGCCAGGATCATCATTTTCCGCGACACGCCCGACGCCGCCTTCCCGGCCGCGCCCACCTACGGCTGGATCTACAGCGCGGCCAACGACGAGATCTGGGCCGCCGGCTTCGACGACCAGGACCAACCCCTGCCCCGCTGAACCCGCAGTCCACCGCCGCGGGGCCCCTCAACCCGCGGGGTTTTCGGACCGATGACGACGAGGGGTCCGCTCCGGCCGCGTGTGCGCGCCGCATGCGGGCCCAACAGGAGTCCGCCATGTCCTCGACCACCCGCTCCTACTCGTCGCGCCCGCTGCTGGCCTTTGTCGCGGTCATGCTCGTGGTGAACACCGCGATCCAGGTCGCGTCGCTGACGCCCTCGACGGCCCAGGCCCAGAACCGCACCCAGTCCAACTCCTCGAACCCGCCCGCGTTCCCCAACAACGCGGAGGTGCAGCGTCGCCAGGCCGACGCGCTGGTGGACATCAACGCCAAGCTGGCGCGCATCGAAGCCAAGCTCGAGAAGGGCCTGTCGGTGAAGGTCACCGAGATGCCCGAGATCAAGTTCCCCACGACCACCACCGACGCCTCGGGCGGCCGGTAACTCGCCCGGACCATCGGCCCGCGCCGACAGCCCGGAAGGACCAACCCATGAAGCCCCGCGCGTTCACGCTTGTTGAGATGCTCATCGTGGTCGCGCTCCTGGGCATCGCGGGCGCGATGGTCATCCCCGCGATGGGCTCGGTGGGCGTGCTGCGCATCCAGGCCGCGGTGCGCAACGTCGTGAGCGACATCACTTTCGCCCAGGCCGACGCCATCGCCTTCCAGCAGCGCCGGGCCGTGGTCTTCAACGTGCCCACCAGCGCCAATGACATGGGCCGCACCAGCGACAACAGTTATCACGTCGTGCAGGTGCTGGGCGGGCAGATCAACACCACCACCGGCACGCTCTACGACCCCTCGCGCCCCGGCGGGCGCATGTTCCAGTCCTTCGGCGACGCCTCCTTCGGCGGCGCGCAGATCGCCTGGGCCAACTTCAACAACTCCGCCACGCTCATCTTTGACGAGATGGGCTCTCCCGCCGCCGCCACCACCGGCGACACCCCGGGCTCCGGCGGCACCGTCCGGATCCAGGGCCCCGACGAGTTCTTCGACATCGTGGTCGAGCCCTTCACCGGGCGCGTCACCACGCGGCGCATCCCGCGCGAACCGACCGCGCCCACCGGACCCTCGGGCGTCTCGGGCACCGTCATCACCGGAGGCTCGTGAACCCGCATCGACTTCCCCCTCTACACCCCCACACCCACCCACCGCCCACAGGATGACGAGAGTGACGGAGCGGCGGGCCCCACGGCCCGCACGCCCCGTTTTAGAATCCCCGCATGACCCGCCGCACACGCACCATCCACCTGTCGTTCTTCGCCGGCGTGGTCGGCGTGTTCGTGGTCATCATCTCGGCTCGGCTGCTGCTGGTGGCCGGGATCCCGCGCTCGGCGACCGCCGACCCGGAGACCAAGCCCGCGACGAAAGCCAAGCCGCAGCCCGCGCCCGGCGACAAGGCCCCCGAGGCCGCGAAGCCCAAGAACACCTCACCGAATGAACAGAGCGGTGGCACAGGCGTCTCGCCTGTGCCGTAGCGTGCGCAACGCCCGACCCAGGCGGGACGCCTGGGCCACCATTGTGTGGCGGGCTCCAAAACGCCCTGAAAGCACGACCGAGCTACCGCGCCCCCGCCTCCACCGCTTTCCGCGTTGCCTCATGCCTGAACGCGAACATGCGCTCGAGCTTGCGCCGCACGAACCACCCCGCGAAGAACTGCCCCACCGCCCCAAGCGGCAGGCGATACACGATGTGATCCTCCAGCACGCACGCGCCCGGGCCGTCCGCGACGACGCTGTGCCGGTGCGTCCACGAAGCGAACGGGCCCTTGACCTGCTCATCGTTGAACACGCCGCCGTCGTCGCCGCGGTCCTCAAACCCGAAGTGCCGGGCCACCCAGCGCCGCTTCAGCGGGCCCACCTTCATCACCAGCACGGCGATCTCGCCGTCGCGCAGGCTCTTGGGGGGCTGCTCGACGGTGACGGGCTCCCACGGCGGGATGAGCGCCTGCAGCGCGCCGGGGGACTGGTGCCACGCGAAGACCGCGCGGGCCGGGGCGAGGAGGCGGGATTGCTTCACGAATGTCGGCATGGTCCACGCTTTCTCTAGACCGCCCTTTCAGGGGCGAGTGTGATCGGGCTTCTCCGCCGTGAGCACGCGCTTGAAGAACCCGGCGATCGCGCGCTCAGCCTCGGGATGATCGGCGATGATCGCGTTGTGATCCGCGCCGTCAATGCGCACCAACTCCACGGGCACGCCTGCCGACGAGGCCGCGTCGCGCAGGACGTCCGCGTGCCGCACGGGCACGATGGCGTCCTGAGTGCCGTGAACGATCAGCAGCGGTCGCGGCGCGATGTCGGGCATGGCGTCGCGTGCGTTGAGCCCGCCGGGCATGAGGATGGGCCCCAGCAGCGGCAGGTGGTCCGAAGCGATCCCGGCCCAGGTGCTGAACGCGCTGACGGCGGCCACCGCCGCGACCCGCGGCCGCTGCGCCGCCGCCTGCAAGGCGAACGTGCCCCCCAGGCTCACGCCGTACACACCCACCCGATCAGGCATGACGTCGCCCCGCGCCATGAGCGCGTCGAGCGCGGCCAGCGAGTCGGTCATCAGTTGGCGTCGTGTGAGCAGCCGCGCCGGAGATGACCGGCCGTAGCCTCGATAGTCGACGATCATCACGTGAAAGCCCGCGTCGGTCAGGAACTCGCTGAAAACAACGTGGTCGGCGATGTTCCCGGCGTTGCCGTGAAGGTGCAGGATCACTGGGCGCCGCTCCCCGGGCGCGGCGTCCCGTGCGGGCATGAACCAGGCGTGCAGGGTCAGCCCGTCGGGCGTCGGGATGCTCACGTCCTGATACGCCGCGGGCGTCGCGAACGCCTGCCTTGATGGGAAGTACATCGCCAGCGACTCGCCCAGGCTGAAGAATCTCACGGGCATGATGATCGCGGCCAGCACCAGCCCGCGGGTGAGCAGCCAGCGGGTCCATCGGCGCTTCGGCGCGGGGATCGGTCTGGCCGTGGGCTTGTCGGGCACGTTCAAGCGTATCCGCCGGGGCGGCGGCGTTTGGTGGCTGCTCTTGTGCGTTTGCGCGGGTTCTTCAGCCCCGTGGTCATCTTGTTCTTCACCTCGCGCAGCACTCGGGCGGCCAGGCGGTCGCGGTGCTTCTCGACGAAGGCCTTCACCGCCGCCGGGTCCTTGCGGGCCAGTTCACGCAGTGCCCACGACATCGCCTTCACCACCATGTCGTCGCGGTCGTCGATGAGCTTCTCGCACACACGCAGGGTCTTGCGGGCCTCGCCCTTGGGGTTCGTCGCGCCGCGGGCCTTCAGGTTCAGCGGCACGGTCGAGACCAGCGCCGCCCGCCGCACCCACCGGTCCTCAGACCACGTCAGCGCCAGCACGTCCTCATCGCTCCACACGCCCTCGCGCCACGCCACGCCCGAGATGAAGCAGCCGTAGCAGTCGGTGGTGCGCCAGTCGTTGAGCGTGGGCAAGAACTCCCCCACCTCCGCCCGCGTCATGCGGGCCACCGCCCACGGCGCCGCTCGGCACAGTTCGAACGCGCGGAACGGATCGCGCCGCGCCAGCGCCACCGCCTCGCCCACCAGCACGCGGGGCTCCCCGCGCAGGGCCTTGGCTCTCAACTGGGCTTGACGCCGCATCGAAGGGTCAACGGGCATGCCTCAGTCTACGGCCGCGATCTGACGCGACCCGACCCCCGCCGCCGGCGATCTACCCTCGCCCATGCCCATGCCCGCTCGCGAGCCCGACTCCTCTCCCCCGCCCACCCGGCTGAGCGCCAAGCCGGGCATGCTCTCGGTGCTCGCGACGCTGATCGTCGCGGCGCTGGTGCTGGCGAACATGCTGGGCGTGCGACTGGGCAGTTCTTCGCCCTCCTCGCCCGCGCCATCCGGCGCGCCGGGCACCTCCACCGCCCCCACTCCCCCCACCCCGACGGCCACCCCCGATTCCGCCCGCCTGGCTGAACTCGTGCGTGTGAAGGCCACCGACGCCTGGGTGGTCGCCGCGGGCCGCGTGGAGCGCCTGCTCGAAGACGACAACGTCACCGCCGACGGCTCGGACCGTCACCAACGGTTCCTGATCAAGACCGACGACGGGCTCACCGTCCTCATCTCGCACAACATCGACACGTCGGCGCGTGTGCCCCTCAAGGTCGGCGACCGCGTGACGCTCCGCGGTGAATACGAAAGGACCGACCGCGGCGGGACCATCCACTTCACCCACAAACCCAAGTTCCCCACGCGCCAGAAGGCCGACGACGGCCGACCACTCAGCGGGTGGATCGAGCACAAGGGCGTGAAGTACGAGTGAGCCCGCGCGGAGCCGACTCGGGTGTACCCTCCCGCATGCCCCTCACGACCGATCAAGCCCGTGCCTTCGCCGACCGCTGGTTCGCCGCGTGGAACGCCCACGACGCGGACGCGATCATGGCGTGCTACGACGCCAACATCCGCCACTCGTCGCCCTTCATCAAGCGCTACAACGGCACTGATGACAAGGCCATCGAGGGCGTGCCCGCCGTGCGCGACTACTTCGCCCGGGCCCTTGAGCGCAACCCCACGCTCCGCTTCGAGCCCGTCCACGTCGCCACCGGGCTGGAGTCAGTGATCCTGGTCTATCGACGCCACAGCCACAACACGCCGCCCGAGGGCGAGGTCTCGGCGGAAGTGTTCTTCCTCACGCCCGCGGGCCTGATCCTGCGCAGCGTTTCGCATTACGTTTAGACCGCGCGGCGCCGCCGCCGACCCATGACCACCACGCCCACCACCAGCACGCCCGCCGCTCCGGGCGCGGGGATCGCCGCGTCGGTCAGGCTGATGTACGACGTGTTGCTCACCGATTGCCCCCGGCCGGTGTTGTCGCCCAGAAACACAAAGTCGCCGGTCGCGTAGGGGTTGAAGGGCAGCCCCGCCGCGACCGAGTCAAACGCGGTGTAGTCGCGCAGCGCGCCCGACAGGATCGGCGCCGAAAAGTCGCCGCCGGCGAACAGCGCGTACGACGAGCCCAGCGCCACCAGGTCATAGCGGGTGATGGGCGAGGTGTTGCGCGCCACGAACTCCGCGGGCGTGAACAGATTCGCCACACCGCCCTCGTACGCAAACACGCGGTCCTGCCAGAAGCCCAGCTCGACCCCGCGCAGGCCCGACCCGATCACGATGACCGAGAAGCCCGCACGCTGATTGTCCGGGTTGTGCGCCTCGGAGGCGATCCCCACGTCAAACCGCACCGTGAACCCCGCCGCGGCGTTCAGCGTGGGCCACGCCGCGTTGATGGGCTCCACCGGCACATTGGCCGAGGGGAAGCCCACATGGCTGAAGTAGCCGCCCGCCCCGCCCTGCCCCAGCGCCGTGGTGTTCAGCGTGTTTACGCCCCCCGCCGCGGCATGAGACGCACCGCCCGGCGTGATGTACTCCAGCCAGCCTTGCTGGTTGATGGTCTGCGTCCCGCCGGCGAGCGAGCCGTCGTAGACCACCGTGACGGCGGCTTTCGCCGAGCCCGCCAAGAGCAGAACCGCCGTCAAAGCCACACCACGCGCGCGCACGGACAGCATGCGGACCTCCAGAGTCACGACCAGTTCGCACCCTGCCGATCGGGGAGAGAGAGCCGGGAGCGGTGAACGCCCTTATGGTGCCCCCAAACCCGGCACCCGGCCAGCAAACCGCCCGATTCTCGGCCCCGTCAGGCCGCCCGAGGGCGAGTTACCCGGGCCACTTCACCTTCAATGACTTGGGCGAGTCCGCCGAGTGGTCCGCCTTGCGCATGGTGCAGGCGATCTCGATCTCCGCGGGCTGGCCGTTCGCCACGTGCACGCGGTACTGGATCATCCGCGGATCGCCCGCGCTGGGGTCAATGCCCGCGCCCCAGGTGAAGAACGGCTTGCCCTGCGCCCCGGCCGCGCGGGCCTGGCTCGCCATCGCGTCGGGCTCAAAGACCACGCCGGTGGTCTGCGACGACTTGATCCTCACGCGCCACGCGCCGCCGCGCTCGGCCTCCTTGTACACCAGGAACTGGTAGTCACAGTTGAGCACCGCGTCGTACACGTCAAGCGTGCCGAGAGCGGTGTAGGTGTAGGAGTCGGTGTTGGCGGGGACTTCCAGCGGCTTAGGCATCGTGATCTCCTGAAAACGTGAGGCAGGGAGCATACCGAAGCCTGCCGGTTCTTGCACCCCGCTTGATCCGGGTGCTCCCGACCCCATGTCACTCCGCCCACCGTCCCGCGACTTTCTTCCACGACTCGCGCATCCGCTTCGCCATAGCCTCCAGACTCGACGGGATCACCCGCACCTTGGCCACCGTGGTCGTGAAGTTCACGTCGCCACCCCACCGCGGCACCAGGTGCACGTGCAGATGCCCCGGCACACCCGCGCCCGCCGCCCGCCCCTGGTTCACGCCGACGTTCACGCCCTGCGGCTCCAGCGCCACTTCGAGCAGGTCGGCGGCCAGGTCGGTGAGCCGCCACAGCGCGGCGCGCTGGGCCGCGTCGTAATCCAGCAGCCGCGGGCGCGCCTCGCCCAGCGCCACCAGCAGGTGCCCGTTGGCGTACGGGAACGCGTTGAGCAGCACCATGCCGTGAGCGGTCCGCACGATCACGTGGTTCTTCTCATCACCCGACGGGTCCAGCCAATAGTCCCGCAGAAACGACCCGGACGAAGGCTGCCCGCCGGCCTTCTTCTCCGACTCGCCGAGCGATTCGAGATAAGCCAAACGCCAAGGGGCGTGGAGCAAGCCGGGGCCGAGGGCGGGGTCGGTGGGGTGCATGCCGGAAGATTAGCGGGCGGCTCGCCCCCCTACGGCATCACCAGCATCGCATCCCCATACGAAAAGAACCGATACCCCGCCCGGATCGCCTCCGCGTACACCGCCTTCAGCCGCGACACACCGTCGCCCGCGCCCGCGCCGGATGGGCCGCTGCGCTCGTCGAGCAGCGACGCCACCATCGCCATCAGCGTGCTGCGCGGCAGGTGGAAGTTGGTCAGCAACCCGTCGAGCATCGTCCACTGCCGCCCCGGCGTGATCAGCAGGTTCGTCCAGTGCCCCGCGTCCGCCCCTGTGCGCAGCAAACCCGCGAACGACTCCAGCGTCCGCGCGCTGGTGGTGCCCACGGCGATCACCCGCCCGCGCTCGCGCCGCGTCCGCTCGATCAGGTCCGCCGTGTGCGCCGGCACCTCGCACCACTCCGCGTGCATCGGATGGTCCTCGACGTACTCGCACTCCACGGGCTTGAACGTCCCCGACCCCACGTGCAGCACCACCTCGCCGCGACGAACGCCCATCCCGGCCAGCCGATCCAGCAGTTCAGGCGTGAAGTGCAGCCCCGCGGTGGGCGCGGCGACCGACCCCGCCCGCTCGTCGCGCGCGTACACCGTCTGATACCGCGACGCGTCCGCCGGCACCGTCTCGTGCGCCGCCGGCTCGCCCGCGCCCTTCTTCCGCGCCGAGCGGATGTACGGCGGGAGCGGCGGCAGCCCCACGCGGTCCAGCATCGCCCGCGCCGCGATCGCGCCGCCCTCCGCCTCCACGATCCACGAGCCTTCCTCGCCCGTCTCATGGCTGCGGCGCAGCAGCCGCAGCGCGATCCCGCTGGCGCGGTCGGTCGCGGGGTCAAACAGGTCCACGATCACGCCCTCGCGCAGACGCTTGGCCTTGAGCATGAAGCGCCACGGCGGCGGAGCCTGATCCGGCGCGACCCCGGCGGCCGACATCTCGCCCTCGGGCCCCAGATACAGCCCGTCAACCGCCCCTCCCGTGTCGCGCCGCGCCCCCACCACCCGCGCCGCCAGCACCTTGGAGGTGTTCACGATCAGCGCGTCGCCGGCGCGCAAAAGGTCCGGCAGGTCGCGCACCACCCGGTGCTCCAGCCGCGACGGGTCCGACCGCGACACCACCAGCAGCCGCGCGCTGTCGCGCGGCTCGGCGGGCGCGGTGGCGATCCGGTCCGGAGGAAGGTCGTAGTCAAGATCGTCCACGCGGAGTTTGCTCACGCCGCAACGTAGGCCGCTACCGCCAAGCCATCACGCCGGCAGCATGGTGCCCACGGTCCGCGGCGACCACGGGAACTGGGCAAGCGCCTCGCGCACCGCGTCCACCGTCACCGCATTGATCCGCTCCAGTTCCTGCTCCAGCGTGGTGTAGGGACGGGCGTAACTCCACATCCGCCCCAGGCGGTGCATGCGCCCCTCGGGCCGCTCGCCCGCCAGCGTCACGCTCGTGGCCACCTTGGCGCGGATGCGCTGCACGTCGGCCTCCGCGATCGCGTCGGCCACCTGGGCCAGTTCCTCGTCCACGATCTCCTGCACTTCGTCCAGCCGCTCGGGGTCGCAACTGAAGAACAGCCGCAGGTCGCCGATGCCGTCGCGCGGGTCGAGGCTCACATCGGCCTCCTCGGCCAGCCCCGGTTCGATCAGCGCCCAGTGCAGCCGCGAGTTGTCGGGCCCGCCCAGCAACTGCGTCGCCACCCACGCCGCGTAGCGCCGGTCGTCGTCCATGCCCGGGCCCGCGGTGAGGATCATGCGGTAAGCCCGGCTCACCTTCGGGTCGCGCAGTTCCAGCGTGCGGGACTCCAGCCGCGGGCGCGAGTGCGCACGCCGCGCGTCGGTCGTCTGCCAGCCCCGGGTGAGCGTGTCAAGCTGCGCGCACGCCGCGCCAAAGTCCAGCCGGCCCGAGAGCGCGATCACCGTGTTGTCGGCGGAGTAGCGCTGCCGGAAGTAGGCCCGCATCTGCTCGGGCTGGAGCCTGGTGATGGTCTCTTCGGTGCCCAGCACGCGGTGGGCCAGCGGGTGCGACCCGTAGTGCTCCTCCAGCAGCCGCTCGTACAGCACCCACGTGGGGTCGTCCTTGTACATCGCGATCTCTTCGAGGATCACGCCGCGCTCGGTGTTGAAGTCGTCGTCGCGCAGCGCCGGACGCATCATGTCGGCCAGCACGTCGGCCGCGCCGGCCAGCCGTTCGGGCAGCACCGCGGCGTGGAAGGCCGTCATCTCGCTGGAGGTGTAGGCGTTGGAGCGCGCGCCCATCGCGTCAAACTCGCGGTTCACGTCGTCGCTGGACCGCGTCGGCGTGCCCTTGAACATCATGTGCTCAAGGAAGTGCGACACGCCCATGACTTCGGGCGCTTCGTCCCGCGCGCCCGTCCGCACAAAGAACCCCAGCGCCGCCGTATGGGCCTGCTCATCCACCTCGGCGATCACACGCAAACCGCAGGAAAGCACGCTCTCGCGATAGTTCACGGGCATGGGCGGAGGGTAGCGGGGGAAAGGTGTGAGGTGAGAGGTGCAAGGTGTGAGGGAAGGAGGATGAGGAGAGGGTCGGGGCCCTCTGTGATTGCCGCTTGCCAAATGCCGATCGCCCGCTTCTCCTACCCTCTTCCGCGTGCGGGCCTTCACTCTCATCGAACTCCTCGTCGTCATCGCGATCATCGCGATTCTGGTCGGGGTGCTGGTCCCCGCCTTGGGCTCCGCCCGCGAGGCCGGGCGGTCCGCCGCGTGCCTGTCCAACCTCAAGCAGATCGATGTCGTCTGCCGGCTTTACGCCTTGGACTACAAGGGCCTGTCACCCGCGCTGGGGCAGCCCTACGCCGCGCTGCCCAACTGGGCCCTGGTCGTGCAGTCGTGGGGCGGGCGACTGGGCACCGGCACCGAACTCTTCAACCCCGCCAGCGTGCTGGTCTGCCCAAGCATCCGCGCCGCCATCAGCCCGGACATGACCCGCACCTACGCCATCAACGGCACCGGCCACGCCGGCCTGCCCGGCGACCCCGACAACTACGACGACACCGCCCGCACCACGCACATCCGCCTCGACCAGGTCCGCAACCCCACCGAATCGGTCCTGGTCGTGGACTCCGCGGCCCTGCCCCAAGGCCCCGACCTGCCCCCGCCCACCCGCACCAGCAGCGTGCTGGACTTCCGCCAGACCGCCCATGTCTCCCAGCGCCTGGCCCGCCCCCACCGCCCGGGCAAGGTCTTCAACGCGGTCCGCCTCGACGGTTCGGGCTCCACCTTCGCCGACATCCCGACCGGATTCCTGACGCCTCTGCCCTGACCACCTTCGCCCCCTTCGATCCGAAGATGTGAAATCGCGTAAGGGCTGCTCCCAACAACTCCTTCGGCGTGGCCTCCCGATCGGGTCGGGCGGCCCGCCTCACAACGGCGCCAAGTCGCGCCAGGAGCCTGCCATGTGCGGTGCGATGTCTCGGACTCTGGTTCGCGTGGGTGTGATCGGCGGCCTGCTGATCGGCGCGGGCGCGCTCATCGCCGGGCCGCAGCGTCTGTCGGCCCTGTGGACGCAGACGACGGGCAGCATCAACGACGTGATCGACCGACAGATCAGCGACCCGGTCGCGGTGCGGGCGCAGCTGCGGAGCCTCGAAGCGCAGTACCCCAAGCGCATCGCCGCCGTCCGCAGCGACCTGGCCGAGGTGAAGTCTCAACTCACGGCGCTCGATCGTGAGAAGACGGTGACCGAGCGCGTGGTGGGCATGGCCGAGAACGACCTGACCGCGCTGACCGATCTGATCAGCAAGGCCGAGCACGCCTCGATGATGCAGCTCACCAGCGACGCCGCCCCGCGCCGCGTCGAGATCGCGTGGAACGACGCCTCACTCTCGCTCACCGAGGCGCAGCGCAAGGCCGCCGACGTGAACAACACCCGCGAGGCCTACGAAGGCCGCCTCGCCGACATCTCGCGCGATCTGGGCTACATGCAGAAGCAGCACGAGCGCCTCACCGCCCTGCTCTCCAAACTGGAGCGCGAGCAGGCCGACTTCCAGATCCAGCTCTGGCAGCTCGACCGCCAGGTGGACAGCATCAGCCGCAACGACCGCATGATCGCGGTGCTCAAGAGCCGGCAGGAGTCGATCGAGGAGGCCAGCCGCTACCAGGTGGGCAGCCTCGAGGGCCTGCGCGGCAAACTCGCCGACATCCGCGCCAAGCAGGAGGGCGAACTGGCCTCGCTGGGCGCGTCGCAGGAACGCAGCGACTACGAGACCCGCGCCAAACTCGAGATCGACCGCGACAACCTCAAGACGCCCAGGCAGCCCGAGATCAAGAAGACCAAGGACGTGATCCGCATCACCCCCGAGTCCCCCAAGCCCACCGGCGGCACCGCCTTCGTCGGCCCGCCCCAGGGCGGGGCCTGAGCCTCGGCCAGCCATCCGGAGTCTTGACCAAGCCACCCCTTCCCGATCCGGGAAGGGGTGGCCTTTGTACCTCCAAATCCCCCTCCGCAACGCGGAGGGGGTGGCGAGTCTGCGAGCCGGGGGAGGCCGCGGGCTTTCCGCAAAGACTCTTCCTATCCTTGCGTTCGCACCCGCAAGGAACGCACGAAATGGCTACCCCCGACTCGATTCTCAAGGACGTCCAGGCCACGATGACCAAGTCGCTGGAGTACGTCAAGAAGGAACTCAAGGGCCTGCGCACCGGCCGCGCCTCGACCTCGCTGGTCGAGTTCGTCAAGGTGGACTACTACGGCGATCACCAGGACCTCAAGAACCTCGCCTCCATCAGCGTGCCCGAGCCCTCGCAGTTGCTGATCAAGCCCTTTGATCCGGGCGCCATCGGCGAGATCAAGAAGGCCATCGAGGCCGCCGGGCTGGGGCTCAACCCCATCTCCGACGGCAAGCAGATCCGCCTCAACGTGCCGGCGCTCTCGGGCGACCGCCGCAAGCAGCTCTCGGGCCACGCCAAGAAGCTGGGCGAAGAGGCCAAGGTCGCCATCCGCAACGCGCGCCGCGACGGCAACAAGCTCGCCGACGCGCTCAAGAACGACCCCAAGGCCCACGTGCCCGAGGACGAGATCGAGCAGCTCCACAAGGAAATCCAGGACCTGCTCAAGAAGTACGAAACCGAAGTGGACCAGGCCGTCGCCGCCAAGCAGAAGGACATCGAGACGGTCTGACCGCTTCTGTTCTGTCCAGCCTCGCAACACGATCAGACCGCACACGCCAAGGCCGCGAAGTGGCGCAAAGCACCGCGCCATGCGCAACGGCCAGGGTTCGCCCGTGCGCCAAAGCGGCTCCGCCGGGCGCCCTGAACCAACCTCTTCCGCCGTGCTCCGCCGTGGTGAGCCCCTCGCCGCGCGGTCGCACGGCCGGGACAGTCCGGTAACCGCGTCAAGCCCGGGCCCGCGCTCGCCGATGATCTGAGTATGTCACGCGTACACCGACCCGCCCGCTCCGTGCCCCCGGCCATGAAGCGCCTGGCGCTCCTGCTCGCCGTCGCGGCGGCGTACTTCGGGTTCGCGTCCACGTTCGAGCCCCGCGCTAGCAGCGCAGCGCACAGCATCACCGTGCGCCCCGCGACGCCCTTCATCTCACCCACCGATCTGCACGCCGCCCAGGCGCTGCGCGAGGCCGTGGCTCAGCCGCGATCCGAGGGCTCGTCCATCGACCCCTCGTCGAACCCCTGACCGTCGCTGCCGGTGCCCTTGAGCATCGCGATCTTGTCGGGGTTCAGCACGCGCACCAGCCCGTCCTTCACCAGCCGGCCCGCGAAGTTGATGATCAGGCCCAGTTCCAGGTCGGCCGCCTTCAGCACGGCCCGCAACTGCGCACGCTCGTACGAGCCCACCTCGCCCGGCTTGGCCATGACGTGCAGAACGAAGCGGTCGGCGATGTACAGGTCCGCCACCGCCCGCCCCACCGTCTGCCCTTTGTATTTCACTTCAAACGGATGCCCGACCTTGAACGACACGCCCTGCGCGGTCATCTCGGCCTGCATCGCCTGTGAATACACATCCGCTTCATAGCCCGGGCCAAGGCCCATATGAACGTCGCGGGCGCAGCCGATCACCTTGTGGCTTACGGCTGTCAGCGCGGGGTCGAGCTCGCTCAGCGGCACTCCACGACCACGACCACCCGCCCCCCCACCCGGGCCGCTCCGATACTGACCGCGATGACCATCCATTGACATGGCCTGCTCCTGTGTAGTTTTGCCAAGACCGTCCGTCCCCAACACCTCACCAACGAGACCCACGCCAAGGGCGCGGGCGTGCCGTTGTACATCCGCCTCAAAAGGGTGTTGCGGTTCCCCAAGATGTTACGGCATCAACCAGCCCGTTGTTGGGATAGTCCGCCATCTTCACACTCCAGATCGCGGCTTCGACCCCGGGGGTTACTCTGCCCTACGCAGGATCAGGGCCGCATTTTGGCCACCCATCGACGAACTGGCGACCAGAGCATGCCGCAGATTCGCCGGCCCGCCAGGGTATCGCCCTGCCAGAATCCCCTGCATAGGCGTGCCCGCATTGATCCGCGCGGGGAGGAACTGCTCCTTGACGCACTTGGCCGCCACCGCCGCCAGGATCCCGCCGATACCCGCCGAGCAGTTGCCGATGTTGGGCCCGACCGTGACCAGCGGCACGCGGGCCAGGTCATCGCCGAAGACGTTCCGCAGCGCCCCGGCCTCGGGCAGGTCGATGTTCCGCACGCCCGAGCCCATGACCACCACGGCATCGATCTCCTTGGGCGAGAGCTGCGCGTCGTCCAGAGCATTGGACACCGCGGTCTCGAAGCCCTCGTCGGGCCCGACGTCGTGCTCATCGGGCACCACCGGGCGCATCCCCGAGTGCCCGCCGCCGAAGCCCACGATCTCCGCGTACACCTGGGCCCCGCGGGCCTGGGCGGTCTCCAGCGACTCGATGATCAGGATGCCCCCGGCCTCCCCGAGCAGCCCGCCCGGGCCGCTGGGGTCAAACGGACGCACGATCTTGGCCCCGTCGGCCTCGTCGCCGGTGTGCGCCAGGCGCTTGGCGAAGTCCATGCGTGTCAGGCCCATGAGGTTGAGCTTGCTCTCGGCCCCGCCGGTGAAGCACAGGTCGGCCGCGCCGCGCTCGATGACGCGCCAACTCTCCCCGATCGAGAGCAGCCCGCTGGCCTCGGCGCACGTGATCGTGTTGCTGGGGCCCAGGCAGCCGTGGATGATCGTGACGTGGCACGACAGCATGTTGGGCAGGTACTTCAGCAGCCAGAGCGGGGTGAGGCTCTCCATCCCCGACTTGCCCCAGGTGGCCAGGTCGAGCCGGCCGGGGTTGTCCGCGGCCCGCGCGGTGTGGAAGGCCGCGGCCAGTTCCTCGTCTTCAGCGGCGATGAGCCCCGCGCCGATGTGACACCCCATCCGCGCGCCGGCGTACGTCGCCGCGCCCGCCGCGTCCCCCGACTCTTCCAGCGTGCCCCGGGTCACCAGCTTCGCGTCGGCGACCGCCTCCTTCGCCGCGGCGATGGCGAGCTCGATGTCACGCGCCATGACCTTCACGGCCTTGCGGTAACTCTTGGGCACAAAGTCCTTGGCCGAGAAGTTCTCGACGATCCCTCCGAGCTTGCAGGGGAACCCCGAGGCGTCAAAGCGGGTGATCGGCTTGAGGCACGACCGACCCTCCTTGAGAGCCGACCAGAGGGTGCCCATCCCCACTCCAAGACCAGTGACCGTGCCAAGACCGGTGATGACGACGCGACGGGGCATAGATTCGATGGTACGGCGGGCGAGGGGTGAGGCGGGAGCCTTGAGGAGAAGGCGGGGGCGGAGAGCGGTCGGGTCACGATCCATGTACCGCTCGGGCCCGGTTCGCCGATACTCTCCGTTCGATGCCCGCCGACGCCGCCACCCTGGACGCTCCCGCCGCCCGACCGGCGCGCGGTCCCCTTCTGGACCCGGGCTGGCTGTTCCTGGTCGCCGGGGTGATCCTGCTTTCCGCGGTGATCCTGCTGCCGGCCCAGGCCGACCTGGACGAGGCCAAGCTGTACCTGGCCCGCGTGCACGCCGCCGAGGCCCACCGCGCCGAGCGCCTCGCCAACTACCACAAGTACCTCGCCGCGGTGAACTCCGGGGATGACCGGGTCATCCGCTCGCTGGCGGCGATGCAGTTGAACCAGGCCCCCGAGGGCCAGGAACTGCTCACTCCGGGGAACCAGGGCAACCCCTCCGGGGCCCGCGATGCCTCGGTCTTCGGAGCCTTGGAACCCCCGTCGCTGGTGATGCCCCAGGCGGCCAAGAACCCCAGCCTGCTCGAAAAGTGGGCGACCGATTCGCGCTCGCGGCTTTGGCTGATCGGCGCCGGCGCGCTGTGCCTGCTCATCGGGCTGCTGCCGCCGGCACGCCCCAGCGCGGCCGCCCTGTCGCGCTAACCTGTCCGGGCGATCCGGAGCCCGGCCCATGCCCGCCGACCCACCCACTCCCGCTGATCCCAAGCCCGGCTCCGCGCCCCGCACGCTGCGGTTCTCGCGCCGCCAGCGTCTCACCCACGCCTTGCAGTACCAGCGGGTGTACGCGGGCAAGGCCAGCCTGGTCCGCGGGCCGGTTCGGGTCCACGGTCGGCCCAACGACGCCGGCCTCACCCGCCTGGGGCTGTCGGTGGGGCGCAAGGTGGGCACCGCGGTGGCCCGCAACCGCCTCAAGCGGCTGATCCGCGAGGCCTTCCGCCTCGAGCAGCGGTCGCTGCCCAAGGGTCTGGATCTGGTCGTGAGCCTCAACCCCCACCGCGAACTGGCCCTGGACGACTATCGCACGCTCCTGCGCGCCGCCGCGGAGCACATCGCGGCGGTGTGGGCCAAGCGCGGCAAGAATCTTGCATGAGCGTGCTCCGAACCATGAGCCGGGCCGGCAGCGCGGTGTGCATCGGGCTGGTGCGCGGGTACCAACTGACGCTGGCCTCGGTGATGGGCGGCCACTGCCGGTACCACCCGAGCTGTTCGCAGTACGCGATCGAGGCATACCGCGAATGGGGCGTGATCCGAGGGACGTGGCTGGCGGCGCGACGGATCGGCCGATGCCACCCGTTTGGGGGACACGGCTTTGACCCCGTACCCGAACGCAAACCTATCGTTGATCGTACAGCGGAGAATCCGCTCAGAACGGACGCGAATGTGCCGACAAGTTCATCGGGATCATCAAAGGGTTGAGGCGGATCGGACGATGACAGCCTACGTTAGTGTTTACTGACCGGCCGGCCCGCGGAGCGCCGCTCCTGATCCGCGGAACAGCCCAGCCGACCGGGCGGATAACCAGAAGGTGCGCGACGGACTCGCGCGGGGACTCAGGAGCGGAAAGGCGACGGGGCCATGTCCAGGTTGCCGGCGGCCGAGCGGAAGGTGCAGCTGCTGAACACGGCGGCGCGGGTGTTCGCCACGCATGGCTACACCGGAACGACGACGTCGGAGCTCGCCAAGGCGGCGGGCGTGTCCGAACCGATCATCTACCGCCATTTCAAGTCCAAGCGCGACCTGTTCATCGCGCTGATCGAGCGGACCAGCGCCGACACCATCGGGGCGTGGGAACAGGAACTCAAGGACATCGCCGACCCGGCGGAGCGGCTGGTGCGGATCATCCGCAGCAACCCGATGGTGATGCCGCGGGGCCACCTGCGCTACCGGGTGATCGTTCAGGCGATGACCGAGGTTGAAGACGACGAGATCCGCGGTGCGCTGATCACCCACATCGGACGCCTTCACGGGTTCCTGATGCGCGAGGTTCTCGCGGCGCAGGACGGCGGGCAGATCTCCAAGCGCTTCAGCCCTGAACTGACGGCGTGGGCGCTGATCGGCCAGGGGCTGGGCTACGGCATGCTGGCCCCGCTGCGCATCCCCAAGATGGGCACCGACGGCGCGGGCAACCACGTCAACGACATCATCGGGCTGATCATGCTGGGCGAACGCTACCGGCAGATGAGCGGCGCGCCGAGCCTGAAAATGCCGCTGGACAACGGCGACGCGGGCGGCAGCGGCGGCGGCGCGACCGAGGGCGGCTCGGCGGCCTAAACGGCTTATCGCACCCGCGAGTTGAGCACCGGCATCTGCAGCAGGTATTCCACCGCCGTGGGCACGCTGCAGCGCTGGAAGTCGGCGTAGCCGCCGTCGAAGACCACCTCGCCTTTGTCGAGCATGACCACGCGGGGGGCGATGCGGCGGAGCAGTTCGCGGTCGTGGGTGACGATGACGGTGGTCCGGCGGGCGGCGTCGGCGCGGGGGCGGTTGTGCAGCGACCAGATGAGGTCCACGATGTGGTTGCCGATGACCGGGTCCAGCCCGGTGGTGGGCTCGTCGTAGAACGTGACGATGGGGTCGATGGCGATCGCACGGGCGATGGCGACGCGCTTGGCCATGCCGCCGGAGAGTTCGTCGCGGTCTTTGCGGATGACGTCGGCGACGTCGAGGGCGACGGCGGCGAGGCTCTCACGCACGCGGGCGTCGATCCTGGCCTCGTCCAGCAGGGTGTGCTCACGCAGCCAGAAGGCGATGTTCTCGTAGACCGAGCCGGAGAAGAGCGCGTTGCGCTGGAAGACCACCGCCCAGTGCAAGCGGAGGGCGTCGAGGTCGTTCGATGAGATGGCGTTCAGGTCGCGCAGCGGCGCGCCGGGCAGGCCGTGGTGGGCAGCGAGCACGCGCCCATGGGTGGGCGTCATCAGGCCGGTGAGGTGGTCCAAGAGCACGGTCTTGCCGGTGCCCGAGCCCCCCACCAGCGCAACGACCTCGCCCGGAAGGATGGTGAGGCTGATGTCGCGGAGCACCAGGCGCGGGCCGAACTGCTTGGTCACGGATTCGGCGACGAGTTCGGGTGAAGAATCGGGCATCGGGTGGGAAGCCACGGATCAGCGGGAACATCCGTGAGTCCTCGCGGTATTGTGGGCGCGCCGGACCGCCAAGTCGCGTAGGTTATCGCTCTGCGGCGCCGAAGGGGTACCGTTTCTTACCTTGATCGAACTCGACCACAACGCCACCACCCCGCCCGACCCCCGCGTCATCGACGCGATGGCGCGGGCGATGCGCGAGACGTGGCACAACCCGTCGAGCGTTCACCGCGCGGGGCAGGCGGCCCGGCACGCGGTGGAACTGGCGCGGGCGTCGCTGGCCCGGCTGATCGGGGCTGAGCCCAAGGCGATCACGCTGACATCCAGCGGGACCGAGGCGATCGACCTGGCGCTGAGGGGGATGCTCGAGGCTCTGCCGGCGCCGCGGCGTGTGCTGGTCACCACGCGGGTTGAGCACGCCGCGGTGCGGGAACTGGCGAGCGATCTGGAGGAACAGGGCGGGGCGGTGGTGTGCTGGGCGCCGGTTGACCGCGCGGGGCTGGTGGACCCGGACGGACTGGCTCGTCTGCTAGACGACCGTCGCGGCATGCTGAGCGTGCAGTGGGCGAACAACGAGACAGGCGCGATCCAGCCCATCGAGGAGGCGGCCCGCCTCGCCCGGCAGCGCGGGTGGCTGGTGCACTGCGACGCGACCCAGTGGGTGGGCAAAATGCCCACCAGCGTGCTGGACGAGAGCGGCTCACCCTGGCTTGACGCGCTGACGTTCGCCCCGCACAAGTTCAACGGGCCCAAGGGCGTGGGCGTGCTGTGGCTGCGGCGCGGGGTGGGCCTGCGCCCGCGCATCCACGGCACCCAGGAGCACGGACGCCGCGGCGGCACCGAGAACGTGCCCGCCATCGTGGGCGCGGGGGTGGCGGCGGACATCGCCATCGACTGGCTGCGTGACGCGAGCGAGCGCGAGCGCCTGGCCAACCTGCGCGACGAGTTCGAGTCGCTGGTGCTGGCGGCTTGTCCGATCGCCGTGGTGAACAGGCCCCGCGACCGGGCGCGGCGGCTGTGGAACACCACCAACATCGGCTTTGCGGGGCGCGAGGCCGAGCCCATCCTGCTGGCGCTGAGCGAGCGCGGCGTGAACGCCTCGGCGGGCGCGGCGTGCAGCAGCGGGTCGCTGGAGCCTTCGCCCGTGCTGCTGGCAATGGGCGTGCCCGAGGCGGTGGCGCACGGGTCGGTGCGGTTCTCCATCGGGCGGGGGACGACGCGCGACGAAGCGCTGGAGGCCGCGCGGGTGGTGGCCTCGGTCGTGGGCTAGGCCCGCACAGACGGACCATCTTGCCAGGTTTGCCTCGCCGCCGGGTGGACGGCGGGCGCGGTGAATCGCACCTTGATCCTGACGGCCTGATCGTGGACCGAGGCCGGCGAAAGGGGGGGCCGGGGCGCGTAACCCCACCCCGTTCGGATCGTGGTTCAGGAGCAACACATGTTTACCCGCAAGCACGCCGTCCGCCTCAGCACCGGTTTGACCGTCGCCGCCCTGGCTTTGGCGGCGGGCTCGATGGTGTCCTCGTCCGGAGTTTCGACCGCGACGGCGCAGACCAGCGACGCCTATGCGAACCTGCCCACCACCATCACCATCCCGGCGGTTCTGCGCGACTTCCGCGAGCGGAACGCGAGGAACGCGCAGGGCGTGGTGATCGGTCACCCGGATATGGAAGGCCCGGTGACGGGCGTGCGGATCGGCACGGTGGCCGACCGGCTGAGCTCGGAGAACAAGCCGGTGTTCCGCGACCGCTGGGGTCAGACGATCTCCAGCGCGTTCCGCGACCGTGCGGGCCGGAACATCATGCCCGCCCTGGCCGACGCCTCGCGCGGCGACACGGTGGGACGCCTGGCCAGCCTGTCCAGCCCCAGCGCGAGCAACCAGTCGCTGAACTCGGCGGAGGACTTCGACATGTGGTACCGGGACGTGCCCGGGCGGAACATGTCGCGGACCATCTCGCTCTCCATGGTGCGCACGCCGGGAACGAATCAGTACGTCTTCGACTCCGCGAGCCACGCGCCGTGGAACTCGCTGAGCGGCTTCTTCCCGCTTAACGGCGAACTGTTCGGCAACTACGCCAGCACGGGCAAGAACTTCCACTTCACCACCGAGGTGCAGACGGAGTTCGTGTATGAACGCGGCAAGAACCAGGTCTTCCGCTTCACGGGCGACGACGACGTGTGGGTGTTCGTCGACGGGCGGCTGGTGATCGACCTGGGCGGCGTCCACGGCGTGGCCAACCAGATCATCGAACTGGACCGCCTGAGCTGGCTGGTGGACGGGCGCAAGTACAAGCTCGCCATCTTCCACGCCGAGCGGCACACCACCGAGTCCAACTTCCGCATGGAGACGACCATCCGGCTTGAGCCGGTGAAGCTCCCCGCGACGGCGGCTCTGCACGACTGATCCGCCTGCACGGTCCACGGGCGGCGGGCCCGGGGTCAGGGCATGGTGGCTGCGGGGCGGCTCACCCGACGCACCCATCGTGACTCGCGGGGCCCGAACGCCAACCACGACGCATCCGCGCCCGGAGGGTCCGCAGGGATCCGGGCGCGGGTGCGTTTTTGGCATGGCGCGTCGATACCATCGGGACGATGCCCGAGCCCATCGTCGGAATCGATCTCGGCACCACGTTCAGCCTGGTGGCGATCGCGGAGTGGCCCGCCGACGCGCCCGCCGGCGAGCGGGGGCCCCGCGTGCTGCCCGACGAACGCGGGCGGGCCCTGTGCCCCAGCGTGGTCC
>JALHNL010000013.1 GCA_022843545.1 Phycisphaerales bacterium | reverse complement strand
GGCGCGGCGCGGGCCGTGTGCGTGGCGCTGCTGGACGCGGGCGCGAAGGTCACCATCGTGAACCGCACGCATGACAAGGCCCGCGCGCTGGTCGAGACGCTCACCCACGCGGGCGTGGCCATGCCCGGCACGCTCGACGTGGCTGACGCGGAGGCCATCGCGGGGCTGAAGCCTGCGGCGATCGTGAATTGCACCAGCGCGGGCATGCGCGGCGGGGCGGGCGAGGGCGCGTCGCCCCTCACGCGCGAGCAGATCGCCGCGCTGCCCGAGAGCACCGCGGTGATCGAGACCGTCTACAAGCCGCTGAGCACGCCGCTGCTGCAGGACGCCCGCTCCGCCGGGCTCAAGGCGATGGACGGGCTGGCGATGCTGGTGGCGCAGGGTGTGAGGCAGTTTGAGTTCTGGACCGGGCGGGCCGGCTCGCCCGCGCTCTACGAGCGCGTGGCCCGCGAAGCGGCGACCTGACGCACCGCGCGGTTACCCTGCCGCATGGCGACTTTGCTCTCGACGTGGTCATTCGGACAGGTGGCGGCCCGCGCGGCCTACCCCGCGCTGGCGGCGGGCGGCAGTGCGCTCGACGCGGTGGTCGCCGGCGCCAGCGCCGTCGAACTGGACCCCACGGTGGACTCCGTGGGCGTGGGCGGCCTGCCCGACGCCTCCGGGCGGCTGTCGCTGGACGCGTCGGTGATGACCGACCCGGACCGCGCGGGGTCGGTGTGCTTTGTCCGGGGCTTTGCGCACCCCACGAAGATCGCCCGCGACGTGATGGAGCGGACCATCCACGTCATGCTCGCGGGCGACGGGGCCGAGGCCTTCGCCCGAAGGCTCGGGCACGCCGAGCGCGAGCAGGACGCGCTGACCGACCACGCGCGCCGGCTGTACCTTCAGTGGCGCGACACGCACAGCGACGCTGGCGCACGCGAGGGCTATACGCCGCCGATGAACGTGGAGGAGCGGTATCGGCGCGACTCCGCGTCGGGTGGGACTGGCGCGGGTAGGCCGCTGCCAGGCCATGACACCATCAGCCTGCTGGCGCGCGACCGCGCGGGCCGGCTGGCCGGCGCGTGCACCACCAGCGGGCTGGCCTTCAAACTCCCCGGGCGCGTGGGCGATTCGCCCATCATCGGGCACGGGCTGTATGTCGACCAGCGCGCCGGCGCGGCGGCGGGCACCGGCACGGGCGAACTGATCATGGGCGTCTGCGGGTCGTTCCTGATCGTGGAGTTCATGCGCCAAGGGCTGGACCCGCGGTCGGCGATCCGGCGGACGCTGGAGCGCATCGCCGAGCGCTTCGCGCTGCACCCGGACCACCAGGCCGGGTTCATCGCGATGGCCCCCGACGGCCGCTGGGCCTCGGGCGCGCTGCGCCCGGGCTTCACGCACTGCATCAGCGACGAGAAGGGGACGAGGCTGGAGGCGGGTGAGGCGCTGATCGGGGAGTAAACGGGGGAAGTGGGGCAAGGAGGAGAGGAGAGCGAGGTGCGGGGTGGGAGTGGGGGCGTATCGTCGGGCCCCCGGCGCGCATCGCAGGGGTTCTGATCCACTGTCGACCTTGTGACTCCCGCTGACACTCCCGCCAAGCCGACGCCCGAGTCTCCCGCCCGGGTGTGGCGCGTGCTGGCTTTGCACGCGCTGGCGCTGGTTCTGCTGCAGAGCACGCTCACGTGCGTGACGGGCCTTCTGCCGGTCATCGCGAAGAAGACCTTCGACGCGGGCGACTTCAAGACCACGGTCATCACGTCGGCCCCCAACATTCTGGTGCTCGTGTCGATCTTCTGGGGCGCGTGGTTCCCGCGGGTGCGCGTCTTTTCGTATGTGCTGACGTACATGGTCGTGGGGCTCGTGCCCCTGGCGCTGTGCGCGCTGGCCCACGACCCCATCACCCTCGCGGGCCTGGCCATCATCGCCGCCGCGGGCAACGCCGGCTGGACGCCCATCGCCGCCGACCTGCTCCGCAAGCACTACCCCGCGTCCATGCACGGGAAGATCTACGCGACGCTGGTGGCCTGCACGTCCGCCTTCGCAGCGGCGGGTTCCTTCGGGCTGGGCGAGTGGCTGCGTGCCGACGCCGAGGCTTTCCGCGTCTACATGCCCATCGCGGCGGGGCTGCAGTTGGTGGGCGCGGCGCTCATCATCATGCTGCTGGGCGGGTGGAAGCCGCCCGACGCCGACGCGCGGGGCAAAAGGTCGCTCCTGGGCCGGCTGGCGGGCCTCTCGCCCGCGTCGGTGAAGGCGGGGCTCTACAACTCCGCCATCCGCCCCGTCCTCCACATGGGCGAGGTGCTCAAGGCCGACCGGGTCTTCGCCCGCTACGAGACGGCCTTCATGACCTACGGCATCGGGTGGATGATCGGCTGGGCGCTGGTGCCGCTGCTGGTCACCAACAAACTCAAGCTCGAGTACGACCAGATCGCCCACAGCACGCAGATGACCTTCCTGATCGCGCAGGTGGCGATGACGCTGCCCGCGGGGCTGATGGTGGACCGTCTGGGGCCGATGCGGACCTGCCGGATCGCCTTCGCGCTCTACGCGCTGTGGCCCGTCGCGCTCATCCTCGCCGGGGGCGAGGCGTCCATGGCGGTCGCCAGCGCCATCTTCGGCGTCTCGTCGGCGATGGTGAACATGGGCTGGATGCTCGGGCCCGTGAGCCTGGCGCCCACGCGCGACAAGGTCACCCAGTACATCGCCATCCACACCACGCTCGTGGGGCTGAGGGGCACCGTGGGGCAGTTCGCCGGGCTGGCGATCTACAACCTCACGGGCTCGTTCACCATCCCGCTGGTGATCGCCTCGGTCGCGTTCATTTGGGCCAGCGCCCAGATGGCCAGCCTGCACCGCCTGGTGGTGAAGAAGCGGCAGGAGCGCCGCGCCGGCGATGGCGAGAGCGAGGGCTGAAACGACACGGGCCCACCTCGCCGAGGTGGGCCCTGAGCCGTCATTCAAAGCGGGCGAAGGGACTTGAACCCTCGACCCTCACGTTGGCAACGTGATGCTCTACCACTGAGCTACGCCCGCGTTGTCGCCCCCGGATGGCTCCGTTGGCAGGGGGGAAGATAGACCGGATTCGGGGCCGAGTCAATGCCCCCAGCCCCCCAAAGGCCCCTCTGGGGCGGCTATCGGAGCAACCCCCGCCACCGGGCCATCCCCGGCTCGTCCGAGAGGTCGTACCGCAGGGGGGTCAGGGTCATCTTGCCCTTGACCAGTTCCTCCACGTCTGTCCCCGGCTCGGTGCGGTGGAACTCCATGGGCGTGCCCGCCGACCAGTAGTACGTCTCGCCGATCGGGTTCTGCCGCTTGTCAAAGGCGTCGACGATCCCGTGGGTGTTCATGGGGCACACCACCATCGGCGGGGTGGGCCCGGGAGACTCGGTGATCGGGATGTTGAGGTTCAGGCACTCGTGGGGCTTGAGCGGCGCGGCGCGCAGAATCTGGTCGATCCCCGCCCGGGCGTGGCGGGCGGCGGTGTCGTAGTCCGGCCGGCTGCGCCCGTGGTGCAGCGACACCGCGATCGCCGGCACGCCCAGGAAGGCCGCCTCCAGCGCCGCGGCGCAGGTGCCCGAGTACAGCACGTTGATCCCCACGTTGGCGCCCATGTTCATCCCGCTCACCACCAGGTCGGGTCGAGAGCCCGCGCCATACTTCGCCGGCCACAGAGATGAAAGCCCCAGCTTGACGCAGTCCGCAGGGCGACCGTCCACCGCGATCCCCGTCATCCCCGGCGCAGCGGTGACCGTCTGCGTCATCAGCGGCTGACGAAACGTGATGCCGTGCCCCGTGGCCGACTGCACCGTGAGCGGCGCGACCACGAGGATCTCGCCAAGGGTCTTGAGCGCGTCATAAAGCGCGATGATGCCGGGGGCGTGGATGCCGTCGTCGTTGCAGAGGAGGATGCGCATGGGGCGAGGCTAGGAGGGAGGATGGGCGACGAGTGGATCGTGATTCGGCGGGATCGATCGGCCGACCGGCGTGGCCGAAGTGCCCGCGTCGGGGAGGGCCGGTTGGGGAGGGATGGAGCGTGCAGGTGGATTGCCTTGGGGGATCGTTATGATCAGTGGCGGCGAACAGCTTGACGGATGGTCAACTATGTCCGATCTGACTCCAGCGGAACGTGATGTACTGCGGCGAATTCGGCGCACGTGGCTGTGGTTCGCGCTGACACTCGCGTTCATGGGAGTCGTTGTCTTGGTTTTTGTAAGCGACAGGCGAAACGGGCCGAGCTGGCAGATGATCGGGACGTCGATGCCGATGTCGGCGGTTCCGGCTGAGATTGCGCGGAAACTGACTGTCCAAGAGTGGCAAGCGCTGCCCTTCGTGCACTTCGCCGCCCGGCCCGTGGACCAGATCGCGTGGCCGCTTTTCGATGTGGTTCGCGTGAAGCGCACGTATCGACTGTTTCCGAACTGGTGGCAGAGCCAGGCATCCTTCGGGTTGCTGCCGTACTTCGAGATCGATGATCATCAGGCGGAAAGCTGGAATATGCGATCCGCACTTGGCACCCTCTCGCCGGGCGAACTCGTCGTGCTCGCCGCCGGCGGAGAGGTGACCAAGTGGCATTGGACGCCCGAGTTCCAACGGGTGAGCAAGGCGATTGCGCTCATCATCTGGATGCTGGGCATGCTCGCCGTGTTCATCGTGAAAGAGGTCAATCTGAGACGCCAGTTGGCGGCCCTCCGCCGCCTTCACTGCCCGCAATGTGGCTACGACTGCCGTGGCCTTGAACTCTGCCCTGAGTGCGGGCTCATTCAGCCCAAGCGAGGCTGAGCACGCGGTCCTTTCCATCCATCGCTCTTGCTCATTCAGCGACTCGGGTGCGCGGACCGTGCCCGTCTTTCGCTGGAGCAATTCCTGGAAGGGGCGGCAGGCGGGGGCAGAGTTGGCCGACGAGTCGGCTCGGAGAGCCGACCTCCCCAAGACCTCACCCGATCTTGTCCATCCCGCCCATATACGCCCGCAGCGGTTCGGGCACGCGGACCGTGCCGTCCTTCTGCTGGTGAACCTCCAGGATCGGAATCATCAGCCGCGGGCTGGCCGCCACGGTGTTGTTCAGCGAGTGGCAGAACACCGTCGGGCCCTTGCCCGCTTCGCCGCCCTGGCGATACCGCATGTTCAGCCGCCGGCACTGGTAGTCGTAGAGCCGCGACGCGCTGTGCGTCTCGCCGAACGCGCCCGAGGGCGCGCCCCCGACCACCTCGCCCCGCCCCGGCATCCAGCACTCGATGTCCACCATGTCCGCGTTCTTCACGCCCAGATCCGCGGTGCAGCACTGCAGCAGGCGATAGGGCAGGCCCAGGCTCTGCAAGAACGCCTCGACGAACCCGATCATCTTCTTGTGCCACGCCCGGCTGTCCTGCTCGTCGCTGCGAGTGATCACCACCTGCTCCACCTTGTCGAACTGGTGGATGCGGTAGAGCCCCGCGGTGTCCTTGCCCGCCGCGCCCGCCTCGCGGCGGAAGCACGTGCTCACCGTCACGTACTTCAGCGGCAGCATGGATTCATCGAGAATCTCGTCCTGGTGGATGCCCATGAGGCCCACCTCGCCCGTGCCGGTGAGGAACACGTCGTAGCCCCCGCCGCGCTTGCTCTCCTCGATGTGGTACGCCTGCTCGCGCCCCGCGGGGAAAAAGCCCGTGCCCACCATGCACTCTTCCTTCACCAGCACGGGCACGCTGATGGGCGTGAAGCCGTTGTGATGGACCATGAAGTCCACGGCGTAGCGCAGGATCGCCTGGTGCAGCAGCATCCCCGCGCCGGTGAGGACGTACGAGCGCGTGCCCGCCATCTTCACGCCGCGCGGGAAGTCGGCGAGCTTGAGGTCGCGGCACAGTTCGATGTGCGTCTTGGGCTTGAAGCCGCGCTGAGCCTCAAAGGGCTTGCCCGCCTCGAAGCCCGGCGCGTTCCAGCGCCGGATTTCCACATTGTCCTCGCTCGACGCGCCGACCGGCACGTCGTCGTCCGGCGGAAGCGGGATGGTGAGGAGGATCTGATTGATCTCGGGTTCAAGCCGACGCACGACCTCTTCGTGGGCCGCGATCTCTTCCTTCATCGCCGTCGGGCGGGCCTTGAGTTCGTCGATCAACTTCTGGATCGCCGGCTGCTGGTCGGGCGGGGCTTTCTTGAGTTCGCCCGAGAGTTTGCCCATCTGTGGGCCGAGTTCCTTCTCGATCTTGCGCTGCTCGGCGCGGAGATTTTCCATGGCCGTCTGCGCGGCGCGGCGTTCTTCCTCGAGGCGGAGGAGGCGGTCGATCTCGACGTCCATGCCTTTTTTGGCGGCGCCGTCGATGAAGCGCTTGGGGTTTTCGCGGAGGGCTTTGAGGTCGATCATGGGCTGGGAGGGTAGGGGGGGAGGCCCGGGCGGTCCTGAATCCCGGTTGGGCGAGGGGCGAATTCCGGGTGGTGGCGCGCGGTCGCGTCACCGTTGCCACCTGCTCTGCGTCCCGCTCCGCGGCTCTTCCTACCCTCCGCCCATGACCTGCACCAACTGCTCGTGCTCGCCTGCCCGCTCCGGTTCCTCACCCCGTTCGGGCTTCGCGCTCGGCATGGGCGCCGCCGCGCTCGCGCTCGCCGCGCTGGCCGGGCTGGGCTTCACGCGTGCGCTCTCAACGACGAGCGCCCAGGACACCAAGACCGGCGGGCTGGCCTCGGCCCCGCCCGCGGCCCCCGCGCCCGCGCCGGCTGCTGACAAGGACGCCGACCCGCGCCGGCTCATCCCGTTCGGCGTGCTGGCTCCGGTCGCCGCGCCGCCCGGCACGCTCCGCATCGCCGCGTTCAACGTCGAGAACCTGTTCGACGACAAGGACGACCCCGCGCTCAGCGGCGAGCAGGACGACAAGACGATGACCAAGCCCGCGGAGCACCGTGAGGCGATCGCCAAGGCCATCCGCGCGGTGAACGCTGATGTGGTGGGCCTGCAAGAGGTCGAGAGCCTCGACGCGCTCAAGTGGTTCGTGGAGAACCACCTCAAGGACGCGGGCTACACGCACATCGCGAGCATCGACTCGGGCGACGGGCGCGGCATCGAGTGCTCGATTATCTCGAAGTTCCCCATCGGCGACACCGAGGTGTGGCCGCTGCTGCCCCTGGGCGGGAATCATCCGCCGCGCTGGGGCAACGAAGAGAACCGCGAGGCGGGCAAGCCCATCCTCTTCCGCCGCTCGCCCATGCGCGGCACCATCACCGTGCCCGCGGCGGAGGTGGCCAAGCGTTTGGAGGCCGCGGGCCAGAAGGGCGCGAAGGCCGAGGACTTCAAGGTCACGCTGTTCGTGGTTCACCAGAAGTCGGGCGGGCCCGGCGGCTACTGGCGCGAGCGCGAGTCGGCCAAGACCACGGAGCTCTACGGCGAGTTCGCCAACAAGAACCCGGGGCAGCCGGTGATCATCCTGGGCGACATGAACACTCAGCCCGGCAGCAAGCCCATCGAGACGTATCTGCAGGCGGGTCTGAAGGACCTGTTCGACGACCGCGTGCAGGGCAACCCGGAGTGGATCACCCACGCCTCGGGGCGGGTGATCGACTTTGTGATCGGCAATGACGAGGCCGCCAAGCGGTTGGTGAAGGAGTCGCGGTTCATCCTGGGTCTGCCCCAGCGCCCGCGCGGGAGCGACTGGCGGACCACCCCTGCCCCGGCGGGCTACGGCTCGGACCACCTGCCCGTGGTGGTTGACCTGAAGTTGGGCAGTTGAGCGGGTTTGTGTCCTGTTTGGGAAGTAACCAACAGACCTTCCCGATAGCGGACTCTCCCAGACCCCGCAAACGCTGTCCAATACCCGAATAGGCTGCGAAATTCCTGTTAAGGACCCATCGCAAACGGCCCCCGGGCTAAACTCGTGGGTGTCCGAGCGATGGTCGCCAGCGGGTTCTCCGCCGGGTGGCCAGCGCGATGCCCTCCGGAGCACCCGCATGTCTTCCCATCGCTTGTCCAGCCGGCTGTCCCAGGTCCGCCGCCCGATCACGCGAGCGTTCACGCTGATCGAACTGCTGGTGGTGATCGCGATCATCGCGCTTTTGGTGAGCATTTTGCTGCCGGCGCTGGGTGAGGCTCGGCAGGCGGCCCGTGCGGTGGCGTGCTCCAGCAATCTGCGTCAGTTGGTGACCAGCCAGGTGACGTACACGACCGACTTCAAGGAGTGGCTGCCCGGGTCGCCCCTGACGACCGGGTTTTCGTGGCTGCCCGAGGCTTCCATCAACGCCGGAGTGGGGTACACCAAGACGACCCCGCCGCGGTACGACGGGGTGGCCGTTCAGCACTGGGACTGGCTGGGCCCGCTGCTGAGCCAGATGGGTTATCAGGGGCCTGGCGCGAGCAACGGCAACCCGAACGATCCGCTGCGGCTGGAACGCTTCAACTGGATGCGGGAGCAGCCCGTCGGGCGCTGCCAGAACAACAACATCCGCGTCAACGAGTGGAGCGGCGGCACGTCGGGTGTGGTTGAAGGGCCGATGCTGTCGTACTTCATGTCTACGCAGTTCACGTCGACGGAAACCGCCACGTCGTCCGGTCACGGCACCAACGACCGTCGTCCGGCGATTGACCGGCGCGGGTTCCGTCCGCGGTTGAACCTGGTGGGCAACCCGTCCCGCAAGGCCGCGTTGTACGAGGGCAGCCGATTCGTGGACGCGGGCAATCCTCAGAATCTGTTCCCCAACGTGGACATCAACGTCCCGCCGCCGGGCGGGGGCACGTTCGGCGGCGCGTTCAGCGACACCGGCCCGTGGCTGTTCAACAACCGCTCGCTTGACCGCAAGACGGCCCCCGGCCAGGTTCTCCGGGCCGCCGCCGCGAGCGGATCGGTGCCCGATGTCCGCCGCTTTGCCTTCCGGCACGGCCCCAGCGGCCGCGGTCTTCCGGGCGACGTGAAGGGCAACGTGGGCTTCTTCGACGGGCACGTGGAGTTGCTGAGCGACTTTGAAGCGACCAATCCGGAATACTGGTTCCCCTCGGGCACGATCATCGGCTCGCGGCTGGACTCGTGGACCGACACGCTCGCCAAGTGGACCGTCTATCGTGATGCCTCGTCGTCGAACAGGGTCATCGTTCCGTAACGAGCTTGCCGCGCGGTGGAGAATCCATGAGCCGGACGTCAAATATGCCTTCGTTGGTGGATGACGCGGACGTCAAGCAGATCGGCGTCAGCGGGAAGTCCGCGGGCGGTTCCGGCGGAGGTGGCGGCTTTGGCGAGAAGCTCAAGCTTTTCGGCTCACTCATCGGCATCGCGGCGGCGATAGGTATCGCGGTTTACACGATGACCGGCGGCCCGCCCGACATCGGCGAGCAGACGCGGTATGTCGTGGTGAAGGACTCGGAGTCCGGCGAAGTCAACACGAAGTTCGCGTTCCCGAAGGGCGAGCGCTGGCCTTGGACCAATCGATCCACCGGAAAGCGCACGCTGTATCCGGTCGAGGCGTGCTATTGGACGAAGGACAACCAGGTCAAACTGCCGCCCACGTATGTGATTCTCAACAGCGCGATGGGCAAGAACGAGAAGACGATCTGCCCCGACTGCGGTCGCGAGGTGCGCGGCAACAATCCGCCGCCGCCGGCGGAGATGATGGCCAAGGCGCTGGAAGACCAGGGCAAGTAAGCGCGGTGAGGACGCAAAGTCCTCCGAACCCGGCCGCCTTGAGCGGCACGGGGTGCTTCGACCGCTGCGTGACCCCCTAGCCTTCCGCATGCCCAATCCCGCTTCGCCCGCGCCGCATTCCTCGCTCGCCCGCGTCATCTCGTGGCTTGATGAGAACGAGCCGCAGTCGCTCTCACGCCTGGTGGACTGGCTCAAGATCCCCAGCATCAGCACCGACCCGCAGTATCGCGTTGACGTGAAGCGGGCGGCGCAGTGGGCGGCGGACCAACTGGCCGCGGCGGGCCTTCCCGCGCAGGTGCTGCCCACGGGGGCCGAGGGCAAGCCGGGGCATCCGGTGGTGCTGGCGCATTCGCCGGGCGCGCCGGACTATCAGGGCCCGCACGTGCTGTTCTACGGTCACTACGACGTTCAACCCGTCGACCCGGTGGAGCTGTGGGACTCGCCGCCGTTTGAGCCCGTGGTGCGCGAGGGCGAGCCGGGCGGGCCGGGTCGGCGGATCGTGGCCCGCGGCGCGGTGGACGACAAGGGCCAGGTGATGATGTTCCTGGAGGCTCTGCGGGCCTTCAAGGCGGTGACGGGCCAGCCCGCCGGGGGCGTGAAGTTCACGGTTCTGCTGGAAGGTGAGGAAGAGAGCGGCTCGGCGAATCTGGAGCCCTTTGTGAAGCAGCACGAGGCGGCGCTGCGGCGGTGCGACTTCTGCCTCATCAGCGACACGGGGATGCTGGGGCGCGGCAAGCCGGCGATCACGTACGGCGTGCGCGGGCTGGCGTACACGGAAGTGACGCTGATCGGGCCCGACCAGGACCTGCACAGCGGCCTGTGGGGCGGGCGCGTGCTGAACCCCAACGCCGCGCTGTGTCAGGTGCTGTCGCAACTGTGGGACAAGGACGGGAAGGTGACGATCCCCGGGTTCTACGACGCGGTGAGGCCGATCTCGCCGCGCGAGCGCGAGGCGTGGGCGAAGTTGCCGTGGTCGGCGGAGGAGGCGCTGAGGAGCATCGGGCTGCCGAAGGAAGCCGACTGGGGTGAGAAGGGCTTTTCGCCCACCGAGCGTGCGTGGGCGAGGCCCACGGCGGAGATCAACGGGATGTACGGCGGCTATACCGGCCCGGGGGCCAAGACGGTGATCCCCAGCCGCGCGAGCGCGAAGGTGTCATTCCGCCTGGTGGCGGATCAGGACCCGGCGAAGATCCCCGGGCTGTTCTTCGAGTGGTGCAAGGCGAGGACGCCCGCGGGATTCCGCTGGGAGTTCGTGGACCATCACGGCGGTCACGGCGTGACGGTGCCGATCGAGTCGCCGTACTTGGCGGCGGCGAGCCGCGCGGTGCAGGCGGCGTGCGGGGTAGAGCCGGCGCTGATCAAGAGCGGCGGGTCGATCCCGGTGGCGGGGATGCTGAAGGCGATCCTGGGGATCGACACGGTGTTCATGGGCTTTGGCCTGGATGACGACCGGGTGCACTCGCCCAATGAGAAGTTCGAGATCGAGTGCTTCAGGCAGGGCGCGCGGAGCCACGCGGCGCTGATCGCGGAGCTGGGGGCGGTGAAGAAGTGACGGAGTGACGAAGTCACGAAGTGACGGAGTAACGAAGTAGCGCAGTAACGAAGTACCGAAGAACCCAGGCAGGCAGGAGTCTTCGCCACTCCGCCACTCCGCCACTCCGTCACTCCGCCACTCCGTCACTCCGTCACTCCGTCACTTCGTCACTTCTCCCTCAGAATGTCACCTGCATCTGCAGTCTCACCGCCGCCTCGAAGCCGCGGGCGGTGCCGAGGAGGCCCGAGGCGTCGCTGCTGCTGACGTTCAGGATTGATCCGCCCAGCCAGCCGGCGCGGCTGCTGGTGAGCCCGACGGTGTGGTTGGTGGCGAACGTGGTGTCGAGGGTGAGTTTGGCGGCGTGCCCGGCGAAGTAGTGGACAAAGCCCGCGGTGATGAAGTTGAACTGGTCGCGGTCGGTGAGGCCGCGGTCGCTATCGAGGAAGAGCCCGTCGTACTTGGCGAAGACGTCGGTCTTCTCGGCGAAGCGCCACGAGCCCTGGACGGTGACGCCCCAGTCGGTGAAGTTGCGCGAGTCGGTGGCGCCGGTGTCGTCGAGCACGACGTTGCGGGCGCGGGTGTAGCCCAGCACGCCGGCGACGTAGAGCGAAAGGCCCGAGCCCTCGACCTGCCCGTCGATGGTGGCGCCGAAGATGGAGCGGTTGGCGGGCGAGCCCACCGAGCGGTCAAACTTCGTGACCGTGGGGTCGTTGTTCTGGTGCTGCCAGTGGACCGCGCCGCCGATGTTCGCGGCGAGAGCCTGGTCCTGTGGTGAGGTGTAGTCGCGCAGTTGCTCGCGGGTTCCGGCGAAGATGTACTCGGCGCGGCCGGTGAGAGCGATGTCGTTCGTGCGGTTGAAGGTGCTGCCCAGCGGGGTGTTGCGGGTGCGCAGGCCGTCGCTGATCATGCCCTCGAGCCACCAGCGTTCGTCTTCGTAGCCCAGCGACACGCCCTGGGCGCGGTCCTGGGTGAAGAAGCCGTTGACGGCCCCGCGCTCCGCGGCGAGCGAGACGAACTCGCTGTTGAGCTCTTCTTTGATGAAGGGGGACTTGTACTGGCCCCACTTGACGTACCCGCCCTTGAAGTCGCCCGAGAACTTGTAGGTGAAGAAGATGTCGTCGAAGCGCAGGCGCGAGTCGGCCTCGCTTTCCGTATCCAGGTTGATGCCCGCGCTGGGGTCGTCGGGGTCGACCTGCGTGACCACCTGCCGGGAGATGACGGCGTTCTCCTGCGCGATGCGCACGTTGTAGAGCAGCGACGGGTCGATGATGTGCCCGTCGAAGCGGAGCACGGATCGCCGCATGGAGAAGCCGGGGTTGAAGTCGTCGCCGCCGCTGGGGTAGCCGGAGGGGCGATCAGCGTTGGCGTCGTCGCGGAAGTTGAGGGTGTAGCGGAAGACGAACGCGCCGGTGAAGTTGAGGCGGAACGCGCCGTTGGCGCTGGCGAGGAAGAACTTCTTGTCGTAGCCCCCGGTCGCGCCGCCGGCCTGCAGGGAGGACCGGGTCTCGGCGTCGGCGAGCATCTCGGCCACCACGGCCCGGACCTCGTCACGCGAGACGGGCTCTGAGGCGATCGCCTGTCCGGCGAGAGCCGAGAGGAAAAGTGCGGGTGCGATGCGGGCGAGGGGGTGTGTGAAGGTCATGCAAAGACCTTAACACTTCGCCGGGGCTGCTTCCCGCAATTGCCGGGCTTTCCACATCAAGGTTGTGTTAAGGGTAATCGTACTTGGGGACCCAGGCGCCGGGCCCGCCCTCGAGCAGATCAAGCATCGGCCACAGGGCGCAGAAGTCATCCCCGGGGCCGAACATGGCCTGCCCGGTGCGGACGATCGAGCCGTCGTCGCGCAGGCGGAAGCCCGAGACGCCCGGCCAGTGCCGGCCGGGTTCGGGCTCCATCCCCATGTCGTGGGCGAAGGTGGTGCCCTGAACGCTGACGCAGGGGAAGGTCCAGCCGCGCGATTCGGCGAAGGCCTTGAGCGTGGCGGGTTCGTCGGGCGAGGTGAGAACGAAGCCGCAACGCGAGAGCAGTGGGCGGGTGAAGCCCACCAAGCCGTCGGCCCACAGCGTGCAGTACACGCACTTCTTGCCCATGTTGTGGACGACCAGCAGGTCGCGTTTGCCTGCGAAGAGATCGCGGAGGGACGCGGGTGAGCCGTCGGGGCGACGGAAGGCGTAGTCGCCCACGGGCACGGGCGCGACGGCCCGGCGGGCGGCCGAGAGTTCCTTCTTGAGTTCGTCGATCCGGGCCTGGAGCGCGGCGACCTGGGGTGTCATGGTCGAGTGTACGTGCCGCGATCAGTTGACGGGATTGGGGGGCGTTCGGCCCTGAATGACCGCGGCGGCGTTGGCGCAGGCCATGTCGGTCATCATCTCGCGGAAGCGGCGCTCCGAAGAGCCGATGTGGGGCGTGAGGACCACGTTGTCGAGCGGGAGCAGCGCGGGATGCACCTTGGGCTCCTGCTCAAAGACATCCAGCCCCGCGCCCCAGATCTTGCCCGCGGAAAGGTGAGCGGCGAGGGCGGCCTCGTCGACCACCGGCCCGCGGGCGGTGTTCACGAGGATCGCCGTGGGCTTCATGAGGGCCAGCCTTCGGGCGTTGATGAGGTGGCGGGTTTCGCCGGTGAGCGGGGTGTGGACGCTCACCACGTCGGCGAGCGCCAGGCCTTCGTCGAGTTCGACGCGCGTCGCCGCGAGGGGGGCGAGCTCGAAATCCAGATGGCGCGAGCGGGCGACGTAGAACGTGCGCATGCCGAAAGCCTGGGCCCGCAGCGCCACGGCCCGCCCGATCCGCCCCGCGCCGACGATCAGCAGGTTCTGGCCCGTGAGATGCATGCCCATCCAGCCCGTGGGGAACACATTGCCCTCGCGCTCAAAGCGCCCGGCGCGAACGAACCGGTCGCCCTCGGCGATGCGCCGGGCGACGGCGAGGATCAAGCCCATCGCGATGTTGGCGGTGCCCTCGGTGACGGCGTCGGGGGTGTTCGTGACGACTACGCCGCGACGCTTGCAGGCGGGCAGGTCGATGTTGTCGACCCCGACGGCGAAGTTGCAGACGCCCTTGAGCTGGGGCCCTGCGGCGTCGAGGAACTCGTCGTCCACGCGGTCGTGGAACATGGCGATGACGGCCGATGCCCCGCGGACAAACGCGAGCAGCTCGGCGCGGGTCATCTGCGGGACCGCCGGGGCCATGACGATGCGAGCACCCTGAACGGCGGGGCTTCCGGGGACGGCGCGGGTGATGGGGACGAGGGGGAGTGGGTTCATGGCGAGGTCAAAAGGGCACGAAAGCCCGCCTGGGTGAAGTGAGCGTCGTTGGTGATGGCGTCGGTGAGGCGGAGCTTCTCCATGATGACGAAGGAGGTGCAATCCACCAATGACCAGTCGGTGCCCGAACGCCTGCGGAAGCGGCGCATAGCTTCATCGAGGATCGAGTCGGTGGCCCTGACGCGGAGGAACCCGGGGCTCTGGTCGAGCGCATCGAGCACTCTGGCGAAGGCATGACGACGCTTGCGGTTCGCGCAGGCGTTCCCGAACTCGAGCAGCACATAGTCACTGGTGACCACCGAGTACCGCGTGAGGCCGGCGATCGCAAAGGCGGCCTCGTGGTGTTCGTCGGCCTTGTTCACCAGCGCCATGAAGAACGAGGTGTCGGCGAAGGCGCGGGTCATCGCTTCCGCTTGGGTGTGTCGGAAATGTAGTGGTCGTGCTGGGAAGACCAGTCCGCGGGCAGGCCCTTCACGATGCCGGCCAGCCGCTGCAGACCGGACGTGGTGGCCTTCTTGACGCTTCCACGAGTCGATCCCTTCGCACTCCGCGAGGCGGGACGCGCCGCGCTGCGGTCTTGACCACCCTTGCGGGCCTTGCCGCGGGCGCCGGCGCTGGAGGCGGCCTTTGGCTTGCGAGGTACCACTTCAACCTCCGTGCCATCGGGCAGATCCGAGGTCCGCAGCACGATCACGCCGTTCTTGACTACCCCGCGGAAAGTCATGGCGAATGTTAGTCACGACCGGGACGGCGCAAAGCACGCCCAAGCCTCATCAAGCGTGATCGCCTGCTTGGGCGCGATCATCTCGCTCTCGGGCTCGCCCGGGCGGCGGCGGAAGACCGCGGCCTGCAGGCTGTCTTCCGGGTTCGCCCGGACGACGGGCACGTCGCTGCCGAAGACCAGCCCGGGCTCCGCGCCTGACGCGTCGTCGCCTATTGAGCCCAGCTTCAGGCCGCTGTCGATGAGTTCGCGCAGCGGCAGGACGCGCGGCAGGCGGTGGGGGAGGTACTTGCTCAGCGTTTCGATGTCGGCGAGCAGGTGGCAGGGCTGCACGCTGCACGTCACGCCCAGCGCCTTGAAGCGGGGGACGTCCATAGCGTCGACGATCTCGGCGTGCTCGATGCGCCAGCCGCGGCTGCGGGGGCGCACACGCTCGATGCTGTCGAGCACCATGCGCACCGCGCCGTCGCCGATGGCGTGGACCGCCAAGTGAAGCCCCAGACCGTCGGCGAGGCGCACGGCCTCGTCCATCGCGGCAGGCGAGACCATGCAGTGCCCGCGCGGATGGTCCGGGATCGGCAGGGCGTAGCGGTGGATCATGGAAGCGGTGCGCCCGTTGAGCGTGCCGTCCGCGAAGATCTTCCCGCCGGCGAGGCGGAGGCGTGGGCCTTCGAAGGCGGCACGCCGGGCGTGCATGGCCGCCAGGTCGCGCGCCGCGGGGTAGAGCCGGACGTTCAGCCGCAGTTGCCCGGCGCGGTCGAGGTCGGCCAGCACGTCGGGCAGCCAGGTCTGGCTGTGCAAGTCGTGGACTTCGACGCAGCCCATCGCGGACAGATGGTCCAGGGCGGCGAGGATCATGCCGCGGCGCTGGGCGGGGGCGGGCTCGGGGGCGGCGCGCCAGACGCGATAGGGGGCTTCCTCGCGGACCAGGCCGGTGAGTTCGCCGCGTGCGTCGCGGTCGATAAGCGGGGCCAGTTCGGCGGGCTGGTCGAGGATGCCCGCGGCGCGAAGGGCGGCAGTTCCCGCGGCGACGTGGTGATAGTCAAAGGACATCACGGCGCACGGCACATCGCCGGCGGCGTCGTCGATCTCGGCGCGGGTCGGCCAGCGGGCCTCGGCCCAGGCCTCCACGCGTGCGCCGGTGAGCCGTGCCCAGGCGCCGGGCCCCGCGGCGCGGGCCTTGGCCGCGGCCTGACGGATGAAATCAAGGCACTGCGCGACGCTCGCGCAGCGGTCCAGTTCGGTGAGGCTCAGGGCCTCGCCCAACAGCATGAGATGGGCGTGGGCTTCGCGCCAGGGGCCGGCGGGCCGGTTGGGGAGCGCCGCGGCGCTCACAGCGCCGCCTTGTCCTTCTTGGGCGGCTTCTTGCTGGTCACGTCTTCCTCAGCGAAGAGGATGCAGGTGCAGCTCTTGCACCGGACGAACTTGCCGGCGGAGATGTCGTTGAGCACCTGCACCGGCACCACGACCTGGCACGTGCCGCAGGCCCACTCGTGGTTGCGGCGGTCGACCACGTGCAGGGCGGACATGGCTTCGTCACCATGACGCGCGACGAGGTCCTCGAAGATCTTGAGCACGTCGGCGGGGATGTCCTTGCTGAGCGTGGCGCGCTGGCCGCGGAGTTCGTCGACGCGGTCCTTGATCTCGGCTTCCTTGGCGGCGCGATCGCGACTGGCCTGCTCGACGATGACCTGGCGCTCGTCGCGCTTGGCGCGGGCCTCGGTCACGCCCTTCTCGGCGGACTCGACCTTGCCCATCTGGTCGAGCTGGCCGTCCTCGATTTCCTTCTTGCGCTTCTTCAGCACGTCCAGCTCGAGCACGAAGGCGGAGTACTCCTTGTTCGTGCGGGCCGCGTTCATCTGCTCGCGGAGCTGGGCCATGCGGGCGTCGATCGAGCCGGCCTCGCCCTCCTGCCCGGAGACGGACACCTTCAGCTTCTTGATGTCGGCTTCCAAGGTGGCGAGCTTGGTCTCGGCTTCCTTGAGCAATCGGCTCTGCTCAGCCAGGAAGCGGTCGGCCGCGGTGAGTCTGGTTTGCAGTCCGCGGAGTTGTTGGTCGCAGCGAAAGAGCTTGAGCAACTGCTCCGTGACGGTCATGCGAGACTCCAGGGCCTGCGGGCGAACGTCACCATCATAGACCGCCCGCGGGCTCGAGTGCGGCCAATGGCCAGATCACCGTGGCGAGTGTCAGGCCCCAGTACGCCAGGGGGCCGGCGATGACGAGCGAATCGAGCATGTCCACCACACCGCCGAATCCGGGCAGAAGCCGCCCGGCGTCCTTGAGCCCCGCGTCGCGTTTGAGGACGCTGGCGGACAGGTCGCCCGCCTGCCCCGCCGCGCCAAGCAGCAGGCCCAGCACGGCCCCGAACCACCAGGGCATGTGGGCCAGATCCTCGGCGCCCCCCCAGGCTTGGCCCGCGAGCACGCAGCCGGTGCCCACGAGGGCCGACGTGACCACGCCGCCGACGAAGCCCTCCCAGGTCTTGCCGGGGGAGATCCAGGGGATGAGTTTGTGGCTTCCGACGGCGACGCCGGTGAAGAACGCGCCGATGTCGGAGGACTTGATGGTGAGGATGGCGGCGGCCATGACGAACACGCCGTGCTCGCGCCGGATAGCCAGGACGAAGCCGATGACCACGCCCATGTAGACGAAGGCGAAGACCGAGGCGGCGACCGCGCCGGCGGCGCCCTTGAGGTCGCGGTCGCGGATGTAGGCGAGCATGGACAGAAAGACGACCGCGGCGCTGGCGGTGGCCTGGATGAGCGACGCGGTGCCGTGACCGCCCATCTTGAGCGAGGCGGGGCCGATGGTGAGCCCCCCGACCAGCACGCCCGCGGCGCTGGCGAACATGAGGTGCTTGACGCTGGCGCGGATGCCCACGGCGTTGAAGAGCCGGGCCAGTTCGATGCCGCCCAGCCCGCACACGACCATGCCGAAGACCAGCAGCAGCGCGCCCCTGCCCACCTCGCCGGTGTCCGGGCTGGTCCAGCGCAGGAACTCGGGAAGGGGCGTCCCGGCGACGGCGTCATCGAGCAGAGCCAGGCCCAGGAGCAGCAGGATCAGGATGGGCCCGAAGATCAGGCGGCGGACCATGTGGGCGGAGCGTAGGGGATTGGGGGGCGGGGCGTGAGATGCAGGCGGACATCAGGGGGCAGCGCGTCGGGGCTGGGCGTGGTCAGTGCCCGCTGGCGGGCGGCTCCCCGCCGTTCAACCTCACCGCCCGGCGGTTGACCATGATGGAAGCGATGACGCCCGCGGTCAGGGCGGTGGCGATGACCGCCAGCGAGATGGTGCCGCCGATGTGCAGGCCCGGCCAGCTAAGGGCCGCGACGGGTTCTTCGATGAGCATTTTGACGCCCACGAAGGCGAGGATGAGCGCGAGGCTGAGCTTGAGGAACTTGAACATGGACATCAGCCCCGCGAGCGCGAAGTAGAGCGAGCGCAGGCCCATGATCGCGAAGACGTTGCTGCTGAAGATGATGAACGGCTCGCGGCTTTGCCCGAACGCCGCGGGGATCGAGTCGAGCGCGAACATCACGTCCGTCGCCTCGACCACCACCAGCACCAGGAACAGCGGCGTGGCGGCGAGCACCACCGCCCCGCCCGGGGTGAGGGATTCGCGGACGAAGAACTTGTCGCCGCGGAGCTCGGGGGTGATGGGGAAGACCTTGCGGACCCACCGGACGACGCGGCTCTGGCTGGGGTCAAACTCCTCGTCGGACGAAGCGACGAGCTTGTAGGCGGTGTAGAGCAGGAGCAGCCCGAAGAGGTAGAGGATCCAGTGGAACTGGTGGATCAGTTCAGCCCCGAGCGTGATCATGATCCCGCGGAGGACCAGGGCGCCCATGATGCCCCAGAAGAGCACGCGGTGCTGGCGGATGTCGGGGACCTTGAAGTACGTGAAGATGAGCGTGAAGACGAAGAGGTTGTCCACGCTCAGCGAATACTCCAGCAGCCAGGTGGACAGGTACTCGATGGTGGCGATGCGCCCGGTGAGGGGCGTCACGCCGTCGTGGGCCAGTTTGCCCGGGCCCATGAGCCCGTGGTCGTAGATGGCGTAGATCGCGCCCGCGAAGAGCAGCGCGATCACCACGAACACCGAGGTCATCAGCAGGGCCTTGCGGGGCTTGATGGGCCCCGGGTGCCGCGCCGCCAGGATCAGGTCCACCGCCAGGATGCCGAGCACCAGAACGACGAACCCGATCCAGACCCAGGTGTTCACGTTCGCTCCGCGATGTGGCGGCGGTGGGCCCGCCGGGGGCGATCAATGCCCCGATTTCTCTGAGCCGGGCTTGGCCGGCAACAGCGCCGACAGCACGACCGCGCCGCCGAGCAGAACAAGGACCACCACGAGCGACACCACCGTGTCGATCTTGATGGGCTTCTGGGGCTCAAGCCCGATGACGTTCAGGTAGGGGGGCACGCTCAGCAGCAGGAGCTTCACGCCCACGAAGGCGAGGATGAGGATGAGCGCGGGCTTGAGGTAGCGGAACTTGCGGATCAGCGCCGCCAGGCAGAAGTACAGCGAGCGCAGGCCCAGGATCGCGAAGATGTTGCTGGTGAAGACGATGAACGGGTCGGGGGTGATCGCGAAGATGGCGGGGATGGAGTCGACCGCGAAGACCAGGTCGGTGATCTCGACCATGATCAGGGCCAGGAACAGCGGGGTGATCGCCCGCTTGCCCAGCGAGCCCGCCGGCGGCGGGTCCTGGACTTCCTTGCCCGTCTTGGGGTCGATGGAGTACGTGGGCTTGACCGTGCGACGGGTGAAGAACTTCTGACCGTCGAAGAAGTCGACGGTGCGGAACATCTTCTTGGCGAGCTTGACCGCGACGTTCTGCGACGGGTCGTCGTTGCCCTTGAGGATCGCCATCTTGAGCGCGGTGAGGATCAGGAATCCGCCGAAGATGATCAGGATCCACTGGTAGGTCATGATCAGTTCGGCGCCCAGGAAGATCATGGCGCCGCGCATGAGCAGCGCGCCCACGATGCCCCAGAACAGCACCCGGTGCTGGTACTTGCCCGGGATGGCGAAGAACGCGAAGATGAGCGCGATGACGAAGATGTTGTCCATCGCCAGCGACTTCTCGACCACGTAGCCCACCAGATACTGCTGGGCCGCGTCGGCTCCGCCCACCGTGCCCTCGATGATCAGCTTGCTGTTGGGATCCGCCGCTACATACGCCGGGTTGTACTTGGGCGTGTCGGCCCCGCCCAGCCCCAGCCACTTGTTCTCGTAGCCGTAGTAGACGAACACCGCGAAGAGCAGACCCATCGAGACCCAGATGATGGACCAGACGGTGGCTTCCTTGAACGACACCTCGTGGGCGTCGCGGTGGAAGACCCCCAGGTCGAGGGCCAGGAAGATGAGCACCAGGGTGATGAACCCGGCGTAGGCCCAAAACTTGAGATTGCCGCCCGCGGGGGCGACTTCGGCGGTTTGGGCAAGCAGGGTCGAAAGTGAAGTCAAGTCCACAGGCCTCTCCCGGCGCGTTGACGCGGTTTGCGCGCGCTCACACGTCACTAGGCTTGTGGTCTGGCCGCGTCACGCGATCCTGCGTGCCGTTGACCCCTGCGGGAGGGACCTGTTTGGGTCCCGCCGTGTTGACGCAAGGGTCACCCGCTTCGACGGGTGGCTACTCCCCACACATGCGGGCCAAGGTTAGGCGCTTGGGGCGGCCTGGGCGCGTTTGGCGGCGCGGCGCTCACGCCAGGCCTTGACGATCCCGAAGATGCTCTTGCCCGCCCAGGCTCCCACGAACGTTGAGGCCCCCAGGGCGGTGGCGAGGACGAATGCCTGCAGGAACCCCGGCCACCAGCGGCAGGCGATCCAGAACAGGCCCACGAACACGGCGACGTAGGCCGCCAACACCCCCAACACCACCCAGATGGACAGGCTCTTGGCGGCCTCGTCGGTGGCTTTGGCGAGTTCTTCGGTCTTGCGCTTGAGTTCCAGGAGCAACTTGCGGGCCCACATGAACTCGGTGGCCAGCAGCCCCAGCCCGGCGGCGACCACGAAGGTGCCGCCCGGACCGGGGATCGGGCCGACGACCAGGGCTCCGAAGAGGACGACCACCGTGCCGGCGATCAGGATCGCGATCTTGCGGAGGTTGCGCCGGGCGGAGTAGACCGCCTCGGCCAGGTCCTCGATGGGGGCGGGGCGGGCGTCCTCCGCCAAGCCCTCGGCGGGCTTCGGGGGCGGGCGGTTGCGGAGCATGGAGAAGGCGATGCCCGCGGCGAGGATGGCGAGGACCACCAGAAGCGTGCGGAGGGTGTGGCTGGCGTCGTAGTCCACCATCACCACTTTCTGGATCAGGTAGAGCAGGATGAAGACCAGCGAGAGCTTGAGGAAGCGGAAGCGGCCCAGGACCGACCGGAGAGCGAGGTAGAGCGAGCGGAGGGCCAGCAGCGCGAAGGCGGTGGAGGCGAAGGCAATGAACGGATCGCGGGTGATCGTGAAGAGAGCGGGCACGCTATCCAGCGCGTACATGGCGTCGGTGATCCCTGCAACGACCGCGATCATCGCCAGGGGGGTCAGCGCCCACCGGCCCCCTTCTCGGGTGATCAGCCGGGGTTCGGCGCAGGGCGGGCCCACGGGCAGCACACGCTTGACGAGGCGGACGGCCCAGTAGCCCTCGAAGCGCGAGGATTGATCGGGCATGAGCAGCGTGCGCATCAGGGCCGCGGCGAGCAGCCCGCCCAGCAGCCAGCGGGTGTGTTCCCACGCTCCGAGCAGTTCGCTGAACAGCAGGATGAGCCCGGCCCGGATGACCAGGGAGGCGAGCGTGCCCAGGAAGATCATCCTGGCGGCGTGCTGGAGCGGGACCTTGAAGTACGCCAGCAGCAGGATGAGCACCGCGACGTTGTCGAGGCTCAGGGAGAGTTCGACGACCAGACCCGCGAGGAACTGGAGCATCGCCTCGTCACCCTGCAGGGGGCGGGCGTCGATGGGGGCCGAGAGGTTGGTCTCGAGATTCAGCCAGTTGGTTTCGTAGACGAAGTAGATCTCGACCGCGAACGCCCCGGCGGTCACCAGCCAGCGGATGACCGCGGCCCAGGCGTCTCCCGGGGAGTCGGAGACCTGGCGCCGCCGGGCGCGGACGAACTCGAGCGCCACCATGACGCCCAAGGTCCCCGCGAGCACCAGCCAGAACCAACCGGAGTTCAGCATGAGGGCAGAGCGTACGCCGCGAGCGGAGCGATGTTCGGTGAACCCGAGCGGCGCGTGTTTACGGCTTGATCTCGTAGGTCAACGACACGTCGACCCGCACCTCGACCATGCCGGGGACAACGGGGCCCGCGCCCTCTTCGCCCAGGCCGGCGTCCATGCGGTTGGCGTACTGGGCCATGCCCCAGTTGCGGGGCGACGATTCGTTCGCGGAGAGCAGTCGCCCCAGTTCAACACCCGCGGACGCGCTGATGATCATGGCCTTGCGTCGCGCGGCCTGAACCGCGAGCTTCAGCGCCTCCTCGCGGGCGTCGATGGCTTCCAAGATGCCGAAGTCGATGCTGTCGATGCGGGATGCGCCAGCGCCGATGGCGGCGTCGAGAATGGCGGCGCCCGCCTTGACGTCGGTGGTGCGGACGCGCAGCGTGGCGGTGGCGACGTAGCCGTCCAGCCGGGGGGACTCGCGCTCAACCTGCGTGTAGCGGGGGTTGAGCTGGATGCTGGCAGTCTGGATCTCCTCGCCGGGGAGGTTGAGCGCCTTGAGCGCGGCGAGGGTCTTGGTCATGATCTCTCCGGCCTGCTTCTGGGCATCGGAGGCGGTCTTGGCGTTGATCTCGGTGCCGACGATCACCTGCAAGTAGTCGGGCTTGCGTGTGACCATGCCCGAGCCGGAGACGGAGATCTGGCCCGGGCGCGAGGCGAGGGCGGACGTATCGGGCTGCGCGAGGGCGACGGCGGAGCCGGGCGTGATGACCAGCGCGGAGGCTGCGGCGACCAAGGCCAGAACCATGGACGGAGCACGGAGACGGTTCATATCGGAGTCCTTTCAGGGTTTGGCTGGTTCAACCAGCACGGGCAGGTTGGCCCTCGGCGACCACTGGGCGACCGGCAGGGTCCACCACACGACCTGAGCCGGGTCCAGCGCGGGCGGCGTCGCGCGACGCAGCCACTGGTGGGCTTCGACAAGCGGATCACGGGGCAGTTCGACGAACTCGACATCGCCCAGCGCGGGCTCGGAGCGGATCGCGTGCACCAGGCGGCCCAGGCGGTCGGACGTGGCCGGCGCGGTCAGGACATACGCCTGAGGGGAGGGCGGGACGATGACGGCGGCGGGCGGCGCGGTCGGGGAGCCGGTGCCCGTGGTCACGGTGGGGGGTAAGGAGCGATCCTTCGTGGTCTCGCTAGGGCCGGCCTCGGCCTCGGACTTGGCGCCGGCCGCGTCTTTACGCTCGGCGGCGGGGTTGGCCTCGGGCACGTTGGCATCCAGACCGGCGAAGCGGACTTCGTCGCGGCCGCCCTCGCCGTGATTCAGGCGAGCGACGAGTTTGGCGACTTCATCGGGCGAGATGGCCTCGGGCGCGCCGGCCCAATCGAACCGGTTGGTGATCGCTTGCAGACGCTCCTGGGCGCGTTCGGGCGCGGCGGAGCGGACTCGGAAGGCAAGCCGGCCCTCGACAGCCAGTTCGGCGGCGCGATCCAGCGACATCGCCGGGGCGGCATCCTTCGCCGACTCAACGGGCGCGCCGGCGGCAATCATCGGGGCGGGTTGGGCGGGCCCTGCAGCCGGGGCGGGCGCGGTCGAAGCCGTGGGGTTGGCTTCCTTGGCGATCGGCGCGGGCTTGGCGGCGAGCAGCGTGTCGCGGTCATCGCGGTCGCCGGCGGTGTCCTCGAACGAGCCCTGGAGCACGTTCTGGGCGATGCCGCCGCGCATGCCGCGGTCCATGGACCGTGTGGCCGGGCCGCCGCCGGGGCCGAGGGGCTCGCGGGTTCCTGAGCCGGGAGGCGTGGAAGCGTCGGCGAGGGTGAGGTCGGTGGACTTGGCGGACTCTTCGAGCACGCCTGTGCCGCTATTGGGGACGCCGGACTTGTCGGCGACGCCGGGCTTGGGGTTGTTCAGCGCGAGGCCCGCGCCCGAGAGCGGGCCGGATTGACGCTGCCCGATCACCAGCAGGATGGCGCCGGCGATGATGGCCAGCGCCGCGGCCATGGAGACCGGGGCGGCCCAGCGCGAGTGGCGGAAGACCTGCCACGCGGTGCGCCCGCGCGGCTGGATCTGGGAGACGGGCAGATGCGTGATGCCCTGCGGCTCGGCGATGGGATCGCCCAGGAGCGCGTCGCGCTCCAGTACGCTTTCGACCCGTGCGAGCAGGTCGGCGGGCGCGCTCACCTGGGGCAGTGAAGCCAGGTCGGCCCGATCGTTCTGCATGGCCCTGACCAGCCCGGCCAGCGCGGGGTCCTTGGCCAGCGCATCGGCCACCGCCGCGGCCCGGTCGGCGGGCAGCGAGCCGCCCTCCACGAGCGTGAGCAGGTCGGCTTCGAGATGGGCGGGGAGGGGGTTCACGGCTGAGGGGTTTGGCTGGGAGCGGGTGGAGTGGACTGAGCGTCGATGGCCTCCAGCGCCTCGCGCAGGGCCGCGCGGGCCCTGAAGAGGCGCGACTTCACTGTGCCGACCGCCACGCCCAGAACCTGGGCGATCTGGTCGTAGTCGAGCCCGCGGACATCGCGGAGAACCAAGATCGAACGCTGATCCGCGTCGATCTGGCCCAGGGCAGACGCGACCCGCGCCTGCTGCTCGCTGTGTGAGACGCGGGAGTGGCCGTCGGGTTCCCGATCAGGCCCCGGATTGTCCGGACGGGTTCCGAACGAGCGGATGGCGCTAACCGAATCCGAACTTTCGCCGTCCAAAGAAGCGTGCTTGCGGAGTTTCTCGCCCCGGAGGTGCGAGAGGCAGACGTTCATGGTGACCCGGAAGGCCCAGGTGCTGAACTTGGCCGAGCCGTCAAACGTGCCCAGGCCCTGGATGATCTTGACCATGGCGTCCTGGGTGAGGTCGGCGGCGGTCTGGCGGGCGCGGGTGGAGGGGCCCAGCATCCGCAGGCACACGCCGAAGAGGCGGTCCTGATAGCGGGCCAGGAGCCTCGACCAGGCCGGGGCGGCCCCCGATCGGCGGGTGCGGCCGGCGGCGATGTCGGCCAGGTCGAGCTGGTCGGAGTCGGCGTCGGGGCTGGGGGGCGGGAGTGACACGGGGCGTGGATGGTACAGATCGGCTGGGGGGCGGGTTGAACTGGTGCGGTGGGGGGATGGTGGCGGATCGGGTACGATCTCGCCGTGATCCCCTTGATCAAGAACAACCTGCCGCGGATCGAACAGCTCTGCGTCCAGCATCGGGTAAAGCGGCTGTTTCTTGTGGGTTCGGCGCTGGGCGAGAGCTTCGACCCGGCCACAAGCGATGTGGATTTCGTCGTTGTCTTCGAGCCCTTTGAACGTGAGGGATGGGATGACCCGTTTTTCTCGCTGCGGGAGAAGCTCGAAGCGTTGCTCGGACGTCCGGTAGACCTCATCGAAGCGCACACGGTGCGCAATCCGTACCTGATCGCGTCGCTGAACAAGACCAAGCGGGTGCTCTATGCCGCTTGATCCCGGGGATGTCAAGTATCTCTGGGACATGCTCGACGCCGCACGTCGGGTCACGAGATATACCTTGGGGCTGACGAGTGCTGAGTTCAAGGTTGACGACAAGACCCAGGGGGCGGTTGAGCGTCGCGTTGAGGTCATCGGCGAGGCGGCCCGGCGAGTGTCCGCGGTGACGAGGAGTGAACTGCCCTCGATCGCGTGGAGCGCCATCGTGGGTACCCGGCACATCCTGGCGCATGAGTACGGCGAGATCGACCAGGATCAGATGTGGCGTATCGCCACGATGCATGTTCCGGCGCGGATCGATGAACTCGAACGAGTCTTGAAAGACCATCCGCCCCCGCCGGAAGCAGCGCAGGATCTGGCCACCCCATGACCTCACCCTACGACACATACACCTCCCCCCTCGCCACGCGCAACGCCAGCCCGGCGATGCTGAAGCTGTGGAGCGCGCGGCACAAGTTCAACACGTGGCGGAAGATCTGGCTGGCGGTGGCGGAGGCGCAGCATGAGGTGACCCAGGGTGGCTTGGGTGGCACCGGTGGCACAGGCGTCCCGCCTGTGTCTCCCGGAGCCGGCGCGACAAGCACCGGGGGGACGCGTGTGCCACCTCGCCGAGAACTGGTGACGAAGGAGCAGGTGGAGGAGCTGCGCGCGGTGGTGAATCGCCCGGGCGGGATCACCGACGAGGAGATTCGCGCCGCTGAGAAGTATGAGCGGGAACTGCGGCACGACGTGATGGCGCACGTTCATGCGCTGGGCGACGCGTGCCCCAAGGCCAAGGGCATCATCCACCTTGGGATGACGAGCCAGGATGTCAATGACAACGCGGAGTTGGACATCATCCGGTCGGCAATTGAGTTGATTCACCGGAAGTTGGAGCGAGCGGTGGTTTCGCTCGGGGTTCAGGCCGCTGTCAACGCTCGGATGCCGACGCTCGCGTTTACGCACTATCAAGCGGCTCAACCAATCACGGTCGGACGCCGCATCGCACAGTGGAGCTATGACCTTAACTTGGTCCAGAACTCTTTTCTCGACAACTCCCAGTCCGTTCGTTGGTGGATGCGAGGACTCCGGGGTGCTACGGGGACTCAGGCTTCGTATCTCTCTCTCTTTGGCGGTGACGAAAGTCGAGTACGCGAGTTTGAGTATCGCTTTTTGTGCCGGTTCCGTCTGGATTCCAACGGGGGGGCACCTCAGTCATCAAGTGAGCTGATCCGCGGTGCGAGGGATCGAAGCCGCCGGTCGGCGATGCAGCGACCCGCGTGGGGCGATCGTCTGCACGACCGCACGGACGCCGAGGTTCTCCGCGAAGAACTCGAGTGGATCATCGGCGGTGCAACGTTCGAGCTCGTCGGCCAAACCTACCCCCGCGTCATCGACACCTTCATCCTCGCCGATCTCGCCTCCGTCGCCGCCGTCCTCCACAAGATCGCCACCGACATCCGCCTCCTCTGCAACCGCAAGGAGATCGACGAGCCCTTCGAGGACAAGCAGATCGGCTCGTCGGCCATGCCCTACAAGCGCAACCCCATGCGCTGTGAGCGCATCTGCGGGCTCACGCGCTTCGTGATGAACCTGGTGGGCAACGCCTACGACACCGCCGCCACACAGTGGCTGGAGCGGACGCTCGACGACAGCAGCAATCGGCGGTTGTCGCTGCCGGAGGCCTTTCTTGCCCTCGACGGTGCGCTTGACCTCATGCACAACGTCGCGTCGGGGCTGATCGTGCACGAGGCGATGGTGCGCAAGAACCTGATGGCCGAGCTGCCCTTCATGGCCACCGAGAACATCCTCATGGCGTGCGTGCGCTTGGGCGGGGACCGCCAGCATTATCACGAACTGATCCGCGTGCACGCGCAAGCGGCGGGGCTGCGCGTGAAGCAGGAGGGGCTGGATAACGATCTTCTCGACCGGCTCAAGAACGACCGCGCGTTCTGGGGCAAGGCGCGCGGCGGGCCCTTGAGCGCGGAACTGGACTGGGACGGGGTGATGGACCCGATGAAGTACGTCGGGCGATCCGTTGAGCAGACCGAGCGCTTCATCGCGCAGGTGATCGAGCCGCTGCGCGAGCAGTACAAGGACGCGATCGCGGGGCTGGAGGAAAGCGGGCCGCGGGTGTGACGCGAACGGCGCACGGGGCCCAGCCGTCGGCGCGGTCATCAATGCGCCGGGCTCGGTCAATCCCATGCATGCCCTCGTTAAGATTGGCGAGGTCGCGCGTCCGCAACAGCATGCTTGTCGTTCCGCCAAGTTCAGGCGCCTCAGGGCTTCGCAACTCGACGGATCTCATGAAGCTCCTCGACGCGCCGACTTGTCTGGACCTCGCGCCGGCGCAAGACTAGCGTTTTCGGGTATCCACACCCGCGCGCGGAAGCTTTGCCTGCGCAATGACCTCGCCGGCTCGAGCGGCGCACGTCCGAACGAGCAACCCCTGGATAGTCGATCATGAGCAAGCCCAAACCGAAGTCCTTCACGCTCGGCGACCACACCTTCGTCCCGCTCGGCCCCGGCGAGATGGACCCAAAGATCAAGTGGATTCTCGACGGGCACGACCAGCCGCCCAAGCCCCGACAGATCAAGGGTGCCCTCCCGCCGGCCTACTTCGATGGCATGGTCCGCGAATCGACCCCCAAGTCCCCCGCCGCCAAGGCTCTTCACGAGGGCAAGTTCTGCGGTCACGGCGAGCCCGTGATGTCCATATTCGACTTCGTCATCGACGGCGTCGAACTCTTCGAGGTCTCGGCGATGTTCCTCGAAGAAGACGAAGACCCATCGCAGATGAACGGCGTCGTCGTCGCCCTGCGCAAGCCCGGCGAGAAGACCTGGATCCCGATCTATCGCCGAGAGTGGGAAGAAGCCGGCCAGGGCCTCATCGGTGTGAAGCGCAAGCCGATCTCCGACAAAGAACGCCGTTCACTCGAAGAGAACGCGGGGCAACTCCAGTCCTGTCGAGTCTCCATCGGCTTTGAGTACCCATCCGACACCGACAGCCGCGACTGCGTCTCGTGGCTCACCATCGACGTCGCTGAAAGCGGCAAGAAGAAGCCTCTGTGCATCGTCAACGCCGAGATGATGTGATCCGACCAAGCCTGCCCGCTCGCGTCATGCACGCCATCGTGTCCCGCGTGCGAAGCGCACGGACACTCACGGCCCCGAATACACCCGCACGATGAAGTCGCCGCTGCCGGCGAATGGGCTGATGTCGGCCTGCACGGGCGGCGTGGGCACGGTGATGAGCGTGCCGGTGGCGTTGCGGACCTGGACCTTGTCAAAGAGCTTGGCGCCGACGCCGAAGAGGGTGCCGGCGTTGTCGGTGTCGATCGCGCCGTTGATGCGGATAGTCCCGATTTCGTGGGCGAAGATGTTGGCGTTGTCGAGCGCGCGGCGGGCGGGATCGGTCGAGAACGCGCGGCGGAGCGTGACGGAGTCGATCCGCTGGTGGAACGTCGCCATGTTGATGTCGGTGGGCAGCACGTTGCTGGATTGCGTGCTGCCGGCGACGATGACCGAGTTGGTGACCGCGTCGGCGATGATGGACCCGATTCGAGTGTTGCTCCGGACCGCGCCGTCCCTGATCGCGCCCTTGATGGTCATCTTCCGAAGCCCGTAGCCGCTCACAGGGTCCTGCCCGAAGACCTGGATGAACACGGCGAAGTCGCCGGGATCGCTCGCTCCGCCGCGGGTGGTGATGCTGGTGAACCACTGCGCGCTGACGCCGCCGGTGAGCGAGGCGGCGGTGATCGGGCCCAGGCCCGGGCGGGGCGAGCCGCCGGTGTCCAAAGCGATGGACCGCGAGCCGGTAATGGAGCCGATGGCCAGGCCGTCGGTGAACGAGGTGCGCGAGAGCAGCGCGGTGGGCCCGGCGAAGCGGAGCGAGCCGATGCGCTCGACGCGAAGCCTCACATTGGAAGGGGCCGTTGAGTCGGTCAGACGCAGCGACGCGAGTGACGACGCGGTGGCGATGGCCTCGCCCGGGGCCTCAACACGCCAGTTCAGGCCGTCGATCGTGCGTGCGGCGCGAACCGGACCAATGTCCGACGCCACTTCCCAAATGCCCGCGAGGCCGCCGCCGATGGTGGCGGAGCGGACGGAGAAGAGCGCGAGCGGGTCGTTCGAGGTAAGCGAAGGCGAGAAGTCGCCCCGGGATCGGATCGTGCCGATGCTGGCGGCCTCGAGCGTTCCGCCATCCCATGAACCGACGTTGATCGACCGGATCTCGCCCACCGGCCCGGCGTCGTCCGCGATGCGCAGGATGAGTCCGTCGGCGCTCTGCGCTCGGACGCTGTTGATCGTGACTCCGCCCGGGTCGCTCCCGCGCATCGAGAAGACGCCGGTGAGCGTGGTCTTGGCGCTGATGGAGCCGATGACCGTCGCGGCGAGATTCATCGAGATGCCGCCGATCTTGGAGGTGATCGATCGGATCGGGGCGAAGATGGTGATCTCGGATGCGTTGATGATCGCCCCGGCGGTGATCGTGCCGATCTTGCCGGTGATGTTCGCTGAGACTTCCAGGTCGCCACCGACGGTGATCGAGCCGATGGTCTCGTCGAAGTCGATGCCTGCGGAGCCGGAGATGCTGAATTCGGCGTCGAGTGTGCAGATGATCTTCTGGACGCCCTTGGCGAAGTTGAGGCCGGCGTCGATGGAGCGTGCCTTGATCGTGCCCACGCGTCCGGTGGTGGTGATCCCCGAATCGCCCGATCCGGCACCCACGTCGCGGAAGGTGAGGTTGACGACGCTCAGTTCCGGCCCGCCGATGTTCACGTCGGCGTCGCCCTGCAGGTCGCGCAGAGTGAGCGACTCCAGGCCCGCGACCGCGAACTGCGAGTTGGTGAGGAGGTCGGCCTGGGGACCGGTTAACGACTTGATGGGCGTGTTGCCGGTGACGTTCTGGATCGCCAACGCGCCGTCACCGGTGCCGCGCTTGGAGACGCTGATGGTGAGGCGTGAGGCGGCGTCGCCTGAGTAGGTGATCGCGGTGATGAAGCCCGTAGGAATTCCGCCGGGGGTGCCCAGCGAGGTCGTCACATCCAGCGTGGCCGACGCGCCGGTGATCTTGATGGTCCAGAGGTCGCCGTCGACGTCAACTCCGGAGACCGCGGCGTCGAGCAGGGTGCGGGCTTCGAGGGCTTCGGAATGTGAGAAGATGGGCTGGGTGAGCATCACCTTTAGTGTACCTGCAGACCGGGTTGAAGGGCCGGGCATATCCCGGTAGCATGCCAGTTCCACTGGAGGACATCTCATGGGTCTGCATCGTCTCGATTGTGAGCTCATGGCGGAGCTCGAGCCCCGCGCCCTGCTTGCCGGGTCGTTCAATGGAACCGATGTCGACGGCGACACGTTCACCGTGACGCTCAGCGGTCCCGGCGATCTGACGGTGACGACATCGGCCGCGAACAACCAGGGGTTCATCAACAACCTGAGCTTCGCGAACACGACCTCGTCGAGCAAGATCACCGTTTCGGTGAAGCAGGCGGGCGGGGGCGACGGGCGGCTGCGGATCAACCAGATCCAGGGTTCGAGCGATCTGGGCTCGATCGTCGCCAAGACCAGCGACCAGCCCGGCGCGGGCTTCATCAATGTCGGCAAACTCGGGAAGCTCGAGTTCGGCGATGTGGCGGGCGGCAACACGATCACCATCGGCGGCGGCGACCGGGACAAGATCTCACTCCTCTTCCTCAATCTGGGCATCGGCGCCGGCAAAGCGGACGTGACGATCGGGGCCCGCGTGAGTTCGCTCAGCGCGTCCAAGATCGACGCCGAACTCAACCTCACCCGCGGCGCGGACACCATCAAGACGACAGCCGGCGAGCTTGCCGCCGAGCTCAACATCCCGGAGAACGCGCTGTTCCCCACCGCCATCAAGTCGCTCACCGCCAAGGGCTCGCTGGGCGTGTCCGGCGAGGTGGGGGGGCGGATCGATAGCATGACCGGCGAGACGATCTCGGGCACGTTTGATGCCCGCGACATCGGCACCATCAAGAGCACGGTGTTCGCGATCAGCCTGAACCTCACCGCGGGCGTCATCGGCACCGTGTCGTCCAAGGACGATCTGCTGGGCACCATGGTGGTCGACCGTGTGAACAAGATCGATGTCAAGGGCGATGTCACCAAGTTCAACTTCAACCCGCGCACGCCCGACAGCAAGGGCGTGGTGCTCGGTTCGCTCAAGGCCGCGAGCGTCCAGGGCGTGGCCATCCTCGTGGGCGGGGGCGGCACCGCCGGCACCATCAAGACGATCGACATCGGCTCCTGGTCGGGCGGGCAGATCACCCAGGGCGCGATCGAGACGCTCAAGGTGAAGGGGGATTTCAACCCCGTCGTCACGCTCGGGCTGAATTCCGCCGTCGTCGCGCTCAAAAGCGCCAGCATCGGCGGGCTCGTGCGGAACTCGTGGACCGTCTTCTCTCGGATCAAGTCGCTCACGGTCGGCTCGGCGGGCACCGGCTTGGGCGACCGGTTCCAGCTCACCTCGGGCATGGCCTCGATGCAGCTCGAGAAGTTCGTGATCAAGTCGTCGACCGCAACCTCCTTCATCGACATCGCCGCGACCGGCATCGGCACGCTTGAGACCAAGGGGCCCGTGCGAGGCTCCGTCGTGGCCAGCGGCTCGTTCGAGGGCGACATCGGGATCAAGTCCATCAAGGCCGCGCACCAGCTCGACCTGAACATCGAGTCCATCGCCGGCGGCATCGGGAGCCTGACGTGCACGAGCTGGACCGGCGGGCTGCTGGAGGTGCGGTACGTCGGCAGCGTGGATGTCAAGAAGTCCGGCTCGGGCGACGGCTCGGTCTCCGGTGTGACGTTGCAGGCCAGCGGTCAGCGCGTGTCCGACGGCTTTGCGATCAGGTCCTTCAAGGCCAAGGGTGTGGTCGAGTCCACCTTGATCAACAGCATCGCCCCGATCGGCACCGTCGACGTGCTCGACTTCCGCCTCGGCGCGATCAAGTCCGGGCTGCTCAGCGGCGACCTGCAACTCAATGGCGACCTCACGGGCTTCAACCCCATCGGTCGCATCGACAGCGTCACTCTCCGCCGGTCTTTCAATGACAACTCGGGAGACTTGGCCATGCGCGACGGCAACATCGTGGCGCCGACGATTGGCAAGTTCTCGGTCAGCAAGCTCATTGCCGCCGACAACTCCGGCTCGCAGTTCGGCCTGGGCTTCCGCACGCTCACGGGCTCGATCAGGCTGCGTGACACGGCGAACAAGTCGTTCTCGCCCGCGCTGCCGACCGCCCCGGGTTTCGTCGCTTTCGACACGCAACTGGGCGGGCCGGACTTCCTGATCCGTGTCTACACGTGACGCTCGCGCCCGCGCCGAGGGTGAAATGCCGGAGGAGGGAGTCGAACCCACACGCCTTTAAGGGGCGACGGATTTTGAATCCGTTGCGTCTGCCAATTCCGCCACTCCGGCGAAGCGGCAGGAGCATAGGCGGCGCGAGCGTGATGCTCCGCGCCACGGGCGGTCTTGCCTCCTACGCTCTCCGCCCATGTCACTCATCTGCACCGGCACCATCGGCATCGACACCGTCAACACCCCTTCCGGCACCGCGGAGCGCGTGCTGGGCGGGTCCTGCACCTACTTCGCCGCCGCGGCCTCGTTCTTCGGGCCCGTGCGCATGGTGGCGGCGGTGGGGGGCGACTTTGACCAGCAGTACCGCGATGTCTTCAAGGCCTTCCCCAACATCGAGACCTCCGGGATCGAGACGCGGATGAGCTCCAAGACCTTCGCGTGGGGCGGCACCTACTCGAAGGACATGAACTCGCGGACCACGGACTTCACGCAGCTGGGCGTGCTGGAGGAGAAGCCCCCGGCGATCCCCGCGCCCTTCCGCGACAGCCAGATCGTCTTCCTCGCCAACACCCACCCGGGCGTGCAGCTCGACATGCTGGCCCAGTTCCCGCAGCGCAAGCTGGCCGTCGCCGACACGATGGACCTGTGGATCAACATCGCCCGGGCCGACCTGGTCGAGCTGCTCAAGAACGTCGACGGGCTGGTGCTGAACTACGACGAGGCCGAGCTCTTCACCGGCAAGAAGAACCCCGTCACCGCGGCCAAGCACATCCTCGAAGATCACAAGAACGGCGGCAAGGGCCTGAAGTTCGTGGTCGTCAAGAAAGGCGAACACGGGTGCCTCTTCGTCCATCAGGACGGGCTGGCCATGCTGCCGGCCTACCCCGCCGAGCAGGTCATCGACCCCACCGGCGCGGGCGACTCCTTTGCCGGTGGCATGATGGGCTACATCGCCGAGCAGCACGCCGAGGGCGCGTTGCGCCACCCCGGCTCGTTCGAGACCGTGCAGCAGGCCCTGGCCCACGGCACCGTGATGGCCTCTTTCAACATCGAGTCCTTCAGCCTCACCCGCCTGCAGCGACTGAAGCGCGGCGAGCTGGACGCGCGGTACAAGGAATTCGCGAAGATGGTGCGGGTGGTGTGAGCCAGGCCCGCACGGCCTCTCGGCTTCACCCGTCCACGCCCCGCAGCAGGACGCGGGGCTTCCCCGCCAGCACGGCCCGCGTGTGCTTGCGCAGCCGGTCCAGGAGATTCCAGTAGAGGATCAGCGCGATCAGCGGGCCCACTATCACAAGCGTGCCCACCGTGCTCAGCACCGGCAAGAGCCACATGTAGACCTTGGTGCGCTTCACGATCCAGCGATCTGGCACGCGCGAGGCCAGCCAGCGCGTGTAGCGCATCACCGCGAAGTACTGGATGATCCAGGCTACGGCGCTGGCGATACCGAGGGCGCCGATCACCAGCGCGATCGCGTCGGGAGGGGCCGCGCCCGGCGCGGCCCCGCGAACGCCCGGGGGCGCGTTGTACCCGAAGATGAGCCCGAGGACCAGGTGCGCCAGCGCCACGACAGCCTGGATAGCCACGACGATGCGGATCACCTTGCGTGCGGCCCGCTGCTTCTCCTCGGCTACCTGGCCGGGGTCGGGCTGGGTGTAGTACCAGTAGCCCATGTAGATCATGATCGACCCGATCAGACCCGCCGCGTGCATCGCGAGCTGCGCGTTGGCCGCGCCCATCACGAAGACCGCCCCGATCGAGAGGATCATCATCAGCACCAGGAACAGGATGCCGTACAGCACGAAGTTCAGCCCGCTGTTGACCTTGCGGACGTAATCCAGCGAAGCCGAGCCGAGCATGGGCTCGCGGAGCGACATCGCCACTTCTGTGCCGCACTCTGGGCACTTGCCGCTAGTGGGCAATCCGCGCAGCAGATACGCGCACTGGATGCAGTAACGATCGGCGGTAACTAGGGATTCGGGAGCGCCAACGGCTGGGGGGGCGGTACTCATGCCCGTAGGTATACCGCGATCGCGGTGGGATTGCAAATCCCGATCCCGCGTTCGGGCGGGGGCCCCTTACCGCCCCGCCATCTTGGCCATCCCCGACTCGCCCAGCACCTGCTCCGCGTAATCGTTCATCGCGTCGCGCAGCTGCTCGAATGACTCCAGCACGTAGTAGATCGGCTGGTAGTGGTCGATCTCAAAGGGCGTGTCGCAGACGCGCTCGAGGTCGAAGGGGCGCCACTCGGGGATGGGGCGCTCCTTGCAGGGCGGGGCGCTCTCGGGGCCGTTCTTCTGCTTCTCCCACGAGCCTTCCAGCGAGTACGCGCTCTCGCCGTGGCTGCTGACCAGGCCCGAGCCGTACACCTTCACCCGCCCGTCCTCGCGGATGAGACCGAACTCCACGGTGAACCAGAAGAGCCGTCCCAGGCGCTCGATGTGGTGCGGGTCGTCGGTGAGCAGAGCGGCCTGCCCGTAGGTCTGGAGGAAGTCGGCGAAGACGCGCAGCGTGTGCAGCGGCACATGGCCGAAAACGTCGTGCACGATGTCGGGCTCGGGGAGGTAGTCCATCACCTCGCGCGGGCGGATGAGCACCGTGGTCGGGAACTCGCGCTGCGCCAGGCACGCGAAGAAGGCCTTGGCGGGCAGGTAGCCCGGCACGCCGTAGCTCGCCCAGTTGCTCTGCGCATGCAGGAACTTGTTGATGCCGTCGAGCTTGGTGCCCTTGGCGACCTTGACGCCCCCGGCGATGGTGATGTCGCGGTCCAGCACGCAGTCGTCGAGCAGGGGGATGCGGTCGCGCGAGAGGCGGAGGATCTTCATGCCCTCGATGAACTGCCGCGACACCTGCTGCTCCAAGACCGTCCAGCGCCGGTCGAACATGTCGCGCCACACGTCGTGGTTGTCGGCGGTGTACTTCTCGTACTTCTGGGTGATGTAGAAGCGGTCGGCGTCGATCTCGTCGGCGTGCATCTCCGGCGTCTTGTCGGCCCAGGCCTGGGCCTGCCGGGCCTCGTCGGAATCGATGATGTTGTTGTACGCGATGTCTTTGCGCATCGGGGCCGCCTCCTGCTGGGGGATTATAAACCCCTCCCAGGACCCGGTGGCGTACCGGGCGGCCCCCAAAGAGAACGCCGCGACCCTCGGGGGCCGCGGCGTGGGAAAGGTGCGTGATTCTCAGGGGATCACTTCTGCCCGGCCTTGATCACCTCTTCCATGATGTTCCGCGGCATGGTGCGGTACTCGAGGAATTCCATGGTGTTGCTGGCGCGGCCCTGGCTCAGCGAGCGGAGCTGCGTGGTGTAGCCGAACATCTCGCTCAGCGGCACCTCGCAGGTGATGATCTTGGCGTTGCCGCGATCTTCCTGCTCCACGATCATGCCGCGGCGCGAGGAGATGTCGCCGGTGACCGCGCCGAAGTAGTCTTCGGGGCAGGTGACGACGACCTTCATGATCGGCTCCAGCAGCACGGGGCCGGCTTCCTTCACGGCCTCCAGCAGCGCCAGGCGACCGGCCTGCTCGAAGGCGACCTGAGACGAGTCGACCGCGTGGTACTTGCCGTCGGTCAGCGTCACCTTCACGTTGATGAGCTGGTAGCCCGCGGTGACGCCGGTGAGCGCGGCCTGGCGCACGCCGTATTCGACCGAGGGGATGTACTCCTTGGGGATCGACCCGCCGACGATGGCGTTCTCGAACGCCACGTTGTCGGTGAAGTCGAGCTCGGCCTCGGCGGCCTGGGCGGCGGTGAAGGGCTCGATGTTGATCGTGCAGTCACCGAACTGACCGCGACCGCCGGTCTGCTTCTTGAAGAGGCCGCGGACGTCCTCGGCCTTGCGGCTGATGGCCTCGCGATAGGAGACCATGGGCTTGCCGACCTCGACGTTGACCTTCATGTCGCGGACGAGCTTGTTCTTGATGATTTCGAGGTGGAGCTCGCCCATCCCGCTGATGATGGTCTGGCCGGTTTCCTCGTTGAAGTTGGAGCGGAAAGAGGGGTCCTCGCGGCGGATGGTCTGGAGCGCCTCGGAGAGCTTGCGGCGGTCGTCCTGGGTCTTGGGCTCGATGGACATCGAGATGACCGGCTCGGGGAAGGTCATGCGCTCGAGGATGATTTCGTGATCGGGGTCGCAGAGGGTGTCGCCGGTGTAGGAGTCCTTGATGCCGACGACGGCGACGATGTTGCCGGTGGTGACCTCTTCGAGCGGGATGCGGTCCTTGGCGTGCATCTCGAAGATGCGCGAGGCGAGTTCCTTCTTGCCGTTGCCGGGGTTGACGATGCGCTGGCCCTTGGCGAGCTTGCCGGAGTAGACGCGGATGTAGGTGAGGTCGCCGTGGGTGTCGGCGACGACCTTGAAGACGAGGGCGCTGAACGGCGCGTTGGCGTCGTGCGGGCGGCTCATCTTCATTTCCTTGTCGCGCGGGTGGGTGCCCTGGACGTCGGGCTTTTCGTTGGGCGAGGGGAGGTAGTCGATGACCGCGTCGAGGATGAGCTGCACGCCCACGTTGCGGAGGGCCGCGCCGGCCAGCACGGGGAAGCACTGCTTGGAGATCGTGCCCTTGCGCAGGGCGGCCTTGATCTCCGCCACCGTGATGGTGGAGGGATCGGTGAGGTACTTGTCCATGAGCTTCTCGTCAAGCTCGCTGACGCGCTCGACCATCTCGGCGTGCCACTTGTCGGCCACGTCCTTCCAGTCGGCGGGGATGTCCTTGACGACCATGACCGACCCCTTCTCGTGCGGGTCGAAGTACACGGCCTTCATCTCCACCAGGTCGATGATGCCCTTGAGCTCGTGCCCGCGGTCGATCGGGTAGTGGATGGCGATGCCGTTGGCGCCCAGGCGCTTCTTGATCGTCTCCATGCAGAAGTCGAAGTCGGCGCCGATCTTGTCCATCTTGTTCACGAAGCACATGCGCGGCACGCCGTAACGCTCGGCCTGGCGCCACACGGTCTCGGACTGGGCCTCGACGCCTTCCTTGCCGTCAAAGACGGCGACCGCGCCGTCGAGGACGCGCAGGGAGCGCTCGACCTCGATGGTGAAGTCCACGTGGCCCGGGGTGTCGATGAGATTGATCTTGTACTCGCGGCCGTCCTTCTCCCACGGGCAGGTGGTGGCGGCGGACTGGATGGTGATGCCGCGCTCCTGCTCTTCGGGCAGGAAGTCCATGGTCGCGGTGCCCTCGTGCACCTCGCCCATCTTGTAGGTCTTGCCGGTGTAGAAGAGGATGCGCTCGGAGACGGTGGTCTTGCCCGCGTCGATGTGGGCGCAGATGCCGATGTTGCGGATGCCGGACAGGTCGGTGGCCATGGATGAATCCTCGAATGCGCCCGGCGCTGGGCTCGGGCAAAGGGGGCGTGATGATGACGGGTGGGGGACTCTGATCATCGCCCGTCACTGGCCCGGAAAAAGCCGGGGCGGTGACGGACGCTGGGAATCGATGGGGCGGGGGAACGGCTCGGCGCACACGGCGCGAGCACGGCGGGCCTCAGCGGGCTTCGTCGGGGTCGTCGTCGTTGTCAGGGTCGTCGTCGTCGCCCATAGGTTCCTCGCCGCCGGCCTCACCTAAGGGGGGCCGTGCCACGGGGAGCCAATCTTTGCGCTCCGTCAGGGTGCGGTCAAGCCCGCGCTAATCGGCGGCCTGCCCAAGTTCACCATGGCTTCATGGTGTTGTACCGCGGGCCAGGGCCTCCACCCGCCGACGCTCGGCATCGGGCAAACCCCTGGTGTCGCGGTCCAGCCGTTGGAGGTCGTCGACGGCGAGCAGTTCCTTGGCCAGCCCTTGGATCTGGTCGGTCCAGCCCTGCTTTTGGGCCAGGGCGAGGAGGCGCTGGGCGTGCATGGGGTTGTAGGGGTCGAGTTGGCGGGCGCGGGTGAGGGCTCCCTCGATGAGGCGGGGCATGGTCCGGCCGTCGGGGGGAGTGTGGCTCCGCCAGTAGTCAGCCGGCGGAGCGATGCCCAGCGGCTCGACCGCGCCGGCCACGGTCGCGAGCCAGGACCAGATCAGCACACGATGGTGGATGGGACCCGAGTCGTCGCTGGCGATCGCGATCGCGTCGTCCAGAACGCGCTGGGCGAGTTGGGTTCGCTCTTGGGGGTTGGTGGTCAGGGTGATGCGGAGGAGATCCAGCCGCTGGGCTTCGCGGAGGATGGGCCAGTGGCGGGCGCGCATGGCCGCGCCGCGAAGGATGGGGCTCGCGACGGCGGCGGCCCGCTCGCGCATGAGCGGTTCGGCGCGGTCGGGCGGCGTGCCCGGCGGGAGGCTGGCGTTGATGATCGCCTTCGCCTCGTCAAGCAGCCCCGCCCGGCGCAGCGGATCGGTCTCGGCCCCCGCGCTCAAGAGCAGGTTGTTCACCTCGGCGACCGGGCGGCAGGCGTCGGCGGCGCGGCGCAGGTCGGCGTCGATGTTCACGAATCGGTCGGCTGAGCGCGCGGCGACGAAGGCCGACACCGCAACCGCGACCACGCCCAGAGTGATGGGCTGGTGCCGCCAGGCGGTGCGGACGCGCCCGGCGTGCGCGGAACTCGCGCCCGCGGCGATGGCGATCGCGCTCCACCACAGCCCGGCGGCGGACTGGTTGGTGCCCGTGACCTCGATCATGGCGTGGGCGGCGAGGGTGATCGCGCCCGCGCTCAGCGCGAGCGCCAGCACCGACGGGGCGAGGCGAGCCGCGTGCCACACGCCCAGCGCGATGACCGCGGCCAGAATGAGCCCGCCCAGCCGGGCCGCGATGACGTTCTCGGTGAGCAAGCCGCGGTCAAGGAAGAGCCCGCCGAGCGTGAGCAGCGAGAGGGCGAGCAGGACGGCGCGGGGTCCGGCGGCGCGGGTGAAGTCGTCGTCACGAGGAGCGGCGGAGGCGTTCACGGCGGCGCGGCCCGCGCGGTAGAGGAGCATGAGAAACACCACCAGCACCAGCACGCCGGGCCACCAGAGCGTGGCCAGCCAATCCACCGGCGCGTTGTGGGCGGATTGGACTTCTTCGGGGCTGATCGGCGGCTTGGCGAGCAGATACGCGTCCTGGAAGCCGGCGGGCCCGGTGGGGCCGCTGGCGAACATCCGCGCGGCACCCTGCCAGTAGAACCAGCGGAAGAGCAGCGACAACTCGCCGAGGCGTTCGCCGATCAGGCCGCGGATGACCACGCCCGCGATGACCAGCGCGCACAGGGCCACGCCCAGCCCGCCGGCGAGCGTTACCCACCCGCGACCGCGGAACCCAAGCAGCAGGCCCGCCGCGACCGCGCCCAGCGCGGCGGCGGCGAAGCCTCCCTTTGAGCCGGCGAACGCCAAAGCCGTCGCGGCGCACAGCACGCCCACGCCCAGCGCAAGCAGGACGCCACCTCCCGCGCGGCGCAGGCCGATGAGCAGGACGGCGAGGGCGATGCTGAAGGCCGCGGAGAACGAGGCGTAGACGTTGGACAGCCCGAACCAGCCGCTGGCCTCTTGCTGCATGAGGCGGCGCTCATAGGCGCGGGCCATGCTGCTGCCTTCTTCCCAGCCGTTGCTGGCGAGAACGATCGCGCGGTTGCGTTTGAAGCTCTCCACCGCGGCGGGGTGCTCGATGAACCACTGCACCGCGCCCTTGGCGAGCAGCAGACCGATCAGCCCCAGCAGGATCGCGGCGCACACGCCGCGGACGAGGGGCTCACGGCACAGACCCGCGAGCGCGACCGCGCCGACCAGCCCCGAGCACCACGCCCCGGCGAGGCGGGCATCGGCATAGGACCCACGCACCCAGAACGTCAGCACAAGAGCGGCGGCCACGCTCGCCAGCGCGAGCACTCGCCCGCGCGGCCACCAGCCCAGCGCCAGCGCCGCCGCCGACGCGACCATCACCAGCGTGTCCAGCCCCAGCGAGAGCCCGGGGGTGAGACCGGTGATCGAGGGGATGAAGGTGAGCGGGTCGGAGTCCCAGTAGGGCAGCGGGTTGAAGTCCGCCGTGGCGCGGAGCGCCTGGGGGAGCAGGATGAGCGCTGCGAGAATGAGCGCCACGACGCGCGCGGCGGGCGAGGCGGGCTCGGCGGTGTCCGTGGCGGTGGCCACCGGGGTGGTCGGGGGCGGCGCGGCCAGCGCGGCTTGGGGTTGCGGCTCAGCCATCGGTGCGCTCGCGGGGGGGAGCGGGGTTGGCGGCGGGTTCCACCGCGCGGCCTTCAAACATCGCCATCACGACCAGCACCAGCAGCACCTGCGCGCCCACCAATGGGGCCTTCCACGGCTCAAGGCTCGAGAGCCCGATGCCGCTCATCGCGGTGATGCCCGTCAGGCCGTAGATGACGATCACGGCGTCGCGGCGCGAGAGGCCGCGGCGCACGAGGCGGTGGGAGAGGTGGTTGAGGTCGCCCACGAAGGGCGAGCGCCCGGCACGCAGGCGGATGACGCACACGCTCGCGAAGTCGTAGAGCGGGACCGCGAGGACCACCAGCGGCATGAGCACGGCGTACCACCCGCCGGCGGAGAGGGGGTCATAGAACGTGGTGCGGACGGTGAGGAAAGCGAGGCAAAAGCCAAGCAGCAGTGAGCCTGAGTCGCCCATGAACACGGTGGCCCCGCCGTGGGGCTTGCGCGGAAAGTTGAAGACCAGAAAGCCCAGGCACGCGCCGATGAGCAGCGCCAGGCACCCCGCGACGAACCACTGCGGGTTGAGTGCCGCGAGCGTGGCCCACAAAAAGCAGCCGCCCGCGATGACCGTGACGCCCGCGCTGAGCCCGTCCATGTTGTCCAGGAAGTTCATCGCGTTGGTGACCACGCCGATCCACAGGATGGTGATGAGGATCGAGAGCCAGGGGCCGCCGACGTGGGGGTCGAGGAAGGTGAAGAGGCGCGAGCCGGTGCCGATCACCGCGAGGGCCGAGACACCCAGCATGACGGCGAGCTTGAGGTACGGTCCCAGCGGGCGGCGGTCGTCGAAGCGCCCGAGCACGTGGAGCGTCGCAAGGCAGGCCAGAAAGATCAGGATGGTCCAGGTCTGGTCGCGGATTCCCCAGATGAACGGGGAAGCCGAAGGGACGAATTCGGTGAGCCACCCGGGCCTGACGCTGGCGAGATAGAGAACGGTGGAGATGGAGAGCGTGATGGCGTAGAAGATCGCGATGCCGCCGGTGTTGGGGACGTAGCGCTTCTCAGCCTTGATCTGACCGGGGACGCCCGGGGTGTCGAGGAGCCCGCGGCGGAGGCCCACGGCGCGGAAGTAGGGCGTGAGCGCGAGGGCCAGGGCCATCGCCACGCCGATCGGGATCAGGACCGCGCCGAGCATCGACCGAGTCTAGTGAATCGGTGGACGGGGCGTGGCGGGTCAGCCGTCCTTGTGCGCGATCTGCTGCAGGTAGTCCCAGGAGTAGATGCCGGTGTCGTGCCCGTCGCTGAAGCGGATGCGGATGGCGTAGTGCCCGACGAGCTCGGCCCCCAGCGCGGTGAGGGGGCCCGAGGGTGGGGCGGAAGGGACGATGGCCAGCGGGTTTTTGGCGATCTGCTCGCGCATCTCGCGGGCCTCGGCGGAGGGGGACATCTTGCGGAGATAGGCGATGGAGAAGTAGGAGGAGGTGCCGTCGTCCCACTCGATGGTGAGGCCGCGGTCTTTTTTGAGGTCGATATGGCGGGGATATCGGGGCATGGAGGCGATGAGGGAGCGTACGCGTGCGGGGTGGGGCTTGCCGGAACGGAAAGGCGCGGGTATGCTTTACAGTGTTAAGTGACTGACCGATGTAAAGGGTCTGTGAAGGCTCTTTCTCACCGTCCATGACCGACGCGCCCCATGCCCGCCACCCGCCAAATCAAGGAACAGGCCCGCGTCAAGGCGCGCATCCTGCGGGCGGCCCGGGCCCTGTTCGTCAAGCACGGCTACGAGGCGGTCAGCCTGCGGCGGATCGCGGGCGCGATCGGCTACACCGCTCCGGCCCTGTACACGCACTTCTCCAGCAAAGAAGATCTGCTGCTGGAACTCTGCCGCGCCGAGTTCACCACGTTTTCCGACGGCTTGACCCCGCTCAACGCCATCGCCGACCCGGTGGTGCGCATCTATCGCTTCGGCGAGGCTTACGTGCACTTCGCCGTCCGGCACCCCGAGGCTTACCGATTCATGTTCATGCTTCCGGTTCCTCCGGTGGAGCCTCAGCCTGAGGATCTGGCCAAGTTCGACAACCCCGAGATGGACGGGTACGCGGCGCACCGCGAGGCGATCGCGCAGGCCATGGCCGCGGGCGACTTGCGTGCTGGTCACACCGATCCGGAACTGGTGGCCCAGGTGCTGTGGTCGGGGGTGCATGGGCTGGCCTCGCTGCACATCACGCACCAGAACGACCCGTGCGTGCCCTGGCGTTCGCTGGCGAGCCGGCTGCACACGCTGCTGCTCGCGACGCTCAGCGGCTTTCTGAAGCCCGAAGCGGAGTCGCGGCTGCGCGGCGCGGTGGGGGATGAGCGCGGCGCGGAGACCCACGCATGAACCGCGTCGCGCTCGCCATGCTCATGGGCGACCGCCTGAAGTACTTCGGGCTGACTTTCGGCATCGCCTTCGCCACGCTGCTGATCGTGCAGCAACTCTCGATTTTGGTGGGGCTGGCTTCGCAGACGGGCGCGTTCATCCGTGACACGTCGCACGCGGACCTGTGGGTGATGGACCCGCAGGTGCGCTTCAGTCAGGACCCGCACGCCCTGCGGGACACCATGGTCTCGCGCGTGCGATCGGTGAAAGGGGTGCACTGGGCCCTGCCGCTGTACCAGGCCTTCCTCAAGGCCCGCTTGGCCGACGGCACGCGGACCACGGCCATTCTGGTGGGCATCGACGACGCGACGCTGATGGGCGGGCCGCCAGAGATGATCCGCGGCGCGCTGGCCGATCTGCGGCGCGACAAGGCGGTGATCATCGACCACGACGCCGCCCCGACCAAGCTGCGGTACAAGCAGCGGGGCGACGGGCACGTCGACGTCGGGCACCGCTTCGACATCAACGACAACGAAGTCGAGGTCGTGGGCACGTATCGAGGCAGCCGCTCGTTCTTCTGGGATCCGGTGATCTACACGACGTATTCGCGGGCGATCTCGATGGCCCCGCCGGAGAGGCGCCTGCTGTCGTTCGTGCTGGTGAAGTGCGCGCCGGGGGAGGACGCGGCGGAGGTGGCGCGGCGGATCGAGGAGACGACCGGGCTGAAGGCCCGGACCAACGACGACTTCATCGGGCTCACCAGCGACTACATCCTGCACGAGACGGGCATTCTCATCAACTTCGGGATGGCGGTGGCGCTGGGGTTCATCGTGGGGCTGCTGGTGTGCGGGCAGATGCTCTACAACTTCACCGTCGACTCGCTCCGGGCCTACGGCGCGCTCAAGGCGATGGGCGCCACCAGCGGACGGCTCATCGCGATGGTGTTCGTGCAAGTGCTCTCGGTGGGCGGAATCGGCTACGGGCTGGGCCTGGGCGGCGCGTGCCTGATGGGCGTCGCGATGGGCGACAGCGGGCTGGGCTTCAGGATGACGTGGCACATCCCCGTCGCGGGCGCGGTGGGGATTCTCTCGATCTGTCTGATCGCGGCGCTGCTGTCTTTAACGCGGGTTCTGCGGCTGGAGCCAGCGGTGGTGTTCAAGGTGTGAGAATCCAGGTGGTCTATCGCGGGAGTGCCCGCGAGCAAGTGAGTTTGAGCCATGAACGCGTGGAAGTACATCGTGCCCGGTCTGGCCCTCGCCGGCGTGGCGCTGGGCGTGGTGACGGTCATGGGCGACCAGACCAAGGTCACTCCCGCCCCGCCGATCGCCGCTCCGCCCACCGCGCCCTACGCCCTCAGCGTCGCGGGCGCGGGTCTCATCGAGCCCTCCACCGAGCCCATCGCCATCGGCACGCACGCCGCGGGCGTGGTGGCGAAGGTGCTGGTGAAGGCGGGGGACGAGGTCAAGGCGGGCGACGTCCTCTTCACGCTCGACGACCGCGCGGTGCGCGCCGAATTGGCCTCGCGTCAGGCCGCGCTCGACCGCGCCCGCGCCGAACTGGACCGCCTCCGTCAGTGGCCCAGGCCCGAGGAAGTCCGTGTTGCCCGGGCCAGCGTCGACGAAGCCCGTGTGGCGCTGCAGCGCGAGAAGGAAAAGCTCGATCGCCTCGAGACCGCGGCCCGGGGCGGCGCCGCCTCGCTCGACGAGATCCAGATCCGCCGATTCGACACACAGGCGGCGGAAAAGCGGCTGGCCGCGGCCCAGGCGAGCCTCGACCTGCTCGACGCGGGCGCGTGGCGGCCCGAGATCGCGATCGCCGAGGCCCAGGTGGAGATGGCGGCCCGCGCGGCGGAGGCGGCGCGGGTGGACCTGGACCGCCTCACCATCACCGCCCCGCGAGACGCGACGGTGCTGCGAGTGAGCGTCCGCGTCGGCGAGTTCGCCGACCCGGCCCGCCCCGACCCGCCGCTGATGGTGCTGGGCGACACCAAGACGTTGCACATTCGCGCCGACATCGACGAGAACGATGCCTGGCGCATCCGCTCCGACGCCCCCGCGACCGCCATGCTCCGCGGCAACCGCGACATGAAGGTCGATCTGGCGTTTGTGCGCATCGAGCCGATGGTTCAGCCCAAGAAGAGCCTCACCGGCGACACCGCCGAGCGCATTGACACCCGGGTCATGCAGGTCGTCTACGCCTTCCCCCGCACCGCGCTGCCGGCGGCGATGGTGGGGCAGCAGGTAGACGTGTATGTGGAGGCGGGGAAGTGAGTGGCGTGCCGGGCGTCGCGCACGCGCCGGCTGACGCGGAGAGCCATCGATGGCTGGCGGTCGCTCAGCAGCCGTCGCTGAAGGCGTTGACGAACGCGATGACGTCGTCCACGGTGAGCTGCGCGTCGGGGCCCGCGCCGGTGTCGCCCACGTCGGTGATGTCGGCAAGGTTGCAGGCGAGCCCGGTGCTGGGTGGGGCGGGGGGAGTGGGGGGCGGGGCCGGGCAGCCCGAGGCGTCGGAGAAGGCGTTGACGAATGCGATCATGTCGTCGACGGTGGCCTGGTTGTCCGGGCCTGATCCGGTGTCGCCCACGTCGGTGAGGTCGGCGGTGCATGGGGCGAGCGCACCGCGATAGAACTCCCAGTTGGCGGGCCCCATGGCCTGCATGAGCAGGAGCGGCTCGTGGGCGACGCCGGGGTAGGTTCGCCACTGGTGAGGGATGCCCAGCGACATGAGGTGGGTGTGCAACTCGGCGTTGGGAGTGAGCATGGCGTCACTCTCGCCGACGGCGATGCGGAGGCGGAGCCGGCGGCCGAGGATGGCCTGAGCGTTGACCTGGGCGAGGTTCCACGGGCTGGCGGCGAAGAAGATCGCGGGGTCGGCGTTCCAGACGTCTTCGTAGATCGCCTGGCGTGTCGCGGGCGGGACGTTGGTCCCGATCGGGCCCTGCGTGAAATCCAGTTGCACAGGCCCCGCGCCCAGCATGGAGGCGGCCACAAAGCGTTCGCTGTACTTGAAGCTCAGCCGCCCCGTGCCGTAGCCGCCCATGCTGAAGCCTTCGAGGATCCGCCCGCGCCGCTCGGCGATGGTGCGGAAGGTGGCGTCAACGTGCGGGATCAGTTCCTGCATGATGACGGTCTCGACGGGGCGGGTTCCGTCCGCCGCGTCGCAGTACATGCCGTTGGGCCAGCCGTTAGGAAAGACCACGAGCATCGGGGGCAGGTCGCCCCGGCTCATCGCGGAGCCGAACCAGTTGCTGACTGTGGAGATGCCCGTCGTGGTCGAGTTTGAGCCGTGCAGCCAGTAGAGCACGGGGAAGCGCCGCTCCGGCTGCGAGTCGTACTGCGGCGGGGTGTAGATGTGGAAGCTCACGGCCGTGCCCGCGGCCACGCTCGGAAAGGTGCGGTATTGCACACGCGGAGCGTTGACCTGCGCGGTCGTCCACTGCGCGGCGGCCCCGCCGACGTTTCCAAGGACCAGAACCAACGCGAACAGCGCTGAGCGACAGATCATTCGACCTCCACATTCGATCAACGCGGCGGGGGCCGGGCCATTGCACAGGTCCGGCAGATCATTGACCTCCGCCGTGGAGTCCGCCTTGGCATGGATCTGGCGTGAGTTCAGGGAACCACCCCGCCCCGCCTTCACCGCCGACCGAGTCTCACAGCCGGCGGATCACGACCGCCGTCATGTCGTCGGTCTGCACGCTGCCTGCGGCGAAGCCCGCGACGGCGTGGTCGATGTCGCGGATGAGTTCGGCGGCGGGCTTGCGCAGGGCCGCGCCGCGGGCGATGGCCTCGCTGAGGCGGGCCTGCCCGAACTGCGCGCCGCTGGGCGAGGGGTGCTCCATGAACCCGTCGGTGAGCATCACCAGCACGTCGCCCCGCTCCAGCGTGAGGTGCGCCGCGGGGTTGTACTGCTCATCGTCCGCGATGCCCAGCGGCAGACCGTTGCCGCCGAAGTCGCTCACCTTTCCCGTTGAGGCGTGATAGTGGAACGTGGGCCCGTGCCCGGCGGAGAGCAGTTCCACTGAGCCGTCGGGGCTCACGACCGCCACGGCCATCGTGATGAACCGCCCGCCGCCCAGGTCCTGCGTGACCAGGGTGTTGAGGCGGCTCAGGAACTCCTCGGGTCCGTTCACGCGGGGCGCGGTGGCGCGGGAATACGCCCGGCAGACGGCCATGACCATCGCGGGGCCGATCCCGTGGCCGGTGACGTCGGCGATCGCCACCACGACTCGCCCGTCGCCCAGCGGGAGCCAGTCGAAGTAGTCGCCGCCGGCCTCGGCGGCGGGGCGGGCCATGCCCGCGATGTCAAAGCCCTCGACCGCCGGCGGCGTGGCGGGCAGAAGGCCTCGCTGGATCTCGCTGGCGATGTCCAGTTCGCGCCGCACCAGGGCCAGTTGGCTGGCGCTCTTCTCCGCAGTGAGGGCCTCGGACACCGCCTCCTGAACCACGCGGCGCATGAAGCGAGCGACCAGCGCGGCCGCGCAGCCGCACACCGCCAGCAGCACGGCGTACGTGAGCAGGCGCGGAGCCTCGCTCGCCGGGGCCGCGCCGCTGCTCAGCGTGTAGAGCGTGAGCAGGGCGTGCAGGATCGCCGCGACCAGGCCCAGCGCGAGGCAGTAGCCAGGGCGCAAACGCAGCGCGGAGAGCAACAGCACGATGGGGACGATGAGCAGCACGGGTGCGGAGAGCGCGGCGAGTTCGCCGCGAGGCGAGAACAGGTGCAGGATCAGCACTGACCCCATGGGCACGCCCACATCAACCACGCCTCCGGCCCAGAGCCGCCAAGCCGGAAGCAGTTGGCCACGGCGGGCCCGGCGGGCGGTATCGGCGTAGGCCAGGCCCAGCACGGCGAGCGCCATCGCGTAGAGCGTCATGATGCGGTAGAAGGCAGCCTCTTCCCCCAACGCCGTGTCCAGTTGTCTCCGAACCGCGCCGAACACCAGGAACAGTCCGTAGCAGCCGATGAGTACGCCCAGCCGCCACTTCTCGGCGTGCATCAGCCGGGCCTGAAAGGAGGCGGTGGAAGTGATCGATGAGTTTGGGGGCACGGCGGACTCCGAGGGGCGACTGATTGACCGGGATATCTCCGGAGATAATCAGAGTGGCGCGGGCGAGAGTGTCGGCGAAGGGGTTCGCCGCTTGAAGGGGGAGGTGGGCACGGACTCAGATGAGCGGGCTACTTGGGGGTCTGGATCCGCTTGAACACGTACCCGCCCTTGGTCGCGCCCCAGACCTGTTCGTTCTTGGCGTCGTAGCCGCGGTCCCAGGTGATGAGGCGGTCGGCGAGGATGGTGGCCTCGCTGGTGGCGTACTTGGCTCCGCGGAGGTCGCTGGCGCAGGACTGGCCCTTGGTCGCGCCCACGAACGCGCCTTCCTTCCACGTGAGATCCAGTGCGCAGCCGTCGCGAAGGGTGAGCTTCTCGGGCGCCAGGTCCTTGAGTTTGGCGGGGTCATTCCACGCGCCGATGGCGGTCTTGTTGTCCGGCAGCGTGTACACCTCGCTGCGATAGGTTCCGGGTGTGGGCTCGCTGAGGCGGTAGATGCGTTGGCGGTAGGGGCGGTCCGGGGCCTGCGCGGTGGCCTGCTCCACGTACAGCCAGGGGCCGTCGGAGCGGTCGGTCCAGATCGGCGCCATGTGCAGGCGGATGTCGAAGTAGTTCTCCGGGTCCGCCGCGGACTGCTCGGTGGAGGCGAACGAGCCGGTGAGGCGCTGCTTGAGCAGGTCGAGCGAGGGCTTGGCGTCTGCAGGCGTGGACGCGTCGGCGGCCTTGGCCCCGGCGGCGGGCGCATTCTCGCCGGCTGGAGGCGCGGCGGGCGCATCGGGCTTGGCGGGCTGGCCCAGGGCGAGACCGAGGGAGGCGAGAACGAGGAAGGGTGAGGTCATGGGTGTGTCCGTGCGAATGGGGGCGATCATCGTACGCGAAGGCCGCGGGGTCTAGCGCTCCATCTCGCGGTACAGGCCGACCTCAAACCGCCCGGAACTGTCGGCCGCGCCGCGGGCCATGCCGGGCGTGCTGAAGACCAGGGCGATCTCGCCCGTCGCGCTCACGACGATGAGCCCGCCGTCATCGGGGTTGAGGCGGTTGGAGATGAGCTCATCCGCGGCGGCCCTGGGGCTCAGGCCGCGGTAGGTCATGAGGGCGACGACCTCGCGGGCGACGGTGTGGCGGATGAACTGCTCGCCCACGCCCGTGCAACTCACGGCGGCGAGCGCGTTGGCGTAGGTGCCCGCGCCGATGATGGGCACATCGCCCACCCGCCCCCAGCGCTTGGCGGTGAGACCGCCCGTGCTGGTGGCGGCGGCGAGGCGTCCAGCGGTGTCGAGGGCGACGCAGCCGACGGTGCTCATGCGCGTGCTGGGGGGCTCGGATTGGAGGTCGGCGCTGGCGCCCGCGGCCTGCTTGCGGCGGCGGTCGTCGAGCACGCGCTCCAGTTCGCGCCGTGCGCCGGGCGTGCTGAAGTAGTCGTTGGGCACGCGCTCGACGCCCGCTTCAGTAGCGAAGGCCTCGGCGCCGTCGCCCGTGAGCAGCACGTGGCGGGTCTGCTGCATCACCAGCCGGGCGAGGCTGATGGGGTTCCTGACGGTCTTGACCCCCGCGACCGCGCCGGCCTTCAGCGTCGAGCCGTCCATGATCGCGGCGTCCAGTTCGTGCGTGCCGGCCTCGGTGAAGACCGCGCCCTTGCCCGCGTTGAAGAGCGGGTCGTCTTCGAGGATCCGGACGACGCGCTCGGCGGCGTCGAGGCTGCTGCCGCCCGACGACAGGATGTCGCGCCCCGCGGAAAGGGCGCGGCGAAGCGAGTCCAGCCGCTCGCGCTGGGCCTCGGGCGACAGCCCGGCCATCACCCCCGCGCCGCCGTGGATGGCGATGGCCCAGCGGGGTGCGGCGGAGGTGGGCTCGCTGCGCTGGACGGCGGCGCAGGCGGAGAGGAGGGTGAGGAGGATGAGGAGGGCGAGGGTGAGGCGGGGCATCCCGGCAGTCTAACGGCGAGCGATCAGGGCTGCTGAGGTGGGACATCGGAGAGATGCCCGCGCGGACGCATCACCGCCTGCCTGGGCACAACATTCAGGCCCGCGCTTCCAGTTCCGACCACCGCTCGAACAGCCGGGCGGACTGGGCCTGCGCCTCCCCCAACTGGCGGCAGACTTCCGCCATCTTCAGGCCGTCGGCCATGACGGCCGGGTCGCCCATCGCCGACTCCAGTCGCTTGATCTCCGCGTCAAGGCGCTCGATGGCGGGTTCGATGCCCGCGAGTTCCTGCTGCTCTTTGTACGTGAGCTTCTTCTTGCCCGCCGCGGGCGCGGGCGTGGCCGGTGTGGGGGAGGTGGCGGTGGGGGAGGTCGCGGGCTTGCTCGGCGCGGGCGCCTTGGCGCGGGCCGCGGCCAGGCGTTCTTGCACGGCCTTCCACTGCGGGTAGTCGGCGTAGTAGTGCGCGCCGCCCTGGCCATCCAGCGACAGGATCTTGGTCGCCAGGCGGTCGAGCATGGCGCGGTCGTGGGTGACCAGCAGCACCGCGCCGGGGAACTCTTCGAGGCTCTCTTCCAGCACGTCGAGCGTGGCCAGGTCCAGGTCGTTGGTGGGTTCGTCGAGAACGAGCACGTCGGCGGGCTCGAGCATGAGGCGGGCCAGGTGGACGCGAGCCTGCTCGCCGCCGCTGAGCGTGCCGATGGGGCTGCGCAGTTGCTCCTTGGTGAACAGGAACATCGCGGCGTAGGTGTTGACGTGGATCTGTCGACCGCGGTAGGTGAGCATGTCGACCGGGCAGAGGGCCTCGCCCAGTTCCATGTCCGGGTCCAGTTCCGTGCGGTGCTGCGAGAAGACCACCACCCGCAGGCCCGCGGCGCGGGTGACGCTGGCCAGCGGCGGCGTGCTGCGCGGGAGTTGATCGGCCATCGCGGCGGCCTCGGCGACCGCGGCGGGCGAGGGCGGGTCGGACTCCAGTTCACCCGTCAGCACGCGGATGAGCGTGCTCTTGCCCGAGCCGTTGGGGCCCATGAGGCCCAGGCGCATGCCCGGGGAGAGGATCACGTCCACGTCGCTGAAGAGCGCACGCCCGCCCAGGGTCTTGCTCACGCCGCGGGCGACCAGCAGCTTCTGCGTCTGGCGGTCGGTGGCGGCAAAGTCGATGGCGGCGGCCTTGGCGGGGGCGTTGCGGAGCTTGAGCGCGGCGAGTTCGTCCATGCGCTCGAAGCTGGCCTGGATGCGGCTCTTGCTCTTGGTCCGCCGGGCCTTGGCCCCGCGCGACAGCCACCGCAGGTCTTCCTTCACCTGCCCCGCGAGCGCCTGCTGCTGGCGGAGCTGGCCGTCGAGAAATTCCTGCTTGCGGAAGAGGAACTCGTCGTAGCCGCCCTGCACGCTGAAGGTGCCCTCGGGGTAGGCCACCGAGAGCTCGATGATGCGGGTCGCGGTGGACTCCAGGAACGCGCGGTCGTGGGTGATCGAGATGGATGCGAACGCCTGCTCGCCAGAGCGAGACAGAAGGTCCTCGAGCCAGTCGATGCCCTCCACGTCGAGGTGGTTGGTGGGCTCGTCCAGCAGCAGCAGGTCGGGCTCGCGGGCCAGGGCGCGGGCGATAGAGAGACGCTTGCGCTGCCCGCCCGAGAGCACGCTTGTGGGCTTGGTCAGGTCGTCAAAGCCCACGCGGTAGAGCGTCTGTTCCGCCTGCAGGTCCACCTCGTGATCGTCGTGGATGTGCGCGGGCGGGTCGGCCTTCACCGCGGCGACCACGCTCGACAGGATCGTTGAGCCCGGCTCGAAGGCGTCGCTCTGCGCCACGTACGCCATCCGCAGGCCCTTGCGCGGGGTGATGTCGCCCCCGTCGGCGTGCTCCAGGCCCGCCAGCATCTTCAGCAGCGTGGACTTGCCCGCGCCGTTGGGCCCGATGAGCGCGATGCGCTCGCCCGCCTCCACCGTGAGGCTGATGTTCGTGAAGAGCGTGCGCGGGCCGAAGTGCTTGGCGAGCCGGCGGGCCGAGAGAAGTGGGGTGGACGGGGGCATGCGGGGGCAGGGTACGGCCCTCGCGCCCGAGGCGGCTCTCAACGCGCCGGCCAACGCTTCCCGCTCATGCCCGCCGGCGCCGCCGCGTGGCCAGAAGCCCGGCCGCCGCGATGGTCGCGCCCGCCCCCGGCGCAGGGATAGCCACCAGCGAGAACTCATCGAGGTAGAAGGCGGCGCTGTTGTCGAAGCCCGAGATCTGGATGCGGTTCGAATTCGCGTTCGCGACAAACGGAATCACCACCTGCGACCAGCTTTCCAGCGCCGTGCCCACGATTCCCGGGGGGACGATGGCCTGATGGAGTTCGTTGTTGTTCGGCAACACCTCGATCATCGAAATGGCCAGCGAATCGTTGTCGATGCCGTAATTGTGAACCCAGAACGAAAGCTCGTACGCCCCGCCGTTCACCAGCGGCGCCGCAAGGTCCTGAGACAGGATGATGGGCTGAAGCTGGGAGGCCGCGCCGAAGAACACCGACCGGCTGCCCGTGAAGCCGAAGGCGTTCTCAAGGCTGAAGACCGCGCCCGGATTCACGCTGCCCAAAGACCATGGCACCAGCCCGGACTCAAAGGACGGGTTGGTGATGACGTTGCCCGCCGCGTGCCCCGTGAAGGCCGCGGAGAGAACCAGAACGGAGAAGATTCGACGGCTCATGATGATCTCCAGAAGGAGGGGCGCGGCGGCGTGCCCACTTCGCCGCCGGCCCCTCAGGACCATCAGGCAAGTGCGGTTGGGGGCGGGGTGTGACAGGCGGGCCCGCAGAATCATCTCACGGGGGAAGACCCGATCAGCCCGGCCCGCGTCCGCGTATAGGGTTGCGGGCCCTGCCCCCTCACCCATGCCCGCCGCCACGATCGAAGCCGTGCCCGATTCCCTCCCTGTCAAGGGGAAGCTGCGTCGTCGCTACCACGTTCACGGCGCGCTGCTCGTCTACTCGTTTGTCACGCTGCTGATCGCCATCGGCGCGTTCAACAGTCAGAACAACCTGCTCTACTGGCTCTTCGGGCTCTCGATCGGGCTCATCATGGTGTCGGGGGTGATCTCCGGCGGGATGATGATGGGCGTGCGCGTGGAGCGCGAGGCCTTTCCCGACGCGGTCGCCGGCGGGCCCGTGCGCGTGCGATACCGCATCACCAACCGCAACCGCTTCGCCCCCGCCTTCGCCCTCACGCTCACCGAACTCGTCGAGCCCGGCACCGTCCGCGGGTGGAGCGACCGCCTCAGCCGCGGGCTGCGCAAGCGCCTGGGCGCGGGCGGCGTCGCGCCCCAGCCCGGCACGCCCCGAGCGGAACTGGAGGCCGAGCCCATCGGGTTCTGCGCGTATGTGCCCGCGCGCGGAACCGTCATCGCCGAGGTCGTCGCCAAAGCCACGCCCGACGGGCGCGGGCGGCTGCTCTCGCGCGGCCTCCGCGTCAGCACCAGCTTCCCCTTCGGCATCATCCTCAAGTCGGTCGAGCTGCTCATCCCCGGCGGCTGCATCGTTCAGCCCGCGCCCGAAGAACTCGACGAGAGTCTCATCCGCCGGGCCTGGGGCAGCACCCCCGGCGACACGGTCCAGGTGCGCCGCGCCGGGCACGGGGAGGAGTTCCTGAGCCTGCGTGCGTATGTGCCCGGCGACAGCCCGCGGTCCATCGCCTGGAAGGCCTCGGCGCGGTCGGTGGACCTGCTGGTGCGCCAGAACGCCGCGCCCGCGCCGCGGCGAACGTGGGTGGTGCTGGACCTTTCGCGTCAGCACGACGCGGCGCAGCGCGAGCGCGCCATCGCCCTGGCGGCGGGCGGCGTGCATCTCGCCGACCGCCTGGGGCGCGCCGTCGGGCTGGTGATCCCCGCGATGGGCGTGTTCACGGGCACCAAGGCCGGCGGCTGGCACATCATGGGGCTGCTCAACGATCTGGCGCTCATCCCGCGGGGCGCAATCAATACCGGCGACGCGGCGATCCCCGCGCTTTCGCGGGCCGAGTCCCGCACAGCGATCGTCGTTCACGCCGGCGAGCCCGGCGCGGGCGCCACGCTGGGCGATGAGGCCGGCGTCCACCTCTGGTCGGGCG